>JBJEIW010000001.1:0-4793 GCA_051877435.1 Candidatus Ornithomonoglobus sp.
GAATGCCGGCCAGCACTTGCCCGCTATCGCGAAATACTTCTTCGAGCCCTTGTGGTTCTCGATCCAGTCTGTAAGGGTAAGCCCATACTGAGCGAGCTTTGCAAGTATCTCAGGCTTCTTGTTGCCCGCGCCAAGCTCCTTCTCCATGTCTGCTACTACCTCAGGGATTCTCGCATCGCCCTCATGCTTGTTAAAGCTCTCAAAGAGGTCAAGCTCCGAGTTCTCCTCAATCTCAACTCCGAGCTGATAAAGCTGATAAATCGGAGCGTTGCATGCAAGGAAGTTGAGCGGACGCGGACCGAATGAGAATATTTTGAGGTCTGAAAGACCGATAACCGCGCGCGCGATCGGCAGAAATTCGTTGATCATGTCAGCGCACTCCTCAGCGGTGCCGACAGGATATTCGGGAATATATGCCTTAACTCCGCGGAGCTTTAAGTTATAGCTTGCGTTGAGCATACCGCAGTCAGCGTCGCCGCGGTCGTCTGACAATACGCCGATATTCTCCTCAGCCGCCGCAACGAACATCTTAGGTCCGTCAAACTGCTGAGCGAGCATTGTTTCTGAAATCTCAGGTCCGAAGTTGCCGAGATATACGCAGAGCGCGTTACAGTCTGCCGCCTTTATGTCAGCTAAAGCCTGCTTCATATGTATTTCACTCTCAACGATACAAACCGGACACTCATAGATGTCAGCCGCATCATACTTATTGGCATAAGCCTCAACAAGCGCCTTTCTTCTGTTTACTGAAAGACTTTCCGGGAAACAGTCACGGCTTACCGCAACAATACCCACTTTAACCTTTGGAATGTTATTCATAATATGTTCCTCCTCATGAATTCAAATTTATATAATTATATATTACCATATAAGCCATGAATTTTCAAGAGTTTTTTAGACAAAAATAATAAATTGATATTTATGTGACAAAAAATACCCCTATAAATCGAAAGTTTGACACCTTTATAAATATATAGTTTTACACTTAAAGCAGCAAAACACCATTACAGCAGCGCCACCGCTTTGCTGTAACGGTCTTTTCATTACTTACTGCTCCAAAGCACCGCTTGGGCGTTGTTGCTTATTCTTTCATACCCGCTTTCAAACTGTACCCATCTGCCTCCGCAGAAATAATACTTTACGTCATTTGTGTAGCAGCCGCTCACGGAAAGAATTCCATTATCATTGACAAGCTTGCTGTTCTCCTCCGTATCATACACCGCAAGCTCTATTCTCCCGTTACGATAGCCCTCGCAGTATACGGTATAGTATTTACCGCCTGACGGTATTGCGGGGAGCCTTAAATATCCGTGGTCTGTTATGGTGTTAAAGGCTCTTAGGAGCGTCACAACGGATTGCTCAATCGTATATGTGCCCTTTGGGTCAAAATGCGTGTCGTCCACTCCATTCATAATGCCATAGCGGCTCATGACCCCTATCGATTCCCTTGCCCAGTCCTGAATGTCGGCGCTGTCGCTGTAAGACGTTCCCGCGGTGCTGTTCATTGTGTACAGACTAAGCAGCCTTGCAAGTATCGCCGCCGCTTCCCCGCGGTTATTGTGCTTTCCGGTCGGAACGAGCCGTCCTCATAGGAATAAACACAGGGATAACAGAACGGGAACTAAGGCTCCGCGGCAAAGAAGGCGGCGAGAAGGTCAATCCTCAGCTTCACGGAAAAATTGCCGGGCTGAACCGCAGAGCGATTAGGCTGCTCAACGGACTGATTGAATTTAAGGGGCACATTTTAAGCAATGTAAGAAGCTGCCGTTTATTTACAATGAACTATCCGTTATTGATTGAGCACATTCTAAGAGAAGCGAAGCTTTACAGAGATTATGTAAACGCCCTTGAAAACGGCACTCTGACCGACGACCTTATGAAGAATAACGAGCAGTTCTGGAATCGTATTATGATGGAGCACGCCATGTTTATATGAGGTCTTTTAGACCCCTCAGAAGCCGAACTGATTAAAACATCAGATACCTTTGCAAACGAGTATGCTGCGCTTCTTGAGCAGTCAAGAAAAAAGAATGACTTTATAACACGCGATCTGACCGCGGAATCACTTAAAGAAACTCTGCGCTTTAAGGACTTCAAGCAGGCGGGAACGATCGGAATCCAGAAATGTGAAATAGGGTCTGTGATACTTCCCCTGCTGGCAGACCATGTTCTCCGCGAAGCAAATCATTATATCCGTTTGTTGGAAATGTAAGACACAAAAGCGCGGAAAATATTTAAAAAACTACTTGACAAAGTGTGCTAACTGTATTATAATAATTAATACAGTTAGTACAGAAGGGAGGACACTGAAATGATACAGCTTGACCTGTCGGACCACAGACCGCTCTATGAGCAGATCAAAGAAAAAATCAAGGAGCTTATAATCACCGGAGCGATTGACGAGAATGAGAAAATCCCGTCGGTGCGCGAGCTTGCGCAGCAGCTTACGATAAATCCGAACACCATACAGCGCGCGTATAAGGATTTGGAGGCTGAGGGATATATATATTCCGTCCGCGCAAAGGGCAGCTTTGCCGCTCCGATATCGCATATCCGCAAAAAAGCGGAAACGGCTGAGCTTGAAGCAGACTTTGAAGGCTCCGTAAGACAGGCGCGGTTTCTGGGAATTACAAAGGACGAACTTATTAGGACAATCGAGATGATTTATAACGAATAGGAGATGATAGTGAAATGATTAAGGTAAATGATGTTGTTAAACGCTTCGGAGATTTTACCGCCCTTGACGGCGTGAATATCAGCGTGGGCAAAGGCTCGGTCTACGGTCTTGTCGGACCCAACGGCGCGGGCAAGACCACGATTATTAAAAACCTCACCGGAGTGTACCACCCCGACAGCGGGGAGATAAGCATCGACGGACAGGAGGTTTACGAAAACACAGAGGTTAAAGGCCGCATGGTATATGTAAGCGACGATCTCTACTTCTTCCCCGGCTATTCAATCAAGGACATGGCGGCATACTATCGCGGAATTTATCCGCGCTGGAGTGATGAACGGTTTAAGGCTATGACGGATATTTTTAAGATCGATATAAAGCGCGGAGCGCGCCGTCTTTCAAAGGGTATGCAGAAGCAGGCAGCATTCTGGCTCGGACTTTCGGCAAACCCAGATATTATGATTCTTGACGAGCCGGTGGACGGGCTTGATCCGGTTATGAGAAAGAACGTTTGGAGTTTAATGCTTGCCGACGTTGCGGAGCGTGAAATGACGGTGCTCGTGTCCTCGCATAATTTAAGAGAGCTTGAGGACGTGTGCGACCATGTGGGGATAATGAACAAGGGTAAGGTCGCGATAGAAAAGGCGCTCGATGAGGTAAAGGGCAATATTCACAAGGTTCAGACCGCGTTCAGAGGAGGACTGCCCGATGAGCTGAAAAACTCGCTTGACATTTTAAAGCACGAAAAGTCCGGCAGTGTGGATATGCTTATTCTGCGCGGCGGCTATGAGGAAATTGAAGCGAAAATAAGGGCATATTCGCCGCTTATTCTCGATGTTGTTCCGCTTTCTTTGGAGGAGATATTTATTTATGAGCTGGGAGGTATGGGCTATGAGCTTGAAATCATTGGTTAATAGAAGCGTGATAAAATCCGATATGCGCCGCTACTGGTATCTTGGAGCGATGTTTACCGTTCTGCTGCTGCTTACGGCGGTTATGCCCGCATACAACACCGTTCACAGCATTGCGTATGAGAAGAGTACGGACAGCTTTGCGGTGATTTTTGCCAATGGCACACAGGCGTCCGCGTTTGCGGCGCTTGCCTGCGGAATTGTAACGCCGGCAATGATATTTTCGTATCTGCATCACAAGAGCGCGGTGCACACCATTCACAGCCTTCCTCTGCGGCGCGAAACGCTTTACTTCTCGCACCTCGCATCAACAGCTGTACTCTTGACCGCACCTGTCGCAATAAATTTGCTGATAATGCTTACGATTAAGGGTATCCACCCCTCGGACGCATTCTTATGGGCGGCGCTTACGCTTGTCTATGTATTCCTGATTACAGGCTTTGGCACAGCCGCGGCGATGCTTACAGCGAACGTGTTCGCCTCAATCGTGCTGCCGTATATAGTTATGCTGCTGCCGCTGTTTATTGAGGGAATTACGGATCTGCTTTGCAGCCGCTATCTTTACGGATATGTAAATAACAGCAGTATGTCGGTTTCATCACATATCTATGCCGGCTATGCCAAGCTGCTTGAAGGCATGATATTTGTATACATAGCTCTTGGAATATTGTTCTTTGTGCTTGGGCTTGCCGCATATAAAAAGCGCGCGCTTGAAAACAGCGGTCAGCTTACCGCCTTCGGCTTTCTCAACCCCGTATTTCTGTACGGTGTCGCGGTATGCGCGGGATTTCTCGGCTATGTATATGTAACATCCTTTTTAAAGGATGACGGAACCTTCTGGATTGCTGTTCCCTTCGGAATTGCCGGAATTATTGCCGCAAGAATGATAATAGAGCGCACCTTCAGACCGGGCAAAATCGTAAAACCGTCTGTTATATACCTTGCGATGATGTGCGTTATATATCTGTTTATAGGCTTTGATATTACGGGATATGAAAACCGTGTTCCTGATACCTATGATATAGAATATGCAAGCGTAATCAACTACAACAATTCTGAAACGTATTATCCAACAGCAGACAGCCCGAACTATACCTCGGTAAGGCTTGCGCCTGAGGCTGTGCATGACCCCTGTCTGTATGCTACAGAGGATATTGAAAAGCTCACCGCGCTGCACCGCGCAATTATCACCGATAAGAATAATAATC
>JBJEIW010000002.1:0-4785 GCA_051877435.1 Candidatus Ornithomonoglobus sp.
GACGGCGTTATACGCGGCATAAATACCGGAACGGCGGTTATTACAGCACAGGCTGCAAACGGAGTTATGGATACCTTTGAAATTGAGGTCGCCTCATCTTCCGGCGGCAGCTTTAAGTATAACGTGATTTCAAAGTCGGTTTCGGAAAGAATTGCGGAGCTTCAGTCGAAGCCACAGTTTATTCAATACGGCTACACACTTAGCGATATGGTCGACTTCCAGATGTCAATTGAGCCGGTTAAATACTCGGAAAACAGAAAAGCGCAGAGAGCAGAAACGGAAAAGGAGATTGATCCGGCATCCCACGCCTCCGGCTACGGAAAATATCAGTTTATAGACCTGTCGCAGTCAAACAGCATTGACGTTGATACGCTTAACCGCTATCTTACGGGCAAGGGAGTTCTTGAAGGAAAGGGGCAGCAGTTCAAGGACGCCGCCGATGCATATGGTCTGAGCGAGCTTTATCTCGTGACGCATGCCTGTCTTGAATCCGGAGACGGAATGTCGCAGCTTGCGAGAGGTGTTGACGTAAACGGCACTGTTGTCTATAATATGTTCGGCATAGGCGCATATGATGCCGGAGCGGTTTTATACGGCTCACAATACGCATACAGCATGGGCTGGACAACGGTTGACGCTGCAATAGACGGCGGTGCGCGATGGATAAGTGAAAACTATATAAATAACCCTGACTACAGGCAGAACACGCTTTATAAAATGCGCTGGAATCCGGACAGCCCCGGAACACATCAGTATGCAACGGATATTGAGTGGGCAAGCGCCCAGGCAAAAATGCTGAAATCAATGTTTGACGCCTTCCCAAACGCGGACCTGCATTATGAAATACCTCTGTATAAGGGTGAAAAGGAATTTGGTTTGAAATGACAAAATCCTCCCGTTTTGATTACAGCATACGGGAGGATTATTTTTATTCTGTTTTATATGCTTATTATTAAAATACGAAGTACTTAATGCACACTATATAGTATCTATTACGCTTTCATCCGTTCTCTTTATGTGATGCCCGATAATCTCTGAAATGTCGGTCACAGTAACGAACGCCGACGCATCACTGTCATGGATAATATGCTTTATGACCGAAATCTCCATACGGGTTATAACACAGTAAAGCACAACCTTTTTGCCGCTCACAAGTCCCTCTCCCTCAAGCAGTGTGCAGGTGCGTCCGAGCCGCTTATAGATTTCATCGGCAATAGCTCTGCCGTCATCGGTTATAATCATAACCGCCTTGCCCTGCTCAAGGCCCTCCTCAACTACATCAATAACCTTAAAGGTAATGAAATATGTAAGCAGACTGTACAACGCTCTGTCCCAGCCGAATAGCAGTCCTGCGACTCCGAAAATCAATACGTTTATAAAGAGAATAATCTGACCTACAGAAAAAGATGTTTTGCGGCTTATAAGCAAAGCCACAATCTCCGTTCCGTCAAGGCAGCCGCCGTAGCGCAGAACAAGACCTACTCCGGCACCTAAAATTATTCCGCCGAACACAACCGCAAGCAGCTCCGTTTCCGTGACATTTGCAAGATCATGGAACACCTCGAGCATCACGGAAAATAACAGCATACCGTAAATACCTCTCATAAAGAACCATTTACCCATCTGCTTAAAGCCGATGATAAGAAACGGCAGATTGAGTACTACAATAAATACACTCATGTTTATCGGCGTCAGCTTATCGAGTATCATACTTACGCCCGTGATCCCGCCGTCAAGAATGGTTGAGGGAACAAGAAACTCCTCCAGAGCGAATGCCGCAAGCACCGCGCCCGCTGTAATCATAAGAACCGGAAATATATATTCCTTCACAATATTTTTAAATCTCTTTTCACTTTTCATAACACTACGCTCCTTCTTTTATGTATTTATTTTAACATAAACGGATTAAAAATACAATACATTAATTATATGCTTTTTAATAATCATACCATCCGCCATATATTGAAATCTGATGAGCTTTAAGTTTTTGAAATGGCTTAACGAAACAATTTTGAGCACTTCCCGATTTATGGGGAATCTTTTTTTACAAAATTTAAAAGATTTTTGTAAAAAAAGATTGAATTTTACGTTTTCATAGTGTATAATAATTCAGAAAGGTTATTAACAAATACAGACTATTTTTGAGGTGAACAAATTGGCAATGTCAAATGATTTTGAAGCGAGACGGCGTGAGCGTCTTCAGCGTCAGAGAAAACAGAGAGAGCGTATGCGTATTATTAAGCTGATTCTTTCAGCAGCGCTTTTTATATTGGTAATTATTATCATAATTTCAGGCATTTCAAAATGCAGCAGCAAGAAGAAAAGTGAAGGAACGGCGGTAAACAGCATTACTGCAACACAGGATCCTCTTTCGGCCTCGGAAATGCCATTCTCGACGGAAACAGCATCAGCTGTCGGTATTCCTGCTCCGAAGGCCGGAAGCAATGATCTGCTTACCGTATTAAAAAATTCGGGACAGAAGAATCACGCGTATCTTACGTTTGAGAACGGACCTGATGAAACAATAACTCCTCAGATTCTTGATGTTCTGCGCAGATACAATATCAAGGCAACCTTCTTTATGACCGGTAAGGAAATCGAGAAAAATCCGCAGCTCTGTACAAGAGTTATGCAGGAGGGACATCTCGCGTCGGTTAGTTCATATACCAATGTTTACAGTACAATATATTCCAATGAAGCAACCTTCATGAACGAGATTAATAAAACATATGAGCTTATAACTGCAAACGCGCCCGGAGGTATCGAACCGTTCAAGCTTTTCCGCTTCCCCGGCGGCAGTAATTATACAAAAACAGACACTCTCGCAGAAAAAGCGGCGGAAGAAGGCTTTTACCAGTGTGACTGGAATTCATCAAACGGAGATGATGTTACAGGAGTTACAAAGACAGCAGAGAACCTTCTGTTCTACTTTAATAAGTACAAACCGCAGCTTAACAATCTTGTAATCCAGATGCACGATTCGGCGGATAAGCAGTCAACTGTTGATATGCTCGCACAGCTTATAGAGCAGCTTATTGACGAAGGCTGGGTATTTAACAGACTTGATGAGATTGACTTTTCAAATGCTGAGTTAAGCACAATTGAGCCGACAGCGACAGAGGCGGCTAATAACGCCGCTCAGACAGGCTCCGCAGCTTCATCCGTAACCACAGCCACTCCGGCATCGGGCAGCACGGGTTCAGCAGTCGGTACAACAAGCGGTCAGACATCGTCAACCACAACCAAGAGCAGCACATCAGGAACCGGCAGCACATCCTCCTCCGGAGGTACAAGCTCAGGTACAGGCAGCAGCACAAGCGGCAGTACAAGCAGCGCTACATCGTCATCAACAGGGTCGTCGGGTACAAGCGCCTCCGGCGCGGGTTCATCAAATACCGCCGCATCGGATACATCAGCTTTAACCGCAGCCGATAACGGCGGTATACCTGCCGAATAAAAATAACTTAAAAAGGCTGTATCAAAATGAACCCCGCCCCGTCAAGCAGACACTTTAAATAACAAAAATTTTGGATACCGTGCCCAATTTCAGGGCGCGGTGTTTGTCTATTTTGCAGCTTATGCTACCTTTTAAGTATTGCCTTCTACCAGCCCCTGTTCTCCTGTCGCAAGCAGCTTTTGAGCAAGTTTGGGATTTTGTTCAAACTTTGACTTTACAATTTCATACATCAATTCTAACTTGATTTCCTCCCAATCCGTTCGGAGCTGCACTTTTCTTCCACGCTTCTTTGCTATATTCGGAGTCAATCTGCAAAACTTCATACGTTCCTCATTGTCAAGTACCTTCTGCGCCTGAAATGCCGCTTCCGCATTACCGTAGGTAAGTCCATTAAATGTAATCGACGCTTCGTAGAAATTACTTAAAAACTCATATCCATCCTTATGAAAGTTGGTTATGCTCTCTTCCGAGATATGTTCAGTTTGCTTCAAAATATTCCACACCTTTGGATGAAGATAATTCTTCACACTGCGATCGCCCAAACGCATAAGCACCCGAACCTCAGATGAGCTTATATTACCGATCTGCTCCGGAGTTTCGAAGGAGATAAATGTGTCACGATGCTCACTTAAAAACTTGCTCGCAGCGAGTAAATCCCCGATATTTTTCCTCCTCCTTTGCCAAAGCGTCATTATCAAGCCATTCTCCCGCTGTATCACCGCATATAATCCGGCTTGCCTCCCATACGCTTGCATGGGTAATACCCACATTGTCAAAGCATTGATGGACTCCGCCCTCAATAACGGAATCCGAATATTGCGCCGTATAGGCGATCGCATTCCCGCCGCGGCCGAGCAGTCCGGTGATTTCAAATGCAATACCTTTATGGGATATAACGCTGCCGCATTTAAGCTCCTGTCTGTTATGCGGTATTATGCAGCATGCCGAGCTTGTCAAGATTATTCGCATAAAAGGCTCTGCACTCCTCAACTGTCTGAACATGATAAAATTCATTGTACAGTGCTTCCGTATAGACCGTTTCATTTCCTTTTTTCTCCGGCAAAGGCGGGAGCGAATTATACAGCGACACAGCTTCGGGATAGCTCATTCCTGTTCTGAGCGCAAAGGAATATGTAAGCTCCCTCGGGTTTCTGTAATGAAAGCCCGCAGTCCGAGCAGAAGCGTAAAAAGACCTGCGCCCTTTTCTCGCTGAGTCCGAGCGCAAAACAGAGCTGCAAATATGTCTCCCTGTCGGACGGCTCATATCTGCCGTTTAACCAGCCGCGTATTTTTCTCAGCATACTGTCACGGCTTGTACCCGGATTATA
>JBJEIW010000003.1:0-21616 GCA_051877435.1 Candidatus Ornithomonoglobus sp.
AATTCAAGTTCTTTTTCCAATCTCTCAATCTCTGCCTTTTGACGGTTGATGAAGTCACGAACATAACTGTCTTTCATTTCTCTGCAAACTGTACCTTCCTTTGAGAATGGACAACTTGTACATCTGCCGTGTTGACCTGTGCAACATTCTAAAGCCTTTATAATCTCGTTATCTGTCATTCCTGCGCCTCCTTATTATCCTCCCGTTCCGGTAACGCCGCTATCTGAAACGCCAGTTCGGCGGCTATCCTGTAATTTCCCACTCTTTCCCATCCACCAAATATACTGTTTGTGCAATGAACAAAATCTGTGCCATCAGTTCCCCAGTCTATAGGACAATACACACACCTTGTAGGACTATAATGTATCGCTCCTTCTTCTTGTTGTTTTGCATATTCGCAACAATAACAAAGGCACTCAGCGTTATGTGTATTGTCTTTAAACATAGGAAACTCGTCCTTTGATACAATGCGCTTTTCTTTCAGTGTTTTAAGCGCTATCCACCGCCACAATCTGCGGTGTAACTGTATGGCACGTTCTCTTGTTAATTCTTTCATGGCTGCTTCTCCCCCAATACCTGCTCCGCTTCCTCACGGGTGAGGAATACGGTTTTGCCGATATACTCCAAATAAAAGTATATAATGACGCCCTTTGGGTTATATGTTCTGATTTGACATCCACTTTTATCAAAACAAAATCCTGTGACAGTGTATTCTCCTGCACCTTCTCTACACTCTGCCGGAGGTACATACCAAATTGTATCACCAACCTTACACGGCAACCGCACAAGCAAGCCGTTTTCTTCGGCGTCCTCATATTCTCTCAATCGTTCGGCAGCCTCAGTAAAATAGCAATAACTTGTACACGATCCATTAGGAGCATTACATCCATTAGGCTCTCCATAAAAAATACACTCGCATTCTGAACAGAACTGATGTTCAAAATCTTGTCCCTGTTTTGTCAATCTTTCACGCATCGCCCATCACCGCCTTAAACTTCGCCATAATCTCGTCCTTGTGTGCCTCGGCTTCGGCTTCGGTGCGGAAGCAGCTGCCTATGTACATTGCCATGTAATCCCATGTGCAATCGTTTCTTTTGGTTCTGAGAATAGTGTCCTCTGTACTAATATACCAATATTCTTCATCATACTTCGGTCTCCACGGCTTCTTGAATATCTCTACATCTCCTCTCAAAATATTGCTCAATATGGCAGGTATCGGGGTATCATCTTCATCAAAAAGACCGTTTTCACAGATATAACAATTATTATTTGTCAAGCCAAAGTCTGCTTTTATATCAAATCTTTCTCCCATTTCCACGCCGAGCATCTCGGCGATTTTGCCCATGTAATTCATGTTATCCTCCTTTCAGCCCGAAATAATGCAACATTCGTTTGTGGTTCCACGTTCCTCGGGCTCAGGCGTGATACGTACAAGCCTGTCAACGTATATGGCATTTACCTCTATCTCACTGCCGTCCTCCACGCCATTGGGGCAGCAGCGCACTCTTACTGTTGCATCGTCGGCGCAACAGATTAATATATTTTTTAATTCTTTAACTGTCATTGTCTCGATCCTTTCATTATCTTAGTTTGCTCTTAGCGAACTCATTCCATTTTTTATATGCTTCGTGTTTTTCTTTGTCTGTTCCCTCCGGGGCGTATATACGGCACTTCGGGCAGCATACCCGGTACAGCTTTGTTTGTGGGTGCTGCTGCATTATAGGTATCATACCGCACTTCGGGCAGTAGAACACAGTATCGCGCATTTTTATGTATGCCTTGTTTCGAATTGTTCCGTTTCGGTATTTTATCGGAGCATCGAAATTGACATCTTTAGTCAGCGGTGGCATCTGCTTCACCGTTTCCATTAATGCTATTTCAAATTCACTCCATGTATCATCATATTTTGTTTCCATTTACGCTCCTGCCGCCTTTGTGATAATGAAACTCGGGCTTTTCACCCTCTATCAAAAAGTGCTCGTCCTCTGCTATGCCGTTGTCGTCCATGAACTCCTTTATGTAGTTACGCATTTGCCGTACCTCCGTTTTCGTACAGTTCCATGAACCGCTGCTCTATTTCGCCGATATTTTCTGTTGGCGGCAGATCTGCTTCTTGTGCGCATCCGGGGGCATGGTCATTGTCATAGTTGCCTGCCAATGTCCGGGCAAAGTATTTGCGGTTCAAAAGCCAGTCAAGATTCGCCCCGCGCCAGCTCCCTTTCTTGCCCTTGCAAAAATCTGACGCTTCGGCTTTTCGGAATACGGTTTTGAAATCCTCAAGACTATATTCTCCGGCCCGTTCCTTTATCGCCTGTTTGCGTGAATTGTTTAATACTGTTACTTTGGGGAGGGATGGGCAGAGGTTGTTATACAGCTCAAGAATTAAAGCATAGCCTGTTTTTTCGCTGCGCGGCTCCTTATCCGTACTTAGTCTATCTTTATTTGGTTTATTAGTATTTAGTATATTAGTATTTAGTTGTGGGTCATTTTGTACCCCTACAAGATGTACCCCTTCATTTTGTACCCCTACAGAATGTACCCCTTGTGAAGTGCTGTCAAGAGGTACGTTTTGTACCCCTTGATTATGTAGCCCTACATTTTGTACCTCTACAGAATATTTGCCGTTTTCAATTTCCGACACCGGAACTTCGTATATGGTATATACATAGCCTATTTTAGGTTGCCCCGGACGAGGGGGAAGCTTTTCGACTGTCAGATAGCCGAACTTCTTCAGTTCGGCAAGCGCGGTCTCTATCGACCTGTCGCTTTCTTTACAGATAGATTTAAGCCCTTTTACACTGTAATTCCAGTCGTCGGGAAGTGACATCATAAGAGTGTGCAGTCCCTTTGCTTTAAGAGATATTTCCGGGTCTCTTATACAGTCGTTGGCAATGACTGTATAATTGTTCAGCTTCATTATTCTGCATATCATATGCGCGTCACCTCGTTTCATAAAATACGCTACGGTGGTTGTATACCTTTGCGATTAAACCGTCATCACGCAGCCACTGTAATGATTTGTACAGCCTTGTGCTTCCCAGTATGTATAGATCATTTTTGAGCCGCGCATAGGTAGCCCTTTTCAAATGACGTATACGCTCATACACTATGGCTTGCGGCAGGTCTCTAACATATGCGATTTCGGGGTCAAAATATATACATATGCCCAAAGGCGCGCTGCTTACGGTTGTATATTTACCGTCGCTGCTGCGCTCGGCTATCTCGTCCTGTACCATTCCCCGGAGAACCTCAACGATATAACGCGGGGAATAATAAGGGATACGCTTTGTAAGCTCATATGCTGATATACCCGGATTTTCTGCTGCAATGTTCAATATGATCGCTTGCAGCAGTCCGCAATTGTTTATATCAACTGTATTGACCTTCTGCATAGAGCACACCTTAGCTTATACTGTACTGACCGTTGCTGTCTGCGTCTGCCGGCTTCTTCTCAATAGTGCTTGTGGTTTCTGTAACCTCGCCGGTTTCATCGTCAACAATATATGTCGGAGTGAGGTCAAGCTCCATTTCATGGTCCGGCGTGCCCGATAAATCCGTCTCAATTTTCATACTGTCATAGCTTACAGCCTGCGCGATTTCGGTTGAGAGCGGCGCATATTTTAACAGATGCTTCAGCACCGTTTTCTTTGCCATTTCTTCAAAATTGGTTTTCCACACTCCTGATAATTCGCCGGTGATGCGGTCTTTCTGCTTGCTATATTTCATTGCGTGAGTTCTTATATCCTCAATACTCATAACCTCAAAAGCGAATCCGCCGTTTACAAGATTATATACAGCATAGACATACCCTGCCTTGCCACGGTTTGTCTTTGCCGGCTTGTGCTTCAGCATCGGCTCCAGCCCGTATTCATAATCAAACTCATCGTTCTCATACACTACATGGGCAGCAATTCTTTTGACCTGTCCGCTTCTCTCTGCAAGAGCTTTCATACCCAAATAGCCAACCTGAAACTGACATTCAGTAACGCCCTTTTTGTTGTTCTTGTACGGTATCAGATATGCCTGACCGAGCGGAGTATTCGGCTCTAAACCAAGCTGTGCCGCTTTCAGACACGCTCCGATAAAGCTCTGAGGCGTGCAGTTGCAAAGGTCGGCGTTGGTAGTAAGCGCAGTCATCGCCATTCTTGTGAAGCGCTCCGGGGTGATCATTTTCGGCAACGCGTTCGCGAATGCCTTCTGATAGCCTCTCAGATATTCCTGCAAGGTCTTTGTTCCGTTATTGTTCTGTACGGCGTTATTCTGCGCCGCTGTCTGAATTTTTCCTGCCATTATTTTATTTCCTCCATTCGCTATGCTCATTACGGTTGTGCTGTTTCACTTTGTGAAACGCAATACCTCCATTCATTATGCGGTTTTCATTCTGAAGCCCCTTGTTTTTGTTGTTTTTATGTAATCGTTTAAATCAGTGCCCTCCGGCACAAAGTCAGCAATTATTTTCTTTGTATCGTATGACGGGCGTTCCTGTTCCTTGTAGGTAACACTGCATAAATCACTTATTCCGTAGGAGCAGTCTCCCATATAGAGCTTTATTTTCTGCTCCAACGCCTTTTGCTCCTTCTCATACTGCGCCTTGAATTTCTTTACGTCAGCAAGCCGCTTTATTTCTGCATCAAAGCCGCTGAGGTCTACACGGTCATCCGTGCCGTTGGGGTAAAGGTGCTTTATCGTCTCGTCTGTGGCGTCTGTTCCCGCCGGTGAGGGTGGATTTTTCTTTAACACATAGTTGTTCCAAAATGCCTTTTCTGCACTTTCAAGCGCCTTTATTTCGTCCTCATCACGCTCTATTGTAAATACCTTAAAATCCGTACCGAATACGAGTACAGCCAGATACCAACGCTCAAAGCCGGTAACCATAAGATAGTGCATACACTGCACATAGTATTCCTCCGGGAAGTCCCCGTTTTTGTATCGTTTCAGGTTCAATACGCTTGTGGTTTTACATTCAAGTCCGGCTTTTTCACCGACTACGGCGCGGTCTATATTTGCCCGCGCAAACGGATAAGAGGGATTGTATAATATAGCGTTCTCCCGGCGTACTTTCTTGCCGGTTTCTTCCGAAAACCGTCTTGCGACGTATTCCTCAAGATCGCGTCCTTGCTTCATTGCTTCATTGTCCGGCGTCTCCGGCGCAATATCAAGCTTGTCGGCGTACACGTCAAAGGCTGAACGGTAGCGGTTCATTCCCAATATTGCTGCCGCATCACTGCCGCCGATGCCTTTCTTTCGCTCTCTGAGCCAGTCCTCGCGGCTCATGTTGAGCGTGCTGATTCTTTCAATTTTGCTGTCCATTATATTCCTCCATTCGTTTCACTCATTCCGGCTGTGCTGTTCTGCTATGCAGAACGCAATGCCTCCTTTACACATACGGCTTGATCCGCCTCATATACTTGTCGTATTCTTCTTCCTTTACGCCCTTGCCGCCGTAGCGTCCCTGCATATCAATCTTAAAGCCGTGCCGCTCCAAATCAGCGCGATAACTATCAAGAAGATTATTTTCCACCGCATATTTAACGGTATCGCATATCATTGACGTTACACGCTCCATTCGGATACTGCGGCGCGATATGGTATCGCTGAACAGCGTATAAAACACCGCATGGAGATGTATCGGCAAGGTGTAAGGAACAGTTTTAAGCACCGCATCACGGCGCTGATACTCCTGCATCGGCAGTCCTTTTGATATGTTCGGCTGCTTCCAGTAGTCCGTATATCTCAAATGCGCGTCAAGCCGCAGTTCCTCGTCAAGCTGCTTTATACTGCGCTCATTCCTTCCGACCCACCCGACACGGATTGTTATTTCACATGCAAGCCGGAACAGCCGCTGACTGCCGTAGCCGTAAAGCTTGTTCATTGCCCACAGGGTAATTATTGTATTGGCGACTATAGCCTCGCATGTGCTTTCACGCTCCACTTCCTTGTATGCCCGCCGTATCTCTTTCGGGCTGAAATCATGGCGCATTCCGCGCTCAGCGTAGTAAGTATTAAATTCCTTTGCAAGGCTCCTGTCGGCTTCTGCCGCTTTTTTTCTGCGCAGCTCGTTTCGCCTGCGCTTTGCTCTTGCTTTTAATTTGTCCATTATGATTCCTTCCTTTCTTTTGCCAAGCCCGCTGAATTTTATTAACAGGCTTGACATTTAGAAACAGGAGTGATATAATAATTTTGTGCTGAAGCACTGACAAACTCTTGCTTGTCAGTAGTGTTCAGAAAATGGCGGTGTTCTTTGGAAGAGAGTTCGCCATTTTTTATTTTGCGCATTATTTCCCCTGTTTCCTTTTCGGTCATACCGTGAAAACGGATGCTGCCGCGATGCTTACCGTCCGGAAGCGGATTGTTTTCAATATTCTCTCTCGCCGCCTCCCGCGACATTTCAGCCTGCACACGCCACCCGGCTTCTTTTATTTCCTGTTCATAGCGGCGCTTGTTCTCCGCCATACGGCGGCTTGCGTCCGCTTCCTGCTGCTTGTCCTTGCGCTCAAAGCTAAGTGCAAAGGCAATACTGCCCGCTGCTGCCGCAGCTAATTCCAACAGGGCTGTCACACCTTCTAATGACGGATACATTGATTGTCCTCCTTTCGGGTTCAGATTTTTCGCAGTCGCACTTTTCTCCGGGGTCAAGATGCGCCCCGCAGTGCGGACAAGTGTTATAGTACATCGTTATCACCGCCTTTCTACTCGTTTGCTACTATGTAACTGTCACGCACGGCTTCGAGGATTGCGTCCTCTGCGTGCGCTTCACAGCCCATGCAGTAGCATTCACCGCCGACTTCGTAATACTCCGATAGCGGTTCTATTACATCTCCACAGCAGGAGCAATATATATTATCGGTGTCATGCAGTGAATACAAATCCGGTGCATATACAAATCTGTCTGTGTTTATCATGATTGCTTTCCTCCTCCCTATGCGTATTTGTAGGACCGAATATGCTTATTATCACGCCAGTTCGGGAATTTCTTCATATCCACATACCAGTGCTTTCCCTGTTTATAAGCGGGGAAGTGTTCTTTCTTGTCATATATCCATGTCATGACAGTCTTTTTCGGAATGTCGAACTGCTCACAGAAATGGTCGACTGTCAACTGACCTTTCCATGGCACATACTTTGACAGGGCAATGACCTCATCAAGCTTTTTATTTAAGCTCTTTAATTCTTCTTTTAAGCCATTTAACTCTTCTTCCATGATTTACTCCTTTCCGGTTTCCCATTCTGAGAGTATCGTGTCGCACATTGCAAGTACCGACTGTGCTTTAGGCGTTGTCAGCTTTCCGTTTACTATGATACTCAGTTCCGACGGCTGAAGGCTCTTCCAACCGCGTTTTCTAAGCTCTGTTAAAAGATCTGTCTGCCTTTTGCCAAGCTCCAATAATTTTATTTTGATTGACATTTTATCCTCCTTTTTCTTCTTATTAATTTATTAACTTTGAATTGACAATTTTTGCTGAATGCTGTATAATAAATAGGTGGGTAAAGAAATTAACAGCATTCAGCACTAAACTTTTTAGGTTTGTCCGCCTTATTAAGTTTATAAGTATATTATACTCGTAAATACGAGATATGTCAACGATAATTTTCGTATTTACGAGATATTTGTGAATGATGTATATAAAGGAGTGTATGAAATTGGTTAATTTGGATAATTTATTTGATTTATTGCAACAAAAGGGTATATCAGCAAAAAAACTGTCTGAAGATACAGGCATATCAACAGGCAATATTAGCGATTGGAAAAGCGGGAGAAGTATGCCAACAGCGATTAAATTAGATACCATTGCCAACTATTTTGATTGCTCTGTTGACTATCTTCTGGGACGTGAGCCTCGCCAGTCAGTTACAGTAAGCAATGCTCATGATAATGTTGGTGTTGTAGGACAAGCAAACGCTCCTGTTACAATACACAACGGTACAGAGCGGCAGCTCACCACGCACGAAAAAGACTTGCTGCGTATTTATAATGACGTTGACGGTAAAAAGCAAATGAAGCTTATGCAGTTTGCGTATGAGTTGGAGGAGGACAAGTGAACAATTACAGAATTGTAGTATTATTAAGTCTTGCCCTTATCCCGACAGTTTTATGTTCTTGCGGCAACACTGATTCTGCGCCTATTGCTACAGAAATGATTTCTGAAACGCCGCCAGAGGCACCCGCCTCAACGCCAACAGTAATGCCTACGGAGATACCAACCGCCTTAACCGTAACACAAGCACCGCCGGAATACGACGATTATGTGTATCAGCCAGATGATGAGTTCCCTGATAATTATGATGATTTGTATCGTTATTGTGAGGATTTACGCTATTATTATGATGAATTGCAAGAAGAAAATTGGCGGCTTATTGACGAAATCGACGAATTGGAAGATAGAATTGATGATCTTGAGAGCTATTTGTGGCATGAGGAACATAATAAAGACGATTACTACGATGAAGATGATTCAGACGATTATGAATATTATTGGAAATGATTTGTATTATATGAGGAGGATTTGAAATGAAAAAAATTGTTGCAACAATATTAAGTGCCGCTATGATTACAGCAACCATTCCGGCCGTGGCGGCTGATAATGAAATTAAAGTGTTTGTGGACGGAGAGCAGCTTCGGTTTGATGTGCAGCCACAAATTATCAATGATTATACTATGGTGCCTATGAGGGCAATTTTTGAAAAACTGGGATATTCGGTTGAATGGAATGATGAACTCAAAACGGTTTTTGCATATAATGCGCAAACAGACAAGGAGATAATATTAACCATAGGCTGGCAAGCTATTACTTATTTCAATGGGCAGGATTTGCTTTCATTTCCTTCGTACTACAGCGATGAAGCAATGGAATTTATGAATAATAATACATATACGCTTGATACTGCTCCGGTTATTATAGACGGAAGCACCTTTGTTCCTGTCAGAGCGATTTCTGAAGCGAGCGACTGTACCGTTATCTGGGATGGCAATAATAGCAGTGTAAATATATTTACAGAAGAATTGATTCCCATATCTATAACAACACAAGAACCTTCGCAGGAAGATTTAATTCTTCCTACCATAACACCAACAGAGGAACCGGAAGATACAGCAGAAGCCAAGATATATACATATTTTAATGGTATTGACTTAATTGATTACGGTAAATTTAATGACGTTGTTTCTATTTCTTCACCATATGGATACAATTATAATTATGATCTTAATAACATAAACGATTATATTTCCGCTATTGAGGGTGACGGTTGGACATGTGTTAAAAATGATAAGCACAATGAAGATTATATATTAACAAAAGGAGAGCAAAAAGCGCGCATTCTTTGGGGTAAATCTGTTGGAACCGTTATTATCATTAAAGACGAATATATTGATACATCTTATTATACTGTAATGAATAAATGTTTTGAACAGATAGCTAAGTTAGACGAGAATGAAAAATTAGATGATAATAAGGAATCACATGAGGATATGAGTAATAGTGACACTATACCGGAAAATCTGAATGTTGACAAATCGGTTTCTGCATCTGCTCCGTCTTCCTCATCTGGTTCTTCAGCTGCCGCTCCTTCAGGCTCATCCGGTTCGGGTTCAACTCAATATGCATACATAGGCAATAAGAACTCATATAAATTTCATCGCCCATCCTGCTCTACTTTACCAAACAAGATTAATCGCGTTTATTTTGCCACACGAGAAGAGGCTGTAAATGCCGGTATGGTGCCATGTAAACTCTGCAATCCGTGATGAGGTGATATTTCTGTGGCTAAATACAAAAAGCGTGCCGATGGTCGGTATTGTACATCTATAATGCTGAACATAGACGGCGAGAAGAAAAAGAAATATGTCTACGGCAAAACCATTAAAGAGGTTGATGATAAGATCGCGGAACTGAGAGCTGCCTCCAATAAGGGGATTGTGGTTGACGATAGAGAGGTTACCGCCGAGCAATGGGCAAAGTTATGGTTAGAAACCTATAAACGCGGCAAAGTGGAAATAAATACATACAAGGGGTACGAGTATTCGGTGAATGTACATATTATTCCGGCAATAGGGACAAAGAGACTGTCAGAAATACATCGTAACGAACTGCAATCAATTTTGAATAAACTGATTGATAATGGGCACTTTGCAACTGCGAAAAAGGTTTCTCTGACTTTGGGACAAATGTTTCGTACAGCTGCAGAGGAACAGTATATTTTTAAAGATGTATCATCCGGGCTTAAATTGCCGTCAGCAGTAAAACAAGAAAAACGTGTGTTGTCGGATGAAGAGATAAAGAACCTGCAATCGGTTGAGCTGGAGCCAAAACAACGAGCTTTTGTTGATATATTAATGTACACAGGGCTCCGACGTGGTGAAGCCCTCGCGTTGCTCCCATCAGATATTGATTTTGACCATAAGAAAATCCATGTAAACAAAACCTTGATATTCGGATCAAACCAATCTACAGTTAAGAACAGTACTAAATCAGCAGCCGGTATGAGAACACTGCCGATGCCGGATAAGTTGGCTGATACGCTTCGACCGATTATTTCGGACGATGTTTTATTTCCTGCCGCTCATGGAGGATACATGTCGCGTGGAGCTTTCCGTAGGTTTTGGGATCGTCTGCATGCTATGGCAGGGCTTGCCGATGATGTTACGCCACATATATTCCGTCATACATATGCAACAAAATTGTTTTATAGCGGTGTTGATGTTAAAACAGCTCAATATCTGTTGGGGCATTCTTCCGTGTCAGTTACTCTGGGTATTTATACGCATTTGCAGAACGCCGACAATAATAAATATATTCATAAACTGAATAATCTTTATGTGATTAAGCCTGCATACAAATTAAAAAAAGGGATATTTAAATTTGTCGGGAAGTTGTCAGAAAGTTGTCAAAATGCGTCCGGATAATGCTTGAAATAATGTGATTAAGCCATTTATTGAAAATGGTTACACTCATTGGTAATGAAGAGGTCGGCAGTTCAATTCTGCTCACCAGCTCCAAAGAAAATGGCTTAACTGCGTAAGTTAAGCCGTTTCTTTTTAGTTTGTAGCAAATTCTGATTTGCTCAACAACTTAGTATCTCAAGCGATTATCTGCTTGGCAACACTCAGCCTCCAAATATTTCAACAGGTGACTTAAATAGCAGCATCGTAGGCCCGATTAATTCAACTGTTAATATAGGCGCTGAATTAAATAATCGCAAAGCATATTTATGAATGTATTATTGATGACAAATTTGCACTGTGCAGCTATTGTAATATCTGATGTAGAAAAATACTCCCTTATCGCAAAGGGAGCATGGTATACGTCAGAAGCTATATATTCAGGAGATTTTAACGAAGATGGATATCTTACCGGATTAGGCACAATGATGTTCTATGACGGGACAATTTCTGTTGGATATTTTAGTAATAATAAGCTTTACGGGCAAGGTGAAAAGGAGCTGACAATATGAAAAAATTACTAATCCTACTAACATTATCTTTTGCTTTATCCGGCTGCACTGCAAAAGTGCCACAGACGGAGTATGACGCATTAGCTACAGAAAAAGCAACACTTGTCGAACAGGTGGAAACACTGACAAATGAAAAAGAGGAGCTTTCCGCTCAGATTGAGGAGCTTACATCAGAAAATAATAATTTAAAAGCTGACAATCAAAAGCTTTTAACCGAAAACGAAAAACTGAAAGCTACTCCGGTTCCGACCGCCATACCTGAAGCAAAGAACCTGAATGTTGACAAATCGGTTTCTACATCTGCTTCGTCTTCCTCATCCGGTTCTTCAGCTGCCGCTTCTTCGGGCTCATCCGGTTCAGGTTCAACTCAATATGCGTACATAGGCAACAAAAACTCATATAAATTTCATCGTACGTCTTGCTCTACCTTACCAAACGAGGCTAACCGCGTTTATTTTGCCACACGGGAAGAGGCTGTGAATGCCGGTATGGTTCCATGTAAGAAGTGCAATCCGTGATGGTGGAAACAATAGTATATGCCAACAGGATAAAACGGGAAGTATTGAGGAGGTTTGCGCAACATTACTATTGCAATATTTTTTAATATACAGTATGATTAAGACGGTATTTAAATACAATAATTGTGCGGTATGCTTATGTTGCCGTTCACGCTTACCGATATGCGTGTTGAATGGTCGGTTTGATAGAATGTCGCTTGCCCATATGCGATACTAAGTGTTCGACTTGAGAGCTGTCTGAATTGCTTCTGGCAGCTCGTTTTTGCGTATAATTAAAATTTATGATTTTGGGGTTCATTGTGCTCAAAATGCCGATCTTCCGCACCATTGTTCTGTTAACGGTATTTTTCATACTGACATTGTTCTTTTACTTCACTACCTAAAAGCGTGATTGCTTTTTGCGGGCAATGGCTGATACAGCGATAGCACATAGTACATTTATTGTCTGCAACTGCCTTACCATTTTGAATAAAAATATTTTTCATAGGGCATAAAGAAACGCACAACTCACAACCAATACAATTTTTGCTGATTTTTAATTTATTTGTATATCCTGTTGTCTTTCTGTAAAACCAAAGTCTTTGCCCCAAAAGACCAATAATATGAGAAATCAACGTTATACCGTCTTTAGGATATTTCTCTTGCTTTATTTGCTGTGCAACAAATTCTATCTTTTTATCTGCTTGAATAACAATTTCTTTGTTTTGTTCAATCGTCTTTTTAAGAAGTTTGCTATCACAGACGGAATCCGGCATTTTTATATGAAGTCCACCCAGAATAGTTGCACCATATTTTTTAAGCAGTCTTGCAGTACAACCTGCGCCATCTCCGCTGAAAGCCCCCATTGTAGCAACACATAATATTTTTTTGTCATTCCATAGCAACTTATTTCTGTGTATGAAATCTCTAACCATATAAGGTGCATTCGAATACTGTGTCGGATAACCAAGTATTATGGTGCTGTTCTTTTTTATTTCTTCAATAACGTTGGTGCATTCTAAAGGTATAGACCTTGCAGAATTATCCAATAAACCTGTTAATTTTTCAATACAGTGTTTTGTATTCCCTGTCCCGGATAAATATATTCCAAGCATCTTTGTATCCCTCTCCAATCACAATTTTCTGATCTGTTTTACCCTGCAAGCATATTGCCGACCCATACGCCCAGAAAACATCCTGACAGACTAAGTATCACATAAATACCCGCACAGCCATAGCTGCCGCTTTGAAACAGATTATATGCCTCCAATGAAAAAGTGGAGAAGGTTGTAAATCCGCCGCATAAACCGGTCTTTAAAAATAAATTCAGATTTTGAGAAGCATTCTGCCTTGAAGCAAGCCCGGCTATATAGCCTATAAGCAGCGCGCCGCAGATATTTGTTATTAATGTCAGCAGCGGAAAGGTCTGCTTATACGGTATCAGGCTTATAGCATAGCGCAGCACGGACCCTACAGCTCCGCCAAACCCTACAAATATAAATTCAAGCATTTTTATGTATCCTTTCATAACAGTATCTGTCGTATTTTTCTGATATGCTTACAATTATAAGCACAATAAACCGGAGCTTGCCGGATTAAATCATAAGACAAATAGCCTATATCATTTATCTGCATTTGTAATTCCCAAAAATTACGAAAATAATTTTTTCTATATTCTCAAGCTCTTTAGGCAACAGAACCGTCCCAATGTTCCTTATAAAACCCATGTAATTAAATCCCAAGCAGAATTAAGAACAGGCACGATTAAGTCTCCGTTTTTTATCGCAAGAGGAAGCTTGACGCTTATGAAATAATAAGTTATTAACCCTCTCCGTTACATAAATTTCATCTTCGAGAATTTCAAGATTATATCCGTCAACAACTTTTTTATCATATTTATTTATAAGTTCTTCAAATCCGTAAGCGGTATCTTTTTTCTTTGGAAAGCGAATACTGCTGAGAAAAGAACCTGCCGGCTTCAAACCGCTTTTTTCACAGATATTTATCCATTCCTCCGAAGTATAAAATTTAATATGACCGTCTTTTTTTAACTGCATATATGCGTCTATAAATCTCTGTGAGTCATTTGCATTCGGCGCTGGATCTGAAATAAATAAGTATCCGTCCCATTTCAAAACACGGCAGACCTCTGCAATGCTTGCGGTTATCATAGGGAAATGATGCAGAGCATATCTGGATATAACCATGTCAAAGCTTTTATCGTTAAAAGGAAAATCAGCGCCGTCATAATTAACAAAACCGATGTTATTCAATTTTGCTTTGCTTGCCTTCTTTCGGTTACTTTCCAATGCTTTTTCGACTATATCCAATCCAATAATTTTTACTTCGGGATATTTTTTTGCAACGGCAAAGGACAAGTAACCGCTCCCTGTGCCCAAATCCAATATCCGCATACCCGATTTTATCGGCAGAAATTCAAGTATAGCGTTTAAATGTTCTTCATCCTGTGTTTGCTTATTATAGAATTCTCCGTCAGAGAAACTCTCCTCAAATCCCCGTTTAGCCGCTTCAATACTCTTTTTTTCGTTTGTCATAATATAACCTGTTTTCATATAATCACCTACCGGAATTTATTGATTTCCATGCGAAAAGAAAACTTCTAATTTCTCTCAATGCTGTTCTTCCAAAAGATTGCCTATATGCTTTGTTTCAAAGAACATTTCCTTATTTGTAATTACAATGATAATAGCTGCCATGACAACAAAAACCGTTTCAATACACTTCGTTTCAGGAGTCATATTTATTTTTTCCTGCATAACATTAATAAACAAATGAAAAATTATGGTGGCAAGCATACTTCTGTTATTCTTTACATAAACCCATGTCTGAAGAAAATTTAGGGGTATAACACTTATTAAAAAATTAAGAACATATACAATGCCCATTTCTCTAAGTCCATGATGATATGTACCCGGGACCCAGAATAAGGGAATGTGCCATGATGCCCATATAAAGCCAAAAATGACAGACTCCTTGAACCAGCTGTGATATGCGCCGACCGCATCCTCACCATATCCGCGCCAGCCAAGTTCCTCTATTATTGATGCCAGAAGAATGGTAAGCAATGCAGACGAACCGCCTATTGAAAATGAAAAATCTTCAGTAAACGAAAACTGGTCTGCACTTCCGCCAAACAGTACTGATGTTCCTATAGATGCCGCAACAACAAGCGCAAATAACAATATTGCAGCACAAATATATAATGGCTTAATTCTGTAAAATCCAATAATTTTTCTCTTAAAGTCCCGTACTAATGCCTTGTTCTTGGATGTAAATACGGTAATAATCGCAATTACAGCCGGAGAAATTAGTCCAAGAAACATTCCGAGATAAAGATAGGTTTCTCTATTAAAAAATATAGCAAACAGCCACCAAAACCAGGTGCATGCAAATACTGTAACATAAAATCGAACCGGACGGTAGATGTACTTTTCCATGAACTATACCTCCTGTCCTGCAGCGATTATCAGTTCGCTTTTCATTCCATTTAATTCAATATAATTATCAGCATCTTCTGATGAATAATCATCTACACGTTTTCCATGCTTTTCAAAATATATTGATGTTGCGATTCCTTTTTTTGCAGTCCTAAAAGCATAATCATCAGGAATATATATCTTTGATGTTGCCGAAATTTGATTTATTTCAACTGCTCCTTCATGTGAAATCAGATTAATCACCATATCAAGATTTGAATTAATCTCCACTTCGCCTTTACCATTCTTTAATAATACTTCATTGACCTTGCCGTCTACTTCAACAATATCATTTTCAACATTAATTAGCTCAACACGTTTAGAATTTACTGCAAGCTCTATTTTTTCCATATATTTATTTGGAATAAATAACTGAACTGTTAATCCGTCTTTTGCCTGAGCTTCTGTTGCACCATTCATTCTCTGAATTTCCACATCAATTTTATTCTTGATATCGTCAATTTTAACCTTATAATCACTCTGAATCTGTTTTATTAAGTTTGATAACAGGACAACTCTTATTTTTTCACTTTCACAAGCTTGCAAAACGACCGTATTAGCCCCGCCAAGCTTGATATCGTAATTTTTAACTCTATCTATATCATATTCTGTTGCACTTTCATATATATAGTCTGACTGTTTTCTTTTACTCGTTTCATTTATTAAAAGTTCATCTAAAGATACCTGAAACAATTCTGCGATAGCTATCAAATTTGAGATATCCGGTGTTCCGGTTCCATTTTCCCACTTAGTAATTGCTTGCCTTGACACGCCAATTTTCTCTGCCATTTTTTCTTGAGACATACCGGTCTGTTTTCTGTAATTTCTGATTTGTTCTTCTAAAGTCATTGTCGTTACCTCCGGTTTTTTAAAGTTATTTTTTAATTCATTCAAAGAATATCAAAACACCTTTTACAAAACAAGAAACAGTATTTGTCATTTAAATATTTTTTCGCTACTTTCCGTAGCAATCCGGAATAATCATGGTTCTATCCCCGGTTATTCAAGAAAACAGGAATTCACCATTTCATCAAATTCCGATTTATCTCTGCGCTCAGCTACGGCACATATGCCGCTTGATTCTTTCATATTCATTATCGGTGATTTCCATTACCACGCCGTGCTTGAATTTATATGGAAATACAAATTTTTCTTCAGCGCGGTTTAACCGCACATCATCAAGAGAGTCCATAACGAACGGAACATAGCCCATATCCTCTTTTTTCTCGCACCCGTAGAAATCCATCATCAGACACAGCTTTTTGTCGGACAGGGTGTAAACCATGGGCGCTTCATACGCATGGCATTTTTCAAGCCTTTTCATTTGCTCGTCAAATTGAGTATCTCTTATATACGGACCGTTTAAGGTCTTTGAGGTTTCATGTATAACCGCTTTCGGTCTGTCCGCGCTCTTAACAAACAAATGATAGGTTCCGTCTGCTTTGCAGATAAATGAGTCCAAAAGCTCGCTGTCGGATTTTTTATAAAACAATTCAGGCTTTGCAAAGGCTTTAAAATCCTTTGTACGGCTGTAGTATATCGCTAATCCGCTGTAATCATCGTTTTTGTTTGAGGAGGACCAATGAATAATATATTCTCCGCTCTCGTCATCAAAAAATATTCCGGGCGCCCAATAGCAGCCGAGAGTATCGTCATCAAATTGCAGGAGAATTTCATCCGACCAGTTTACCAGGTCGTCCGATTTCCACATCGCAATAGCCTTGCTGCCGTCCTTGAACGCGTTTTTTATATTTCCTTGATACTTCTTATCTATATTTCTTATAAGCGCAAGGTCTGTCGCCATGATCACAAAGCTGTTATCGGGCGCGCGTGTTATTACTATATCCCGCACGCCTAAATCACCCTTTGTTGCGGTAATAACAGGCTTGCCGCCGTTGACCTCCTCCCAGCGATAGCCGTCCCTGCTCAGAGCAAAATAAACCTGCTCCCCGTCGTCCGTCCACTTTTCACGGAAATGTACAAATAAATATGCCATTATGTATTCCTCCAATCAAAGAAAGGTCTAAACCGAAAGCTGTTCAATCTTGAATTACCTCTCTTTTCCTCCAGCTTATAAAACCATACATATCATTGAGAAAGAAAATCACAAAATTTACTACTACAGGAATATAGGCCGGATTATCTATTGATGCCAGTCCCCATAGTATTATCAGCACGATATCATTTGACGCATACCCCAGAGCATAGTATGATGTTCTAAGCATAGTAAGCGAAGCCGCAATAAAACTTGTTGTAATTGAAATTGTGCTGAGCACAATATTAGGTGTATCAAGCGCGCGCAGAATATAATAAAATACAACAGTTGTAATTGCGCCAAAGAATACAATTCCTGCTATATGCTTCTTTGTAAGTCTCTGAATTGCAACTTCCTTTCCATTTTTCGACGGATTCTTTATCCACGTTACGGTTGACCATATCGCCATTGGCATAGTCATTCCAAGATAAGTAATCATTTCTCCCCAATATCGGAATTGCCAGGAAATAATTCCGTAAAGGATACTAAACACAATCATCAATATCTGTGCCCATACATTACCTTTTGCTGCAAAAATCAGCGATGTAATCCCTACCCATGCTGACATCAGTGTAAGTAAATTAATACCTCCCGATAGTATATCTGAAACTGCTATTATAAATAAAGAACCTAACCAAAGTACCCATTCTTTTTTTGTTAGGTTTTTTATAGGGTTACTCATTATATATCACTCCTTGAATTTTTTCAGACTTTATTTTATAAATTCAAGGAGTGTTTCAGGATCTAATATAGGTATTGACTGACTGTTTAAAATCATTTCAGATCTCCTTATAAATTTCGATTTCAAGCTTATTATAACACGGAACACATAATTAAGCAAGTAAAAAGTTGAATAGTAGTTGAAAACAGCCGCGGAAAATGGTATAATATATATATCTTTAAGGCGAGGGGGAATCACAATGGCACAGCTCAGATCCGGCTACACGACCGGAACCTGCGCGGCGATTGCGGCGAAGGCGGCGGCGCGTATGCTTCTGACAGGGACGGAGGTTAAAACCGAATATGTGATTACCCCGAATGGTACGCGGATCGAGGCTGAAATTCTGGAAACAGAGTACAACGGTAGTGCGGCGAGGTGCGCGGTAAAAAAATTTGCCGGGGATGATCCGGATATAACTAACGGAATGTTTATATTTGCAGAGGTTATGCCCGGAGAAAACGGAATTGAGATAGACGGCGGAGAGGGCGTCGGAAGAGTTACAAAGCCGGGGCTTGATCAGCCGGTGGGCGCGGCGGCGATAAACAGCGTGCCGCGTAAAATGATTGCCGATGCAGTGAGCGGAGTAATTGAGGAGCTTGGCGCGGAGTGCGGCGTAAGAGTTGTTATATCCGCTCCGGGCGGCGAGAAAACAGCAAAAAAGACCTTTAACCCGCGGCTTGGAATCGAGGGCGGAATCTCGATACTCGGCACAAGCGGAATAGTTGAGCCTATGAGCACACGCGCGGTTATTGACACAATTAAGGTTGAGCTGAATTTCAAGCGCCGGAACGGGCATGATTACGCAATCATTGTTCCCGGAAATTACGGCAGGGATTTTGTGCGGGATAGTATGGGACTTGATATGGATTCCGCGGTGAAGTGCGCTAACTTCATAGGTGAAGCGATTGACCTTGCAATAGAGAAGAAATTCAGCGGCATTGTGCTTATAGGTCACGTTGGAAAGCTTGTAAAGCTTGCTGCCGGGATTATGAACACCCATTCGAGCACAGCGGACGGCAGAGCCGAGATTTTCTGTACCCATGCCGCGCTTTGCGGCGCGCCGGTTTCAGCTTTGGAACGTATTATGGAATGCGCGACAACCGATGACATGACGGCGGTAATTAAGGAGTATGAAATATTTGATGATGTAATGCATCGGATAGGCGAACGGATTGATTTTTATATAAATAAGCGCTGTGGCGGCGAGATAAAATATGCGTTTGAGATGTTTTCAAACGTGCATGGAGAGCTGTGCCGCGGCGGTGATGAGGAAGTATTTAAAAACGCGGTTAAGGAGTATGTTAAATGAAGGTATATCTTATAGGCATAGGCATGGGGGACAATAAAACACTTACAGCCGAAGCGGCGCGGGCAATGGAGGACGCGGAGGTATTTATCGGCGCACAGCGTATGCTTGAAGCCGTAAAAGCTTATGATAAGCCAAAATACAAGGCGTATAAGCCGGACGAAATCGAGGAATATCTCTCAAAGAGCGGAGCGGAAGCGGCGGCGGTGCTGCTTTCGGGAGATATTTCCTTTTACAGCGGAGCAAAGGGGCTTATGGAAAAATTAAAAGCTTATGAAATTGTGCATATTCCGGGAATTTCGTCATATTCATATATGTGCGCAAGGCTTGGCATATCGGTTACCGATACTGAGCTTGTCAGCCTGCACGGCCCGCAGACAGATTATTTTAACAAAAAGAGCATATGCAATATTGTTAGGGACAGTAAATATACCTTTGCTCTGCTTAATGAGCCTAAGGATATAAACAGCCTTATAACGCAGCTTGGCAGCTATAAGCTTAATGACTGCATAATTCACATAGGCTCAAGGCTCGGCTATGAGGATGAGATGCTCTGCGAAACGGGTGTTTCGTATATGTTTGACGCGGAGCGGGAGGAGATAAAGGCTCCGGTATCGGTTATAATCGAAAACCCGTCACCGAAAAATTTGCTTGGAAGGCATATAAGAGATGATGAATTTATCCGCGACAAGGTTCCAATGACAAAGGAGGATATAAGATCGCTGTGTATTTCAAGGCTTGGTCTTGACCGTGACAGTATTCTATATGATATAGGCGCGGGAACAGGCTCGATAGCTGTTGAGGCGTCGCTGACATCGCATGATATAAAGGTATTCGCTGTTGAGAAAAAGAGCGAGGGCTATGTGCTTATAAATCAGAACCGCTGTAAATTCGGCTGTGATAATGTGTTTCTGATAAACGGCGAAGCGCCCGAGGCATTAGAATGTCTGCCCGCGCCTACTCATGTGTTTATCGGCGGCAGCGGCGGAAGACTCAAGGAGATCGTTAAATGTGTAATCAGGAAAAATCCGGCTGTTAAAATTGTCATAAATACAATAGCGCTCAATTCAGCCGCGGAGGTTATGCGCGTTATTGAGGAGCTTGACCTTGACAGTGAGATCATAAGCGTAAATATAGCGAAGTCAAAAAAGGTGGGCGGCTATGATATGATGATGGGGCAGAATCCTGTCTATATTTTCACTCTTACCAAAAAGCCGGATGCGGAAGGCGAAGAAAATGAAAAGTAGTATACCGCGTATTATGATAGCCTCCGCAATGAGCGGGGGAGGGAAAACAACAGCAGTATGCTCACTGCTGAAAATCCTGCAAGACAGGGGACATAAAACATCACCGTTTAAATGCGGTCCTGATTATATCGACCCGATGTATCATAGGGCGGTCTGCGGAAGGCAGGGGGTAAATCTCGATTTGTTTTTCAGCAGTTCAGAGGAATTAAAAACGGTTTTTGCCGAAAACGCAAAGGAAAGCGATATTGCCGTTATCGAGGGAGTTATGGGCTATTATGACGGCAGGTCAATGAATAGTGCCGCGGCAAGCTCGTATGACACGGCGCAAACACTCGGCTGCCCTGTTGTGCTGATACTTCCGGCAAGGGGAATGGCATATACGGTAATTCCGCTTATAAAGGGACTGGTCGGACAGTTTGAAAACAGCCGTATAGCGGCGGTGGTACTTAACAATGTCACAAAAATGACTTATACGCAGCTAAAGCCTGTAATAGAGCGTGAAACAGGAATCAAAGCGGCGGGATATATCCCCCGGCTTGAGAAAACCTTAAAAAGCCGCCATCTCGGTCTTGTTACACCGGAGGAAACGGCGGACATTGAAGCGTTGATTTCGGATACTGCGCGGATAATTTCTGATACGGTTGATATTGATTTGCTGCTTGAGCTAGCAAAAAGAGCAGATAATATTGAATATACACCGGATAAAAAAACGGAATGCGGCAGTGTGAAAATCGGCATTGCATATGATGAAGCGTTCTGCTTTTACTATAAGGATAATATGGATATTCTGAAGAAATACGGCGCGGAGCCGGTGATGTTCAGCCCGTTAAAGGATAAAGCTCTGTCGGAGGGGATATGCGGA
>JBJEIW010000004.1:0-21567 GCA_051877435.1 Candidatus Ornithomonoglobus sp.
TAACCCTGAGACATAAACCACGGCTTCCACTCGCCTGTTGACTCGTCATAGCCCCATTCGTTCGGTGAGCCCATCCATACAGCAAGGTTATGCAGCGGACCGTCAAGATAGCTCGTGACAATCATGCCGTATGTATCATCCTTACCGTTTCCGTCCGGATCACCAACCGTGAACTGCTTTAATACCTCTTCGAAATCATCTATCGTCTTCGGTATTTCGAGACCGAGATTATCAAGCCAGTCCTTACGGATCGTAACACCCTGACGGCCTATAACTCTCGCGCGGTAGACACCGAAAATCTTACCGTCAACAGATATGTTTCTGTTTACTGTTGCATTTGCCTGAGCAAGCTTCGGATATACATAACCTTCAGGATTTTCCTCCGAAACATACTTCGCATCTGTCTTTGTGAATGCATCGGTAATATCCCAGAAGGTTCCTGCCTTTGAGTTCTGGATAACCGACGAGTTTCTTGTTGTAACAAGCATTACATGCGGATATTCGTTAGCTCCCATTGCAGCGGTAACCTTCTCACCGTAAGCGGTTGTAGCAACCCACTGGAGATCAAGATTAACCTTATCGTACTGCTTGTCATATTTCTTTGACATAGCCTCGCCGAGGTATCTTTCTATCTCCTGTACAACGGGCGAGTCCTGTCCTGCCGGATTAGTTTTAGTTGCGCTTGTCATAACCGAAATAGAAGGCTCGCTGGTATCTATTCCGACAGGTATCGGCTCACTGCCGCACCCTGCCAGTACTCCCGCTGCCAGACCCATAGCAATAACAAGCATAGATATTTTCTTCCAATTATTCATTATATAGTTCCTCCTTTAACCCTTGATAGCGCCGACCATAACACCTGCAGCGAAGTGCTTCTGAAGGAACGGATATACGATAAGAATCGGAACCGTACCTATAACGATAACTGCCATCTTAAGAGTTTCCTGCGGGAGATCCTCACCGTCAAGAGTATCCTCTGTCGTAATCATTACAAGATTTCTCAGCACGAGCTGGAACGGATACTTTGATGAATCGCCTAAATACAGCAATGCGCCGAAGTAGTTGTTCCAGTGACCTACCGCATAGAAGAGACCGAAGGTTGCAAGACACGGAAGCGAAAGCGGAAGAGCAATCTTTACGAATATACCGATATCGGTACAGCCGTCAATTGATGCCGCCTCTTCAAGTCCCTGCGGAAGCTCCATAAAGAAGTTACGCACAATAAGCATGTTATACGCGCTGATTGCGCCCGGCAGTATAAGCGCCGCATATGTATCGTACATTCCAAGACCCTTAACAACAAGGAAGGTAGGAATCATACCGCCGCCGAACACCATCGTGAAGAGTACCATATTAAGAATTACCTTCTTACCGATGAGGTTTGAGCGAGAAAGACCATACGCCATTGTCGCGGTAAAGAACAGGTTTACGATTGTACCTACAGCCGTTACTCCGATTGAAATTCCGAGTGAGCGGATAACGGTTGCTCCCATATCGTTCATATCGAAAATTCTGCGGTACGCCGCAAGAGTCGGCTCCTCGGGGATCAGGAATATAGGTCTCGATAAAATTTCTGTTTCTGTCGCAAATGATGCCGCTATTACATATATAAACGGAATAACCATCAGTACGGCAAGTATTGTAAGAAGGATGTATACTACAACGTCCATTACAATATCGCCGAGACTTTTTCTCTTAATACTAATCATTGTAATTATACCTCCTCATCAGAATAATCCTGCCTGACCTGCATGCTTAGCCAGTCTGTTTGCAGTCTGGATACAAATCAAGCTTACTACCGATTTAAACAAACCTACCGCGGTCGAATAACCGTAGTTACCGTCTACTCTGCCGATGTTATATACATAGGTATCGAACGTATCGGTTGACGATTTATTCAAGCTGTTCTGCATAAGGATAATCTGCTCAAAGCCTGTATCGAGAACAGAACCCATACGAAGAATGAACATTGTTACAACGGTACTCATAATAGCCGGAACCGTTATGTAAATAAGCTGCTGAAGTCTGCTTGCGCCGTCCACAATAGCTGCCTCGTACTGCTCTACGTCAACACCTGCGAGCGCTGCAAGGAATATGATAGTTCCCCAACCGGTTTCCTTCCAGATGTTCTGAACCAAGAGCACCCAGTAGATTGCAACCTTGCTTCCCAGCCACTGCTCACCCGTACCGGTAAGCTTTTTCGTAAGCTCAAAGATGGCGCCGCCGGTTGTAGCGTCAGATGAAGCTTCCTTAAGAAGCATGAACGTAATTGATGCAATTACAACCATTGACACGAAATGCGGCACATAAACCAAGGTCTGCAAGGTTTTTTTGTACCACTGAACCCTTACTTCATTAAGAAGCAGTGCCAGAATGATAGGTAATGGGAAAAAGAATATGATGTTCATCAAAGAGATGATCAGCGTATTCCGAAGCAGCTGAATAAAGCTGTTTGAACTGAAGAATTTGATAAAATTGCTGAGTCCTACCCATTCAGCTTTCATGAACGGAACGCCCGCATAGTAGTTTTTCATTGAAATGAAAATACCCCATAACGGAACGATCTTGAAGATAATGAAGTACAGAACACCCGGAAGCAAGAGAAGATACATCCACTTATCCCGCTTTATCTGTACCCATTTGTGTTTCTTGTTGGCAGTTGAAGCAGCAACTGCCGCTGCGTTTTTCGCCATTGGTAAACCTCCCTATAAAGTTTATTTTTTATCGTGCTTTTCACCTGTACCCCATTAAAATATAGGTGAAATTGCATAATATCTTAATAAATATTATAGTACATTTTTATCAAATTTGCAAGTGCTGTTTTAGTTAAAACATGCAAAAAAACAGACTTTTTTGTTTAAATTTTCACAGAAACGGTCTTATTATTTACATTATTTGTTTAAATTGTATACAGCATTTCTATATGTGCATTTTGACCAATAAATTCCGCAGAAACGGCAAAACAGCGGGATTTTTCACCGCTGTTTTTCCATATATATTTAGATTAATTCAATTCGAGAGTGCCTACAATATCATTTATATCATCAATTTTAAAGCGCTCCATATATGCTGCAATATCACGCTTGACGTCAAGAATCAGATCCGGCTTTGCAAAAAGTCCTGTTCCGAGCGCCACGAGCCTTGCGCCGGCTATCATAAATTCGATAACGTCCGCGCCGCTCATAACGCCGCCCATTCCGATAATAGGAAGCTTTACCGCGTCATATACCTCATGCACCATGCGCACCGCAACCGGCTTGACTGCCGGACCCGAAAGTCCGCCGGTGTTATTTGCAAGCATGGGACGTCTTGTGTTAATATCAATCTTCATACCCATAAGAGTATTGATAAGGGATAAGCCGTCCGCGCCCCCCGCCTCCGCGGCTCTTGCGATCTCCGCGACCGAGGTTACATTCGGCGAAAGCTTTACAACCAGAGGCTTCTTACATCTCTTTCTGACCTCGCGCGTAAGCTCCTCAACGACCGCCGCGTTTGTTCCGAACGCCATGCCGCCGTGCTTTACATTGGGGCATGATATATTCATTTCGATTATCGCCGCATCCGTTTCAGAAAGTATTTCCGCCATTTCGGCATACTCCTCTATCGTGTTTCCGGACATATTCGCGATAACATTTGTGTCAAACTTTTCCGCCAGATCCGGCATGATGTACTGCGCAAACACCTCAACGCCCGGATTCTGCAAACCAACGCTGTTAAGGATGCCCGCCGGTGTCTCAATAATTCTCGGAGCCGGATTTCCGCCTCTTGGCTGTCTTGTAAGACCCTTTGCGGCAAAGCCGCCGTATTCCGAAAGCGGAGCATACTCGTCATATTCATAGCCGAAGCCGAAGGTCCCCGATGCGGTAACGATCGGATTTCTGAACTTGACTCCGCAGTATTCTACTTCTAAATTTGCCATCAGAGTACAACCTCCTTTGAATCAAATACCGGACCGCAGGTGCATACCTGCTTATATTTTGCCATACCCTCATTCTTTGTCTCGCATACGCAGGTAAGACACGCGCCTATTCCGCAGCCCATACGCTGCTCAAGAGAAAGCTGGCACGGAATATTTTTGTACTCCGCGATCTGCTTTACGGTCTTGAGCATAGGCGTGGGACCGCAGCAGTATATCATATCAGCCTTATTTTCGAGCAGATACTCTCCCATTGCCGCAACCGCAAAGCCGTTGTAGCCATATGAGCCGTCATCGGTGCATATGGTCAGGTTTTTGTTTGCCTCAAGGTAATCATCCTCCATGACGACAAGGTCCTTATTGCGGAAGCCGAGAAATACAACGCTGTCCTTCTCACGCGCAAGCTTAAGGAGCGGGAAAACGCCTATACCGCCGCCTATTATAACCGACCTTTCTCCCGGTGTTACGGTAAAGCCGTGACCGAGCGGCCCCATTATGTCAATTTCCTCACCGACCTCTGTGCGGGCAAGAAGCTTTGTTCCCTCGCCCTTTACCTGAAAGCAGAAGCGCACGAATTTTTCCCCTGTGTCGCAGATGCTTATCGGACGTCTTAAAAGCGTTGAGCCGCCGCACGCGATATGCAGGAACTGTCCGACCTGCGCAAGCCCTGCAATTTCGGGAGCCTCAACGACAAAATCCCATATTCCCGGGCAAAGCTCCGTTTTAAGAGTCAGCCTGCATTTATAAGTTTTCTTCATAATACAATCTCCTTTTATCACAGAACGCTTGTTATATCTTCTTTCATTCGGATCGCCTCGGCTCTTGCCGCATCGGCAAACTGTTCTTCCTTCCAGTCGCCCTTCTTATAGGCGCACATAATGCCTCTTGACGAGTTTACGATCGCGCCGAGACCGTCCTCGTTAAAGCACGGCTTAACACCCAGCGCGCCGCCGCCCTGCGCTCCGTAGCCCGGTACGAGGAAATATGACTGCTTCATAATTGCGCGCAGCACCGCAGCCTGCTCGGGATATGTCGCGCCAACCACAGCGCCCACTGCGCCGTAGCCGCTTTCGCCTATCGTATCGGCATTCCACCTGTTTACAAGCTCCGCGACATGCTCATAGATGTGTCTGTCTCCTGCGATCATATCCTGCAATTCTCCCGATGACGGGTTAGATGTCTTTACAAGCGCGAATATCGCCTTGTCAAAGCTCTTGCAGTCGTTTACAAACGGCTTTATGCCGTCCGTTCCAAGATACGGATTGACCGTTACGCAGTCAACCGGACACGGCTCCTCTGTCACTCCGTCTATATCCACATTTCCCAGATATGCCTTTGAGTACGCCTCCGCAGTCGAGCCTATGTCGTTTCTCTTTACGTCAAGAATTACATACAGTCCCTTTTCCTTCGCGTATTTTATTGTTCTGTGAAGGACCTCCTCACCGTTGAGACCATACATTTCATAGAATGCGCTCTGCGGCTTTACCGCGGGAACCACGTCATAAAGAGCGTCAATAAGCCCCTTGTTGAACTCCCAGATTGCCTCGCACGCGCCCTTGAGATTTTTTCCGTACTCAGCGTATGCCTTGTCGCGTATATACTGCGGCACATAATCGATCTTCGGGTCAAGTCCCGCAACCGACGGATTGCCCTTTTCCTTTATCTTTTTAACCAACAAATCCACTGACATGTTATTTTGTTTCCTTTCTTATTTACTTCATCAGTTCTCCCTGATTAATTACTATTTCTCCGCCTACCAGTACATATTCCGGCTTGCCGAAAAGCTCAAAGCCGTCATACGGTGAATTCTTGCCCTTTGAATGGAGCTTTGTTATATCAACGGTCCATTCCTTTTCCGGGTCAAAAATCACAATATCCGCGGCATGTCCCGGTGAAAGCGTACCCTTTGAGATTCCCAGAATCCTCGATGGGTTGAGTGACATTTTCTCTATAAGCTGGCTCATTGTGAGCACACCCTCTTTTACAAGGTACTTGATACCAAGACCGAGGGAGGTCTCAAGACCTACAATACCGTTCTTTGCAAGTCCGAACTCGCATTCCTTTTCATCCGGGTGATGGGGAGCATGGTCCGTTACGATACAATCGATTGTTCCGTCCGCAAGCCCCTCCTTTATTGCCGCGACATCCTCGGCGGTTCTGAGCGGCGGGTTCATCTTTGCGTTCGTGTTAAAGCCGAGGCAGGCCTCCTCGGTGAGCGCAAAATAATGCGGACAGGTTTCGCAGGTGATCCTTACGCCGCGCTTTTTAGCCTGACGGATAAGCTCAACGGAGCCCTTTGTTGAAATATGCGCAATATGCACGCGTCCGCCGATTGCCTCCGCAACGATTGCGTCACGCGCTGCCATAACCTCCTCGGCGGCTCTTGAAATTCCGCGGAGTCCCATTGCCGATGCAACCGGTCCCTCATTCATATCGCCCTCGCCCAGAGCCATATCCTCACAGTGCGATATTACAACAACGTCAAACATTTCCGAATATTCGATCGCTCTTCTCATAAGACCCGAATTTTCTACCGGGTGTCCGTCATCAGAAACCGCAACCGCGCCAGCGAATGCCATTTCGCCTATCTCGGCAAGAAGCTTTCCCTCCTGCCCCTTTGAAACGGCGCCTATCGGATACACGTTCGCATAGCCTGCCTCCGCGGCGCGCGACTTTATATAGGTAACGACCGCCTCGTTATCACATACCGGCTCGGTGTTGGGCATACAGGCAACCGATGTTACGCCGCCGAATACCGCCGCCTTTGTGCCCGATTCAATATCCTCCTTGTATTCCTGTCCAGGCTCGCGGAGATGAACGTGCATGTCCACAAGACCCGGAGCGACAATTTTTCCCGAAGCGTCAATAACCTCCATCTCAATCCCCTCCAGATCGGGATTAACGCCGACCTCGGAGATTACACCGTTATCTATAAATACGTTTGTCACCTCATTGATACCGTTTGCCGGATCGACCACATGACCGTTTTTGATTAGAATTTTCATAATATCCTCCTTAATATGCTCCCTCGCTCGTCCCGGGCTTTCAGAAGCCGTGCAGGACAAGGCAAAGGCAGCGCAGACATATTCTTATATTTCAAGCTGCCTTTAACGCAGTAATGTGCGGCTTATGGAAGCCCGGCTCTTAGAAGCCTCCTCTTGACAGCAGATACATAACCGCCATTCTTACCGCTACACCGCTTGTAACCTGATTTGTTATAACGCTCTTTTCACCGTCAATTACCGCGGTTGAAAGCTCCACGCCGCGGTTTACCGGACCCGGATGCATTACGATCGCGTCCGGCTTTGCAAGCTTGAGTCTCTGCTCGTCTATACCAAAGAAGCGGAAATACTCGCGTATGCTCGGGAACAATCCCTTCTTCTGACGCTCAAGCTGTATTCTCAGACCCATAACGACATCGGCGTCAACTATGGCCTCATGAACATTATCATAAACCTTAACGCCCATTTTATCAATCCCCATCGGTATGAGCGTTGAGGGACCGCCCAGCGTTACCTCGGCGCCAAGCTTTGTAAGGCCGTAAATATTTGAGCGCACAACTCTTGAATGATAAATATCTCCTATAATTGCGACCTTAAGACCCTCAATATGTCCCTTGTGCTCAAGCATTGTGAGCATATCCAGAAGAGCCTGTGTCGGATGCTCGTTCATACCGTCACCGGCATTTACAACCGACGCGTCCACCAGCTTTGAAAGCATATGCGGCGCGCCGCTCATATTGTGGCGCATGACGAGAATATCCGTTCCCATCGCGTTGATCGTCTCTGCGGTATCCACAAGCGTCTCGCCCTTTGCCACCGAAGAACCGCTTGAGGTGATATTCGCCGCGCTCGCGCTCATATACTTTGCCGCAAGCTCAAACGACAATCTTGTTCTTGTACTGTTTTCATAGAACAGATTTACAACCGTTTTTCCCTGCAGATGAGGAGTTTTCTTGTTTGGGCTGAGAACAACCTCCTTCATCGCCGCAGCCGTATCCAGAATGTGTTTTATCTGATCTGCATCAAGATCCTTTAAGCCAAGTAAATCATGCTTCATTTTTATTCATTCTCCTTATCGCATATTGTAACCTTTTTTATTACTCCGTCCTCTGTTATATCGGCGTCAATATATTCATTAAGCCCCGTCGGAACATTTCTCCCGCAGTAATCGGCGCGGATGGGAAGCTCATGATGACCGCGGTCAACAAGCACGGCAAGCTTTATTTTTGCCGGTCTGCCCATATCAAAAAGCTCCTTAATGGCCGCGTTTACCGTTCTGCCGGAGAAAAGAATATCGTCAACCAATATAATATTCTTATCCTCAATCGTAAACGGAACATCGGTTTCTCTGATTACAGGATGATCGTTAAGGCGGGTCAGATCATCACGGTAAAATGTGATATCGATTGATCCCAACGGCAGCGTAACTCCCTCAAGCTCGCTTATCTTCTTCTGCAGCGCCTTTGCAAAAAGAACGCCCTTTGACTGAATACCTATTACAACGAGTTTTTCAGATCCCCTGTTATCCTCAATAATCTCGTATGCCATACGGTTTACAAGCCGCTGTGCAGACTCACCGGTCAATAATACTGCTTTTTCCATATATGCTATAAACTCCTTTCGGTGAAGGTTTATTTTCCTCTGATTATATATTATACCGCAATTTTTCCCGATTGTCTATATAATTTTTGCAAAATAAGCATATATTTTTTGTGTCTGCAAAAATTTTTTTAACTTTTTTTCTAAATATACTTGATATATCTGTTTATTTTTGATAAAATGTATGTAATTTAGGTGCAATATTATTGTTATAAATGTCATTTATGAAATATTATGTATTATTGCACTGTCACGAAGGGGTTTTAATAATGGACGCAACTACTATTCTTATAATTGAGGATGAAAAAAATATAAATGATATTCTCGTATTTACCTTTGAGCAGGACGGCTACAAGACGATTTCTGCATATGACGGTCCCACAGGTATCGACCTGTACAGGCAGAATAAGCCCGATCTCATTCTGCTTGACTGCAATCTTCCCGGCATGGACGGCATGGATGTATGCAAGGAAATCAGAAAGGAATCAAATGTGCCTATTATAATGCTTACCGCGCGGGAGGACGAGGTTGACAAGGTGCTGGGGCTTGAGCTTGGCGCGGATGATTACATAACGAAGCCGTATTCGGCGCGTGAGCTTAAGGCTCGTGTAAAGGCAATTCTTCGCCGCTCTGAAATATCAAAGGAGTCAGGCGAAAAGCCTAAGGACAAGAGCGTTATTACCTCCGGCAATGTTACAATTAACGTTGACCGCTATGAGGTACGCAAGGACGGAAAGATTATAGACATAACCTTAAGAGAATTTGAGCTTCTCCGATTCCTTGCAGAAGCGCCGGATCAGATTTTCTCAAGAGAGGTCCTTCTTGAGAATGTGTGGGGATACGAGTACCTCGGCGATGTCCGCACGGTTGACGTTACAATAAGACGTCTCAGAGAAAAAATCGAGGATGATCCCAGCCTGCCGCGCTATATCATAACAAAGCGCAGCATCGGCTACTATTTCAATAAAATATAATTAAAAGGAACTGAAAACATTATGTTCAAAAGCATACGCATGAAAATCACAGTCCTGTTTATGCTGCTCGTAACCGTTGTCGAGCTTATTACAGGTCTGGCGGGAATTTTCAGCTCCGTGCGTTATTTTCATAACAGCTTTGACGAGGCTCTTTCCTATGTATTCAGCAGCGATACAAAGGAGCAGCTGACAAATGCCGCTACGGAGGTATCCGTATCCGAAACAGAAGATGAATTGGTAATGAACGAATCCGGCCCTGACAATATAAAAAAAATCACTGATATTGTCAGCGGCTATTCAAACGAGCTTGGGCTTGACAGGTCGGCAATTTTTTGTATTCTGGATCCGACGGGTACGGTTGAGTATTCAAGCTGCGGCTCGGACGTTATTGAGTCATCGCCTGTCATAGATGCCGCCCTTGCCGGAGAAGAAAGCAGAAATACAGGAATTGCACACAAATATATAGATTATGCGCTGCCTCTCAAAAGCGGCGACAGTGTGCGCTATGTCGTATACATAAAGGATACGCTGTCGGTACAGAAGCTGGTGTCGGGCAGATTGTTAAAAAACCTTATCGCAGCGCTTCTTATTTCGTTTATAGCTGCCTATATTGCCGCAACAATTCTTGCCTATTCAATAACAAGACCGATAAAAAAAATCACAAAGCAGGCAAGACAGCTTGCCGACGGTGATATCACATCACTTTCGGAATCCGAACGGGAGGATGAACTCGGAGAGCTTGCAAACGCGCTGTTTTATCTTTCAGAGCTTCGTAAGGAGCATGCCGACAGAACAACCTCCGAAAAAATCAAGCTTGAAAAGATTCTGCAGAGCATGAGCGACGGTATTATGGCATTTGACATGAAGGGTAAGCTTATTCATATCAACCCTGTGGCAAAGCGTCTTTTAAACAGAAAATATGTTGACGACATAACCTTCAACACATTTTTTAAGGAAATTAATCTTGATGACATAACGCTTGAGTCAATGCAGTATATCCCTACCGATGACTTCGAACGCGAGGTACACATAAACGGTCAGCTGCTCCAGTTCAATTTCACAGTCTATTCAAGGGACAGCAGCGAGGGCGGCATAATCGTTATCGTGCACGATGTTACAAAGCATGAACGGCTTGAAAGCGCGCGCCGCGACTTTGTGGCAAACGTTTCTCATGAGCTGAGAACCCCGCTTACGGTTATAAAATCATATGCGGATATTCTTGCCGACACCCCGGACGCAAAGCCGGAGGTCCGCACACGCTTCCTTGATACCATATCGTCCGAAACAGACAGAATGACAAAGATAATATCCGATCTTCTCACGCTGTCAAAGCTTGACGAAAACGCAAATTACACAAGACCCGCTGATGATATTGATATACGCGCAATGCTTGAAGGACTTGTTGAGAGACTTTCTCTTACGGCAAAGAAGAAGAACCAGTCTCTCACCTATACGCCGATAAATGACGTTCCCAAAATCATCGGAGACCGCGACGGTCTTGAAAGAGCGGCTTCAAACATTATTACAAACGCGCTCAAATACACACCGTCCGGGGGTGAAATTCATATATTCTCAAGCAATGTATATAATGATATTCTCATAAAGGTATCCGACAACGGCATAGGGATCCCCAAGGAACAGATCCCGCATATCTTTGACCGCTTCTACCGGGTCGACAAGGCTCGCTCCCGCGACAAGGGCGGCACAGGTCTCGGTCTTGCAATCGCAAAGGAAACGATAGAATCTGCCTTCCACGGTAAAATCACAATAACAAGCGATCTTAACAAGGGTACGGATGTTACCATAAGTATTCCCGCGCCGAAAAAATAAATATCATGCGGCGGTCGTTCAGACCGCCGTTTTTTTGCGCGAAAGGCTGAACAGGTTAATAAGCATACCGACAAAAAAAGCGACGTCTGTGCCTATAATAGTACCGTAAATATTAAATTCCGGTCTTGAGGTCAGAAATGCGGAAAACGCAAGCTTTATGACCGCTGCGGCGATTGACGCGGCAAAGGCGCGCCAGATACAGCCCATAGACTGCAAAATAGCGCCGGAAATCTGCATAACGCATATAAACAGCACTGACGGCGCCGCCATCCTGAGCATCGGAGCGCTGTAGGTGTTACGGAACAGGATATGAAGAATAAGCTCCCCGAACACGCACAGGACTATAACCGATGCCGCTCCGGCAGCCGCGCAAACCCCTATCGCGCGCCTTGTAACCGATCGTATTCTTTCCTCATTTCCCACCGCCGCCGCGCCGGAGATAATGGGAATAACGCTCACTCCTAAGGTAGCAAGGAAGCCTGAGGGCAGATTAAGCACAATCATCGCATAGCCGGTATACGCGCCGTAGACGAACCGCGCGTCATCCGCGGACAATCCGGCGCGCAAAAGACTTGCGCGTATAACGGATGTATCGCAGGCGGAAATTACCGATCCGGCAACAGACATAAAAAGCATCGGCAGAGCAATGTCGGTAAGCTCCTTTAATATTTCGCGGCGGTTTCCCACGGTGCGTCTTACCTTTCTTACCGACAGCAGATACCAGACTGCAAGCATCAGCGTTGCCGCCGCCTCGCCTATTGTAACGCCCGCCGCCGCGCCCGCCGCGGCATATTCAGTTCCCAGACACAGCATCACAACAGCCAGCGCATATCCCGCGCCAAGCTTTATAAAGGACTCAATCACCTGTGAAACCGCTGTCGGGACCATATCGGATCTACCCTGAAAGCCGCTCTTTACCGCGGTGCCGCAGGCTACAAGAAAGATTGACGGAGAAATGGCTCTTATCGCCCACCCCGCCTGCTCCTCCTTCATGGCAAGAGCAAAGAAATCCGCGCCTATCCAGAGAACCGCGCTGCCTATAAGTCCTATAGCGGCAAGTATAACGGTAGAAATGAATACCGTTTCCCTTGCCCGCCCCGGGTCATTTCTCGCATGCGCCGCCGCAGTGAGCTTCTGTACCGCAAACGGCGTCCCCGCTACAACAAACGACAAAAACATTACGTACACGCTGAACGCGGTGTTATAAACCGCCATTCCCTCCTCATGTATTATATATGTAAGCGGAATTTTCAGCACTGCGCCCAGAACCTTCGATATTATATTTGCTATCATGAGGACTACAGCGCCGGATAAAAAAGAATTTTTCAAAATAAATCACCACCGAATATCTTGTATTACATTAATATTTGTGGTATAATTCAAATATACGACTTAATTTTTGAAAGGAAACATGATACATAATGAATATAAGAAAAATGCGAAGCGTCCGCGGAGAAATCACTGTTCCGGGCGACAAATCCATCTCACACCGCGCCGTTATGCTCGGCTCGCTTGCCGACGGCACAACACATATAAGCGGATTTTTAAAGGGAGCCGACTGTCTCTCAACAATAGACTGCTTCCGCGCAATGGGAATAAGGATCGATATTGACGGCGACAATATCACGGTTTACGGCAAGGGTCTGCACGGTCTTACAAAGCCTGAGAAAATGCTCTATACTGGCAACAGCGGCACAACGACAAGACTGCTCTGCGGAATACTTGCTGGACAGCCGTTTGACACCGATATAACAGGCGACGCGTCGATCTGCAAGCGTCCTATGGGCAGGGTTACAAGGCCGCTGTCGCTTATGGGCGCGGATATTGAAAACGAATACTGTCCGCTGCATATCCACGGTACAAGGCTGCACGGTATGGAATACAACATGACGATTGCCTCGGCGCAGGTAAAGACCGCCTTGATTCTTGCGGGACTGTACGCTGATGGTGATACGATAATTCACGAAATCGAAAAATCCCGCGACCACACCGAGCTTATGCTCTCCGCAATGGGCGCAAATATTTATGTGGACGGACTGACGATCAGAGTGGGCAGAACCAATTCGCTGAAGGCGCAGGACGTGCTTGTTCCGGGAGATATATCCTCCGCCGCATTCTTTATGGTTCTCGGCGCGATCATGCCCGATTCCGAAATTACAATAAAAAATGTCGGCGTTAATCCGACAAGAACGGGTATTATAGACGTTATGAATGCAATGGGCGCGGATATGGAGCTTATAAACGAGCGCACCGCCGCGGGCGAGCCAGTAGCAGACATTGTTATCCGCAGCTCAGAGCTTCACGGCACAGAGATCGGGGGAGCTATTATTCCGCGTCTTATTGACGAGCTTCCCGTTATCGCCACAGCCGCGGTATTTGCAGGCGGAAAGACAGTTATCCGCGACGCTCAGGAGCTCAAGGTCAAGGAAACAAACCGCATAAGAGCCGTTGTTGACGAGTTTAAGAAATGCGGCATAGATATAGAGGAAACCGAGGACGGCATGATCATAACCGGAGGAAAGCCGATACACGGCGCCGATTTTGCGACCTACGGCGACCACCGCATGGCAATGAGCCTTGCGATCCTCGCCCAGCTTGCACAGGGAGAATCAACGCTTGATAACAGCGAATGCGTTGACGTAAGCTATCCTGGATTTTTTGATGATTTTTATGGGCTGGCAAGATAAAATATATTGAAATTCATAATATCTGGGGTCGTTCGGTCAGGTTTGACGTAGACGCTGTTGACTCTGCCAACAAGGAATATGATATAGAAATACAGCGTGCGGACAGCGGCGCTGAGCCTAAGAGGGCGCGGTATAACAGCAGCCTTATAGATGCAAATGCGCTCAGCAAGGGCGAAAAGCATGAGCAATTACCTGAAACTTATATAATTTTCATTACTGAAAATGACGTATTGTGCAAAGGGCTTCCGATTTATCATGTTGAAAGAACAATACAGGAAACCGGGGATTTGTTTGATGATAAAGCGCATATTATATATGTGAACAGTGAAATAACAGATGATACTCCGCTCGGAAGGCTGATGCATGATTTCAGATGTACAAGAGCGGAGGATATGAATTATCCTATATTATCTGAAAGGGTCAGATATTTTAAAGAGACCGAGAAAGGAGCGAGCGATATGTGTAAAGCGATGGAAGAAATGAGAGATAAAGCCGAAGCAAAAGGCAGAGCTGAGGGCAGAGCTGAGGGCAGAGCCGAGGGCTTTTTGGTTGCAATAAAAAATCTTATAGCAAATGCCGGAAAATCTGCCGCAGAAGCTATGGCTCTGCTTGGTATACCGGAATCGGAAAGAGAGTTTTATGCTGAGCAGCTGAAAAACCTTTAAACTTGGATAAATACATTGACAGAACCGGTCCGGATTGGATCGGTTCTTTTGGTGTTTGCTCCGTCATGTTAGGACATCCTAAAAAAGTAACAAATATAACTAATTATTTGCCATAACAAGTTTATTTTCTTGCCTTTATTTCAAAAATATGTTATTATAATAATGTATAATATTATGCGCAGAGTAAGCGTAAAGGATTGTTTAATTAATTTCCGGCCGGCTGCGGAAACCTGCGTCTGCGGACATGACCGGAAGTTAATTTCTCACCCCACGCGCTGCCCCGTGCTATACATTATAAAAGGAAAGAGAGGAGAATTTTTATGAAATTCAAAAAAATGCTGTCGCTCCTGACGGCGGCGGCAATGAGCGTTTCGTGCTTGGCGGGGCTCAGCATAAGCGCCGGTGCGGCGACTGCATCAGAATATATACCCGGTACAACAGATAGTGCCGGAACAGTATATAGTGCAGGTGATACAATTCTGGACGATGATAATATTACTATTACGGTTACTGCAGCTGTAACGGTAAGCTCAACATCGGACAGTAATTTCCTGCCTGCAACATATCCATACAATCTTCCGTTCAGAAATGGCTCAACCGGTTATACCGATATATTGGTCACCCCTAAGGTTGGTGGCACATTTACCGCAACGGTAGGCATAAACAAAGAAAAATGGATGTATATCAAGGAAAACAGTACCAGCGGCACAGAAATTGCCAGCGAATACCCGTCAGTAAAAGGACCAAATACAATAAGCGCCGAACTCGAGGCTGGGAAAACTTATATAGTTTATGCAGCCGGTACAGGCGCAGCTTTGCTTAAGGTTAACTTTGAGCCGGAAGAAGCATCGGAAACGAAATATACAACAATATACCAGTTCGGTGAGTCAAACGGTGCTGAAACAATAAACATCGGAGAAGGCTCAACAGGCTCTGTGAAGCCTACCACAGCAGATGCCGCTGCAAATGCACCTGATATTGCGGTAGATTCTACAAATAATGGTAAGCTTAACAATGACGGACGCGGTGATACATGGGCTCAGATTAACACAAACACAATCCTTACTCTTCCTGATGTTGCCGCAGGTACAACGCTGACATTCTCATTATACAGCACTACAGGACTTACAATAGACGGAACCGAATATACAAACGGACAGATCTATACAGCGTCAACAGACGGTGATGTTGTAATGACCTGTACAACAAGCGGATATATTTCAACAATCACAGTATACGGTCTTGCATTCGGTACAGTCACAGAAGAAACAGCAACAGCTTCACCTGAGCCGACAGCAACTGTTCAACCTGTAACCGGCGCATACAGCAACACCTGGTATTTCGGTAAATCAAATAACGGAAATACAGAGTTTGCATTACAGAATACTGATCCTTATACCTATACAGTAAACGGTTATTCGCTTGTTGTTGATACAAAGACAAACGGCGGTAAGCTCAATAACGCAAGCAGAACCGACCAGTGGTGCCAGTGCAACGGCGGAACAACCTTCATTATTCCGGCATACGAGGGTATGAAGATAACCTGGGGCGGATATACCGCAAACGAATCAACGGGCTTCAAGGTTGACGGCACGCTCTACAATGAGTATTATATTGCAGACGGAACGACAGAAAATGTATCAATTATTGCCGAGGGCATAAGCTATATCAGTTATATTACGGTTGAGCCTGTCTCAATATATGATATTACCGGCTCGCTTACCGTGGCAGACAGCGCAGACCTTGCGGGCAGCAGCATAAAGTTCACGGCTGCAAACGGTCAGGAATATACAGCAGCTATCGCAGCCGGAAATACATTCAGTATTTCACTTCCGGCTCAGACTTACACAGCGGCAATACTCAATGACTCATATGTAATTCCGTCAGCGTCCGCAAGCGTAACCGTAAGCGGAACAACAATGACACTTCCGGTAAGTGCAGCAACATTACAGACAGTTTCAGGTTCGGTTGCAAACGCGCCGAAAGATGCTTATAAGCTTACATTTACATCGGCAACAGGCAGTGAAACAACAATTAATGTTGACGGCGGCGCTGCAAGCTATACGGCACAGCTCTATTCCGGCACATATACGGTATCATCAGAGAGCGGCACACTTTCACCTATTTCACAGGAAAGCTTTGATGTTGCGGACGCTGACGTGGTAAAGAACCTCTACTTCCCCGAAACAATAACTCCGGCAGCAAAGAATACTCTTACAGTAGGCACACAGTCCGGTGATGATTACGAGACAATCACAGACGCGCTCACAGCTTTAGCCGCAGGCGGTCAGACCAGTCCGACAATCATTCTCCACAGCGGCGCAACCTATCAGGAGCAGGTAATAGTAAATATTGCAGACACAACCTTCAAGACTGACGGTGACGAAAAGGCTACAATCACATGGTATTACGGCATAGGATATACATATTACAGCTTAGGTACAGACGGATATTATGACAAAGACCGTGCAATGACAAAAACAGGCAAGCTCACAAGAGATCCCGACAGATGGGGCGCTGTAGTACGCGTTAGGGCGGCAAACTTCAAGGCTGAGAACATTAACTTTGAAAACAGCTTCAATCAGTATTATACAGAAGCAGAGGTCAAAGACGGCGTTGAGCCTAACGGATGCCAGTCCATTACGGTTGACAGAGTTGCTCAGGCGATTAAAGCGGACGCAAAGACGGCAACCGAGCGCGGCGCGGCAATTGCTCTTGACGGTGACAATGCAGAGCTTTATAACTGCTCGTTTGTCGGCTCACAGGATACCTTCTATACCTACAAAAACGCATATGTCAAGAACTGTGATATAACAGGCAACACGGATTATATTTTCGGCGGCGGAAATGTTGTATTTGATAACTGCAACCTTATCTGGGGCGGCTACAGTTCAGACGCGGTAGGCGGATATATTACAGCCGATAATCCGACACAGGGCGATTATTATATATTCAGAAACTGCACCGTGAAAAACGCAACAGTAGAAGGCAGAACATACGCAGGCGGAAATCTCGGTCGCGACTGGGGCGGAGAAAAGGCAGGAGTATATTACTTCAATCTTAAGGATGAAACAGGTAAGCTGAGCTATACATGGACAAACATGGGCGGTTCAGTAGAGACAGGAAAAGCAAATCTGCATATTTACGATTTCGATCCTGAGATTAATAAAAACTATAACTCAGAAGGCGCAACAGGCGCTAATGTAAACGGTGTATTAAGCTTTGCTGATGCGAAATCGCTATATGAGGGAATCGTATCTCGTATCGGCTTCACACCGGAGCATCTGACAAACGCTGTAACAACGACTGATGTAGCTGCATCAGATGACGGCACAGCGCGCGGTGTTCTCACCACAGTAACAGCAGGCAGCAGCGCAACTGTCAGCGGAATTAAGTGGACTGTAACCAACGGCAGCAAGATAAACACATTCTCAACCGCTGATGTTACAAGCCGTACATTCCCGACAATCACAGGCGGTGAAGCTACGGTTGCAATTATATTTAACACCGAAGACACCGAAGCAACCTACAATGTGCTTTCACAGGTAATTGAATAAGAAGGGATTGGAGGAGATTAACATGAGAATGATTTATACTAATCCGGAAATTGATATCCGCATCTTTGAGCTTGAGGAGATCGGCACTACAGAAGGAAACGATCCGGTCTATGCAAGCTCGAACGCTTACAATCCCGCCCAGAAGCAGGTAGCAGAAACGCTCGGCGGGCAGGCTCAGACAGCAAGCTATATATTCACATTTGAATAATTCTGCGGATAATTAATAAGCATAAGTTTTATGCAGAAGCAGACAGGGGACGGATCGCAATCCGTCCCTTTGTTTTCAGCTTCCAAATTTTTAAAATTTCAAAATTTCTTATGCGATAAATTTCTATTGCACGCTTGCGCAACGAAAAAATTTATGATATACTGTAATTAATAATATATCAGGAGGGATATATATGCTTACAATAGAACAAATCGAAAAAGCCGCTCTTACTGTTGCAAAGGAGTATCCGATAATCAGCATAGAGCTTTTTGGCTCATATGCGGAAGGCCGCAATACTCCTGAAAGCGATGTTGATTTATTGGTTAAATTCCGAACAAAAGCTGTATCACTTATAACATTATGTTCCTTAAAAAATCGGCTTGAAGAGTTATTATCGGTACCTGTTGACGTAGTTCATGCTCCCGTACCAAAAGGCTCAATAATAGAAATCGGAAAGGTTGTTCCCCTATATGCTGCATAAAGATTCAATTATATTACTGTTATAAACGACTTTCCCGAGCTGAAACAAAACATTCTGCTCATTCTGAAAAATGCTTGAAATATCACTTTAAGGGAGGCTGTATCAAAACAGAACCAGCTCTATTATCAGATTTTTCAACTTTGTTTAAGTTAAATTTCATGTGTTTGAAATTAGAGCAATAAATTATTGTTTATATGCATACATGACCTCTCAGTCACGGCTGCGCCGTGCCAGCTCCCCTTGGAAGGGGAGCCTTTAGCAGAGCGCCGCCGGAGCATTGGCTCCCCTTTTAAGGGGAGCTGTCAGCCGAAGGCTGACTGAGAGGTTCGCCGCTAAACAATAATTTGGTTTTGATACAGCCCACCTTTTCGATTATTTACTTAATCAGCTCAAGCTGTCCGCCGCGGGCGGCTTTTATTGTTGTGTTATAAAATTCCGTCAGAAGTCTTTCCATATACTCCGCGTCCTTCGCTCCCGCCGTTTCATATGCCGAGTGCATCGCAAGCTGCGCAAGACCTATATCGGCAGACATTACGGATATATGACGGTTCATAAGATTTCCGAGCGTTGAGCCGCCGGAGATGTCGCTGCGGTTGTGATACTCCTGCACAGGTATGCCCGCGCGCTCCGCAAGGGTTCTCACTACCGCCGCCGACACCGCGTCGGTCGTATATCTGCCCGAAGCGTTGAATTTCAGCGCTACGCCGCCGTTCAGTCTCGGACGGTTTACCGGGTCTGCCTTTGCCGCATAATTCGGGTGCATCGCATGGGCATTGTCAACCGACATAACAAAGCTTGACGCAAGACGGCGCATATATTCGGCGCGGCTCACACCCAACGAGTCATTTATTCTTTCAACCGTTTCGTCAAGGAAGGTCGATTCCGCGCCCTGACGCGTAAGCGAGCCGGTTTCCTCGTTATCGAACGCAGCAAAAATTCTGAGCATTTCTGTTTTCTTCGCCGTTTCCCTTGAAGCAAGCAGCGCCGAAAGCGAAAGATATACATTTTCAAGATTATCTATTCTCCCGCTTGCTATAAACTCATTATCGGCGCCGAAAACCGTTCCCTTTTCGCGGTTATATAAATAAAGATCACAGCCCTTTATATTCTCCGGCTTTACTCCCGCATTATCGGCAATCAGCCCGAGAAGCTCATTCTGCGCTTTATCCGAACGCAGCAGCGGCAGCATCTCATTCTGTATATTGACCCGCTCCTCAGAACGCGCCTTTCCCATATGCACCGCAAGTGACGGTATCACCGCAATATCGCGATCAATATTTACAAGCAGCTCTTTTATTCCGCTGCCGTCCGCCGCGGCAACTCTTCCCGCGACTGAAAGCGGTCTGTCAAACCACGTCTCCCGCGCCATTCCGCCGTATCCCTCGACATTAAGGCGGACTAAGCCGTTTACCCCCGGCAGCTCCGGCGAGGATTTCAGCTTAAAGGACGGCGAATCCGTATGCGACGCGCACACCGCAAGTCCTCTGTAATTATACAGCGGCACCTCAAAGGCTATTATTGACGAGCCGTTCCGCGTAACAAAGTATCTGCCGCCGTTCTGCAGTCTCCATTCGTCACATTCATATAATTGTGCAAAGCCGTTTTCTATCAGTATTCTTTTCACATTCTCCACAGCGTGGAATGCCATCGGCGATGCGTCTATAAAATCAAGCATTTTCATCAACTGTCACTCCTTGCTATACAGTATACCACAGCAGCGCAGCTTTTGCAAGAAAATTTATTCCGCATTGATTATTTTAAGTCCGGCTTTTAGGGCATACTCCTTCCGGCGGTGCGCGCTGTCACATTTATCCGTCACACAGCATATCGCAAAAGCCGAGTTATCCATAATCCATTTATTAATATCATCAATTCCGTTCGGCTCTGCAATTCTTACTATCTCATCAAAAAGCAATGCATTTATTTTTTTATTGATTTTCAGCCCCTCCGGTATAACTCTGTACATTCTGATACCGCCGTACTCGTTCTTCATAATCTTTACATTCCATCTGCAAAGATTATCAAACTCCCCTGCCCCGCTGCACAAAAATCTTGTCACTCCGTATTCCTCAATAAGCTTTTTGAGCGCCTGACGCAGCTCAACATCCATACCTAATCTTTTTACTCTGTCATGCCCTATAAAACAGCAGGTTTTATTTTTCATATCATATTCTCCGTTTCATTTGTTTTCAAATATTATATCATGTTATTTATTAAATATCAACTGTTATAAATTAAATAATTTATATATCTTATTATTTTTCATAAAATATATATAATCATTTATGAGGTGGTTTAAATGTCAAGATCAGCAAAGGTTTCTTTTGAAAACATAGATAAATATACTGAACTCGGATTTAATATTTCGGTTTATAGAAAGAAAAAAGGACTTACACAAGAAGTCCTCGCAGAAAAAATAAATATCAGCAGAGCGCATTTGGCTGCGATTGAAGCTCCGGGAATTGTAAGACCCTTTTCCCTTGAAATCCTTTTTAACATAGCCAACGCTCTTGAAATTGAACCATACAAGCTGCTCAAGCCGCTTGGGGAATAAGCATAATATTGGTGTAAATTATTGTTTAGCGGACTAATTCTTGCCCCCCTTTTTTAGAATTGCCGCAGGCAATTATCAAAAAGGGGGGAAGGAG
>JBJEIW010000005.1:0-4717 GCA_051877435.1 Candidatus Ornithomonoglobus sp.
AAAAACTAAGAAAATTAAAGAAAATGGACGAATATCGTTCATACAAAGAGATAGGGAGGTTATTATAATGGCAAAAGTATCAAAATCTCCGTGGCTGCTTCATTATGACGGTTCAAGCTGCAACGGCTGTGATATAGAAGTGCTTGCTTGTCTTACACCGGTATATGATGTTGAGCGCTTCGGTGTAATAAATACCGGTAATCCCAAGCACGCCGACATACTGCTCATAACAGGCGGAATTAATACGCAGAACAAGGCGGTAGTTGAGCAGCTGTATTCGCAGATGCCTGAGCCTAAGGTAGTATGCGCTGTCGGAATATGCGCGTGCAACGGCGGAGTATTCAAGGAATGCTATAACATAATCGGCGGTGTCGATAAGGTCCTGCCGGTTGACATATATGTTCCTGGCTGCGCCGCAAGACCGAATGCGATTATAGACGGTGTTGTAAAGGCAGTGGCGCTTCTTGATGAGAAGCGCGAGAAAATGAAGGCAGAGGGAGGCAATAAGCAATGAGAGAAAATTATGTTTATGTTGATTTGCCGTCGGAGCTTCTTCCGCTTAAGGCGGTCAAGGCAAAGAACCACAAGGCGCGCCTTGTTCAGATATGCGCGGTGAATACCGAAACAGGCTATGACCTGCTTTACTCCTTTGCCGATGTCTATCACTTTGTAACCTACAAGGTTGCAGTGACTAAGGATGAGGAGGTTCCGAGCATTTCGGATATTTATCCGTCCTCATCATTATTTGAAAACGAAATGAGAGAGCTTTTCGGTGTTAATGTAAAATATATGAAGCTTAACTATAACGATAAGCTGTATACTATCAATGAAAAAACCCCGTTCAGACCGGAGAAAAAGGAGGCTGATGTCAATGTCTAACAGAACTATTGTGCCGTTCGGACCGCAGCATCCGGTTCTGCCGGAGCCGGTTCATCTCGATCTTGTCCTTGAGGACGAAAAGGTGGTTGAGGCTATACCAAAGATAGGCTATGTGCACCGCGGACTTGAAAAGCTCGTTGAAAAGCGTGATTTCAATGACTATGTATATGTTATAGAAAGAACCTGTGGAATCTGCTCGTTTATGCACGGTATGGGCTATGTTGAGGCAATGGAGCGTATTTTTGATACGGAGATCCCTGATAGGGCAAAATATCTGCGTACAATATGGGCTGAGATGTCAAGAGTTCATTCTCATCTGCTTTGGCTCGGACTTCTCGCGGATGCGTTCGGCTTTGAAGCACTGTTCTATCAGTGCTGGAGAATGAGAGAGGACGTCCTTGATATGTTTGAGGAGTCAACCGGAGGACGCGTAATCTTCTCGGTAAATAAGATCGGCGGCGTGCTGAAGGATATGCCCGCGGAGATGCTTGCTAAGTTTGTAAACAACTTTAATAAAATGGAAAAAGAGCTTAAAAAGCTTACGGATGTATTTCTTTCGGATTATACGGTTGAGTCGCGTCTGCGCGGTGTGGGTATGCTCACAAAGGACGAGGCTATAGAGCTTGGAGCCGTGGGACCGATGATGAGAGCGAGCGGAATTGAGATTGACACAAGAACGCTTGGCTATGCCGCGTATTCCGACCTTGATATTAACGTAATCACAAGCGATGAATGTGACTGCTACGCGCGCTGCGAGGTGCGCATAAAGGAGATATTCCAGTCTATTGACCTTATTCGTCAGGCGGTATCAAAAATCCCGGACGGAGAGCTGTCCGTTGTGATAAAGGGCAACCCCAAGGGCGAGGCATTTGCAAGAATGGAGCAGCCCAGAGGCGAGGCGATTTACTACTGCCGCGCAAACGGGACAAAATTCCTTGAGCGCGCAAGAGTGAGAACACCTACATTTACAAACCTGACACCTATGATACATACTCTTAAAGGCGCAGAATTTGCGGATGTGCCGCTGCTCATTCTCACAATAGACCCGTGCATAAGCTGTACAGAAAGGTAAGGGATTGAAAAATGGCTGTTATAATGAAATTTACAAAATTTGCGTTAAAGAATCTGTTTTCAAAGCCCGTTACCAAGAATTATCCGGCGCAGCAGCGCGAATATCCCGAAAGAACACGCGGCAGCGTTGCGATAAATATCAATGACTGTCTTTTCTGCGGAATGTGCGCCAAAAGGTGTCCTTCGGGCGCGATTACGGTTGACCGCGCGGCAAGAACCTGGAGCATAGACAGAATGGGCTGTGTACAGTGCGAAAACTGTGTAAACACCTGTCCGAAGAAGTGTCTGCATACCGATGTTCAGTATTCTGAGCCGGACTACAATAAGAGAACCGACACATTCCAGGGTGCGCCGCCTCCGCCGAAGCCGGCAATGGATCCGGAGAAGCTTGCGGCGCTAAAGGCAGCCGCCGCGGCAAAGAAGGCAGCGGCCGCAAAGGCAGCAAAAGAAGAATAAGACTACAGGTCCGCACAGCGCTTTTGCCGGGTGCGGACACTGTTTTATATGAGAATATTATGACTGAAAAATATATAATAAGCGGACTTGTCCAGGGCATAGGCTTCCGCCCATCAGTAAAACGCGCCGCAGAGCGGTACAATATATGCGGTACCGTAAAGAATACCGGTGGAGCAGTTGAGATAGCTGCACAAGGAACCCCCACAGATATTGAGAGCTTTAAGGCTGAGATCAGAAAGATCCCGCAGGCTGTTATAACAGGATTTACCGAGGAGCAGACAGAGGATTTTGATTGCCGCGGCTTTGAGATTATAGAAAGCGGCATTGCAAGCAGGGAAATACCTATGCTTACGCCGGATATTGCCGTATGCGACAGGTGTCTTGAGGAATTTTTGAAGCCGGATAACAGGCGGTTTATGCACCCGTTTATAAGCTGCACAGACTGCGGGCCAAGGTATTCGGTATTGCAGGATATTCCATATGACCGCTGTAATATCACGATGTCTGATTTTGAAATGTGCGGTGTGTGTGTGCGTGAATACAGAGATATTAAAAATATCCGATGCCATGCCCAGACCATTGCGTGCAATGAATGCGGCCCAATACTGTCATATACCGTATGCGGCGATCCGCTCACAGAAGCGGCAAAGACCATAAACAGCGGCGGAATCGCTGCCGTAAAGGATATAGGCGGCTATCATTTTGCGTGCAGCGCATTATTTGACAGCGCGGCGGCAGGCGTGCGCAGAATAAAGCAGAGGGAAGCGAAGCCCTTTGCCGTGATGTTTAATTCAATAGATGAGATTTATGAGTATGCGCGCGTTTCACAAGCGGAGCGCGATGTTTTGCTGTCTGCCGCGCGGCCTGTGGTGCTGCTTAAAAAGAAGCGTGATTTTGCGCCGTCCGTATGCTCGGAAAGTGATTATATAGGCGCGTTTCTGCCGTGCAATCCGGTTCAGCATTATCTGACGCGCGAATGCGGACCGCTTGTTATGACAAGCGCGAATATTTCGGGAGCGCCCATAATAACGGATAATGATACTATGTTCAAGCTACGGGAGCGTGTGGGAGGCTTTGAGATACTAAGCCACAACCGCCGCATCCTTACTCCGCTTGACGATTCCGTATGCCGTGTGATCTGCGGCAGGGCTCAGATGATACGGCGCGCGAGGGGATATACGCCTCTTCCGATTGAAATAAATTCAAGCTGTGATATAAATGTGCTTTCGGCAGGCGGAGATCTGAAAGCCGCCTTCTGCTATGCCGCAGACGGCAGGGCGTACATGAGCCAGTATTTCGGAGACCTTGAAAATGCCGAGGTATCTGAGGTATGGAAGAAAAATATCGCAAGGCTTGGGGGCTTGCTCGGAATACAGGATGCCGCCTTTATATGCGATATGCACCCCGGCTACCACAGCGCGGAGTATGCAAAGGGCAGAACCTTGCAGCATCATTTTGCGCATATGGCATCGGTCATGGCGGAGCATAAGCTGCAGGGGAGCGCGCTCGGTTTTATATTTGACGGAACAGGCTACGGTGAGGACGGCTGTGTGTGGGGCGGCGAGGTCATTTTATATGATAATGGTTTTAAAAGGCTTGCATCTCTTGAATATACTGAGCTGTTAGGCGGAGATGAAGCGGCAAAATCGTCTGAAATGACACTCGACTGCTTTCTTATTTCGGCGGGCTTAAAGCCGCAATCTGAAAATGCTGCGCTGATAAAGGCGGCATTGCAAAATCATATTAATACGGTTCAGTCCTCAAGCATGGGCAGACTCTTTGATGCGGTTTCCGCGCTGCTTTGCATAAGCGGCTATAACTCCTATGAGGGGGAGAGCGCGATACTGCTTGAATCCGCCGCAGCAAGGGCAAAAACCGCATATCCATTGATACTGCAAATGACAGATGGGAAATGGAGCGCAGCGCGGCTGATACGCGATATTTCTGCGGCATATGCTAACGGAGCCGACAGAAGCAGTCTTGCTCTCGGCTTTCATAAGGCGATAGCGGACGCTGTGTGTGATTATGCGAAAAATCAAAAGGAAAAAAATATAATACTTTCCGGCGGTGTGTTCTCAAACAGACTGCTTACGGAATTATGCTTTGACAAGCTGACGGAATGGGGTTATAATGTATATATAAATGAGCAGGTACCGTGCAATGACGGCGGCATTGCGCTGGGGCAGGCATGGTATATTCTTAACGGATAAGCATAAAACGCAAAAGGGCGGTTCTCCTGTGAAACACAAGAGAACCGTCCGAGACCACTTAAAAAGTGCCTGTTTTCGGGCTGTTTCTCCCTGTATTTTTC
>JBJEIW010000006.1:0-4709 GCA_051877435.1 Candidatus Ornithomonoglobus sp.
TACGCTTTGCACAATGGCTTTTTTACTGGATTTTTGATACCTGAATAGTAACAAACATTAAAGGTAATACTTATAGGTGCGGGAAGCAGAGGTCAGGCATATACCAATCTTATGCAGGATGATAAGTTTAAGGTTGTCGCAGTGGCTGAACCGGAAAGTAATGAGCGTGAATATATAAAAAATCTTCACAATATTCCGGATGAGCTGTGCTTTGAAACTTGGGAGCCGCTTCTTGATTTGGAGAAAATAGCAGATGTTGCCATTATTGCAACGGTGGACAGTATGCACTATGCACCGGCGATGAAAGCTATAGAAAGGGGCTACAATCTTCTGCTTGAGAAACCGGTTGCACCCACAGCTCAGGAATGTGCGGATATTGCCAATGCGGCAAAGGAAAGGGGCGTAAAAATACTGGTTTGTCATGTGTTGAGGTACACAAAGTTTTTCGGCAAAATAAAGGAGCTTATCAATGACGGAGCACTCGGCAAGGTGGTATCAATTCATCACAGCGAATGTGTAGGAAATGTACATCAGAGTCACAGCTATGTAAGAGGCAATTGGGGAAACACTGCAAAGAGCGCAAATATGCTGCTGGCAAAATCATGTCATGATATTGACATAATCCAATGGCTGATCGGAAGTGAATGTAAGCAGGTTCAGTCATTTGGCTCACTTGCATACTTCAAGCGTGACAATGCCCCTTATGATTCACCGGAATACTGTATTGACGGTTGTCCTCACGGCGAGGAATGCTATTATAACGCAGTAAAGCTTTACCTTGAAGACGAGCAAAATTTATGGTTCAGAAATGCCTGCACAAAAAAGGTTAAGCCGTCAAATGATGAGGTTGAGGAGGTTCTGCGCACAACACAGTACGGAAAATGCGTATTTAAGTGCGATAATGATGTTGTGGATCATCAGGTTGTAAACCTCGAATTTGAAAACGGAGCAGTTGCTTCGTTTAATATGTGCTGCTTCAATAAAGGCGGCAGATTTATCCGCATTATGGGAACAGATGGCGAGCTGTACGGAGATATGGAAGAAAATATGATTAATTATTACAGCTTCAAGACTAAGAAAAATAAGATTATAAATCCGCTTGAGGAAATGCGTGACGGCTCTGTTGTAGGCGGTCACGGCGGCGGAGATGAAGGAATTGTTGGAATCCTGTACAAATATCTTACAGAGGATTATAACGGCGATATGCTCAGTGAAATAGGTATATCGGTTGATAATCATCTGATTACGTTTGCAGCTGAGCAGTCAAGGGTTGAAAACAGGATTATAAATGTAGAGGAGTTCAGACGGAATTATTTGAAATAAAGCTTTAAGATCGGCAAAGGAAAGTATGTAATATTATGAAGTCAGTATTTAAAAATTTGTATATCGGCGGACAGATTACCGATATTACTGCCGAAAACGGTATTATCAGTGAGATAGGAGCTGTACCGCAGAACGGTATTGATTTTCATGGAATGAAAGCATATCCCGGACTTATTGATATTCACATGCACGGTATAGGCGGAATGGATACAATGGACGCTGATTTTGCGCTCATGGCAAAATTACAGGCGAACAACGGCACTACAACATTTTATCCCACAACAATGACGGCATCTCATGAGGCGATTATGCGTGTGCTTACAGCACCGTTACCCGATAATGGGGCGAGGATTGAGGGCTTTCATCTTGAGGGACCGTATATTAACGATAAATATAAGGGCGCTCAGAATGCCGCTTATGTACGCAAACCTGACAGTGATGAATTTAAGGGATTTGAAAATGTAAAGCTTATAACGATTGCGCCCGAAACGGAGGGCGCAGAGGAGTTTATAAAAAATACGGATGCTGTGGTTTGTCTCGGTCATACAGATGCCGATTATGAAACCGCTATGAGAGCCGCGCGTGCCGGGGCAAAGTGCCTTACGCACACTTTTAATGCCATGCCGCCGCTGCATCACAGAATGCCGTCGCTTATCGGAGCTGCATTTGACTCTGATATGTATGTTCAGGTGATATGTGACGGAAAGCATATTCACCCGTCCGTAATAAGAATAATGTACAAGCTGTTCGGTGCGGACAGGATGGTGCTTATAAGTGATTCAATGCGCGCGACAGGTCTTGCAGACGGCGATTATGAGTTCGGCGGACTGACAATAACCGTAAAGGATAAAACGGCGAGAACGCAGGACGGCGCGCTTGCCGGAAGCACTTCAACACTTTTTGCATGTGTGCGCTGTGCGATAGAGTTCGGCATACCGGAAAGTGACGCATTTAAAATGGCATCACAGACACCGGCAAGACTTATGGGACTTAACAGAGGCGTAATTGAAGAAGGTCACGATTGCGATTTGATCGTTTTAAACGATAAAAACAAGCTTGATACCGTTATAGTCGGTGGTAAAATTTTACGAGGTGACTTACAATGAATGTTATAATATGCAAAAACTATGATGAAGTATCCGAAAAAGCGGCAGAAATTTTTAAGAAGCAGATAAATGACAAGCCGGAATGTGTTCTCGGTCTTGCCACAGGCTCAACACCGGAGGGAATGTACAGCAGACTTGTTGATATGTACAATAACGGTGAGGTTGATTTTAGTCGTGTCACAACCTTTAATTTAGACGAGTATTACCCGATTGCACAGTCGGATGAGCAGAGCTATCACACCTTTATGAATAAAAATCTGTTCAGCAAAATAAATGTTGATCCTTCAAGAATACATATCCCGAACGGTGAAACGATCGATCCGGCGGAGGAGTGCAGTTCATATGAAAGTGCTATCAAGGAGTGTGGAGGTGTGGATTTGCAGATACTCGGAATAGGGCGAAACGGTCATATCGGTTTTAATGAGCCGGGCATGAGACTTAATATCAAGACGCACATAACCGCGCTTACAGCGGACACGATAGAGGCAAACACACGCTTTTTTGAAAACAGCTCAAAGGTGCCGACACACGCACTCACAATGGGTATTTCAACCATAATGAGTTCAAAAAAGATTATCTTGCTTGCAACAGGACGCGCAAAGCACAACGCTGTTAAAGAATTACTATCAAGTGATATTACAACCGACAGCCCGGCAACTATGCTTAAAATGCATCCTGATTTCATGCTTATATGCGACAGAGAAGCATATTCAGATATACATATAGGTATAGATATAGGCGGAATGAGCATTAAGATTGGGGTAGTGGATAATAACGAAATTGTTGACCGCCGCAGTATAAAGGTAGCAAAAGAACAGACAGCGGAGGATATTACAGAGGCTATAGCGGCAGTATGCCGTGAGCTTTCGGAGCTTTACGATGTGCGTTCAATAGGTGTAGGCACACCGGGAATTATACGCAACGGCGCAGTTAGTGCGGTAAATCTGCCCTTTGATAATTTCCGACTTGAGGAGGAGCTTCAAAAGAGTATAGATCTGCCCGTGAGCGTAGAGAACGATGCATCATGCGCGGCGTTCGGAGAGCAGCTTGCAGGAGCGGGGAACGGCGCGAAAAATATGCTTCTTGTAACGCTTGGTACGGGTATAGGAGCAGGCATTATTATAGACGGCAAGATATATTCCGGCTGTGGTGCAGCGGGTGAAGCAGGACATATGTGTATTGACATGGGAGGTCTTGAATGCTCATGCGGGCAAAGGGGATGCTGGGAGCGGTACGCATCAGTTACCGCTCTAAAACACCAGACAGCCGAAGCCATAGCTGAAAATCCGGACAGTATTCTTGCCAAAATCTGTGATGATGGGGTCAGCGGCAAATCCGCGTTTATTGCTGCGGAGCAAGGCTGTGATACAGCAACAACACTGCTTAACAGATATTTTGATTATCTTGCCGCAGGTTTAAAAACGCTTATTAATATATTCGATCCCGAAGCAATACTTATCTCCGGCGGACTTTCAAACGAGGGCGATAATCTTATAAATCCTCTTAAAGAAAGACTTGCGCCGTTTAAGTCAGTCAGGACGGCATCATTAAAAAATGATGCCGGAATAATCGGTGCCGCTGCTTTAAAATAGAAGCTATGAGTAACATAGTAATATCTTGATGAAAAGGTAATAGAATTTTTAAAGGACTGCCGTATAGGCTATTTAAAGGTTGATTATAACGCCAATGTCGGAATAGGCTGCGACGGTGCAGACAGCTTGGACGAGGGACTTAATGAGCACATGGCTGCCGTGTATGAGTTTTTCAAAAAGATAAAACGCGAGATACCCGATATTATCATAGAAAACTGCGCGTCCGGCGGGTTGCGGCGTCGATGACGGAATACTGACCATCAACGGAGCCGCAAGAAGCAGCGTAATACTTAAGCTTGAAAGAAAGACGACGGCAGCCGATAAATAAGGAGCAATAGACAGCTACAGCATTTTAAGAGATAACGGCAGCAACAAGGACGGATATGGCTGTTACCGCGGTCAGTTTATAATGAACACGGCACACATGGAGCTTTTGTCGGGTGAGGAATATGTTATCGAATTATGTATCACTGCCCATGGAGGCGCTTGTTAAAAAATGACCGGAAGGAAGGAAAAAGTTTGAAAGATTTATTCAAAGAAAAGGCAGATTTGTATACTCCTAAAATATATAAGTCGGAGGTTGCCGCAGTGCGTGCGGTAAGATTTATTGAGGATAAAGAATATTATATGGACACAAAAACGCTTGCGGATAAGGAGCGTGAGTTTTATAATATCGGCAGCAGCATAT
>JBJEIW010000007.1:0-21068 GCA_051877435.1 Candidatus Ornithomonoglobus sp.
TTTGATAATTGCCTGCGGCAATTCTAAAAAAGGGGGGCAAGGTGTACAAACAATATTTATTTTGCTACAAACCCAATATATTTATACCCTTTAAGAGAGTGTCCGTAACCGCTTCCCACTCATCCTGTCCTATCTCCAGCAGATTTACATACTGTCCGGATTTATTAAATGAGAAATCCTTGTCATATTCATCCGAAACCGAGAAGCTTCCGCTGAGAGTGCATATGCCGTCAATATCAAGCTCTGCATTGTCATACGATATTTTATCGTCTGTTACTGTTTTACCATACGCATTAAAGCTCATATCCCAGTCATTCAAGAACAGTTTTGCATTCAGCATGCTTTGGCTTTCCTCAAACGTGAAGCTTCCGCTTTTTCCGAAATAAATATTTTCTGAGAGCTTTCCGCTGCTGCTGCTATGCACACGCCTTATCGCATTCTGAACATCGTTATTTTTAAAGCACACTATAATGTCAAACGGATTGCTCTTGCCCTCAAAAGCTGCCGTCCATGAATCGTTCACCGAATTTTTCAGCTCTATTTCACGTAAGGTCATGCCGTCAACTATAAATGACAGCTCATAGTCATTGGCATATCCGGCAAACATTGTCTGTAGTTTATCTGCGGCTTCCGTACCACTGCTGCCGTCAGCATGGCTTATATAATCGGCTGCTATATCTGTAAGCAGTGTTTCTGCCGAAGTCCTGTCAATTTTCAACGTATATACCTTTGCTCTTTTTGTTTTGTTCTCAACCGAAACCACAGCGGAGCCGTTCTTTTTTATGGGATTTTTCTTAATAAGATCATACACCTCATTTTTTATACGCTGGCCGTAGGCATCTGCAAAATCGTCCATGCTGTATTTCCCTGTGACAAAGCCCGCGGCAATACCGCCTATGGTATATCCCTCCGGTACTGTCACAATATCCTTAAATATTGAAGCGTTCCATTTTTCCGCAAAATCTGCGACGGGAATTTCAAAGCCGCCGCTGAAAATCGGCATATTGACATAAATCCGTTCTCTGTCCTTATAGGTCTCCATCGTCATGCCGTTTTCCAGACCTATTTCGGAAATAGTACATTTTCCGTCACTGTTGCTCTTTACGGAAAAGCTCATGCCGTTAAGAACCGCTGAATCCGAAACAGTAAAATCCGCCTCTGTTTTGCCTCCGTCTTTAAGAAAATCCGTAAAAATTTCTTTCTCGTCATCGTCAAAATACTCAAACGTTTTTTCCGCATCATTTATGGCATTGATAAGACTTAACGCAACAATTTTATCCGGTGTTACAAAATGCCTGTATATGCCGTACATTCCTCCTGCAATTACCGCGGCTCCGGCGCATACAGAAATTATTATGGTCGCTTTTTTTGATATCATATTATATCCTGCCTCATAAATATTTTTTCAGTTCTTCTATACTCTCCAGCTTTTCTGTGAAGAACGGAAAATCTCTCCTTATTCTGTCCACACAGCGTCTGCAGAAATCATATCGCAGCTCAGGAATATCACGCATCTGCTGCTTCATACCCCATGTGTGGGTGAAGTAGTTCTCGCCGTTGTCAAAAAGGCGTTCAAGATTTGAAAATTCCTTTATCTCAATTCCCATTCTCTTTGCCGCCATCGACATAAGCCGCTGCTCTGCAAACACCATGTATGTAAGATTGTCGCCGTCGGCAGTATTGTCAATAAACTGCAGCGCCTCGTTAAGATAGTCCTCCTTGAGCGCATTATTCTTTATAACATAAAACGCGCAGTTTGACGGCTTCTCGCGCCAGTCAAGGTCGGGATGGAATATATAACCGTACTTCATATTGAAATGATGTATATCAGGGTACACCTCATTATTTATTTCTTCCTTATGAATAACCGTCAGATCACCGAGACTGTCAAAGGCTATTCTGTCCCACACAATAAAATCAGTGTCGATCACTGCAACAGGCGTATTCTGGGACTTCAGAGCGTAAAGCTTTCCCGCCGCCCAGAAAATTTCGGGGTTTACGCTGTCGGGTATTTCATCAAGCGTTGTTTCAACGCTGTCCCAGATTCCGCACATTCCGCGTGATTTATAGAACTCCAGTCCTGCGCTGTCCGTTATCATTTTAATTGTTCCGTTCTTTTCGCGCCATTTGAGTGCCGAAAGAATTGTTGTAAGGATGTCAAAATCCTCTATAAAAAATTCTCCCGCGCTGTATATCCGCGGCTTTGTCCATGTCGAATGTATTGCCTCCATATTATGTCCTCCTCTATTATTTCTGAATGGCTGTTTGTATTCCATTGTCTGCTCCTTAAAATGATATTTCAAATTCAATTATGGATTCACCATGTTCTCCAATCTCTTCAACTGATATGGTATCCACAACAGTAGTAAATATTTCTGTACATTGCTGAACATCTTCATATGCATCTTTCATCTGCTGGACTGTTTTAAACTTACCAATCGTCAATGCGGATTGTATGTAAATCGCTGTTTGTCACCATATAAATTCTGATTAAGTTTTTTAAGATGTTCTGCTCCGTTCTTTACATTTAAGAATAAATAATTCCCGAATTTGCTTTGCTCTGTTGAAAAACCCGTTAATTTGATTTCAAAAGGCGAAATACCCTTAACTGCATTTTTAATTTGTTCTGATAATCTCTCAGTTGAAGTCTCACTCTTAAACGGAAACACCAGAGTGATATGCGGACGTACTAAGTCGGATAACGGATCATATTTACTACGTATTTCATCTATCTTCTCAGTATTATCAAATTTAGGGAATATCATTATTGTACGTTCTTTCATACTTAATATCCTTTGTTTTCTATAATAGCATGCATTAAGCACTTCGTATTTTAATAATACTTAATGCATTCGGTTAATGCCTCTTTTCACTAAAAGCAAAATGAATTTACAATGTTTCCTTTGTTTTTTCTGAAATCAACCTGTCTATATCAGCGAAAGCATTCTCTATTGCTTCAATATGGTATCGTTCATACATATTGTAAATGAAATCCGTTAAGTCCAATTTATCCCATAGCTTTAAAACCTTATCGGCAGTTTTGTTTTGATACCTTGCATACTGCTCTAATAAAAATATGAAAAAATCCATTTTATCAGACATATTCATCTCTCCTTAAATAAAGCGAATTTCTCGGATCGCCCGTGATTTGTTCGTTTTCCCACATATCAAAAATACCTATCGGCGAAAAATCCCACATTTCAAGCTTCTCGTCAGTCAGCATTTGATACGTTTGGGATAATAAAAATTTTCTTAAAGCATCCATTGGCTTTATTCCGTACTTATCGCAGATCTTTTGAACAATTTCAGTATTATAATAGCTTAAAATAAACGGCATTACAGCATTCATTTCGTAATCACCTCTCTGAGCGTTAAGCATTTTAAAGCCTTTACTGTTTTAAAAGCATATTGATCTCTGAGTTTTTGCGGCAGCAGCCTTTTAATTGTTTCTTCTTCATCATAAATCCCGGCAAAAAATGCGGCTATAACGGGCGCAGTTTTGTCATTTGCAACAGGTCCCGCAACAATATCATAATCATCCTCTGCATTTTCATTTCTGCGGTTATTCGCTGCATATTTCAGCCACTCAACATCCGCATATTTAAAAATTAATACATTCAGTTTTTGCAATACCTCTTCATTAAATTCAAAAACTGTTATGATTTCTTTACCTCTTCTGCGCCTTGCAGTCGTCAGCTCTGCCCATCTCTCAGCTTGTTTATAGCTTGTCGTCAAATAAAAGCCTGTTCCAAAATCAAGCTTTCTGTCTGATTTGATTATTTTAGGCTCCCTTACTGCAACATTACTGCCATGATACAGTCTTATTATTTCGCTCATAGTGATCACTCTCCTATGGAATATATTCGCAACCTTATCATCTTTTAATATCCGAACCGTTCAAAATCCGATACGGTTTTAACCGAAAGTGTTACGCCGTCACCCTGCGACAAAATAGATGTTTCAAGCTGAGGATGGCTCATAAGCGTGTCGATATATTCTCTCAGTCTGTGTATGATCGTTACCTTGCGGCGCGCAAAATGACCGTCGTCCGCCGTCATGCCCTTGAACAGAATATTGTCCGAGATCAGCAGACCGCCTTTTTTAAGAAGTCTTACCGCATCGTCAAGCATATACAGGTAATGCGCCTTCGGCCCGTCAAGGAAAATGATGTCAAAAATTTCGTCCTCATCTATATACGCAAGATAATCCTTTGCGTCCGCCTCAACAACCCTTATTGTTCCCTCAAGTCCCGCTTTTCTTACATTTTCCCGCGCGGTTTTTACCATTTCGGAATCATATTCAAGCGTCAGAATCTGCCCGCCCTGTGCAAGGCTCTGTGACATAAGTATTGAGCTGTAGCCGATCGCGCAGCCGACCTCAAGAATCCTCGCCGGCTTTACAAGCTTTGTTATAACCGAAAGAAGCCGGGCAGTTTCCGGCTCGGCTATCGGTATCCTGTTTTCCTCCGCGTACTTTTCAAGACCTCGCAGAAATTCATCCTTCTGTACCGTCTTTTCGCGTATATATGATGTCACATACGGCGTGACGATCGCATTCAGATCATAATCCATTACTGCTTCTTTGAGTCCTCATTTTCCATGGCTGATGAATCAACACTCATAGTAAGATCATTTGACTCCATAGCCTTGACATGATCCTCATATGTCGTTGAGAAAATATGCTCTCCGCTCTTGCTCAGACAGAAATAATATGCGTCCGTATCCTCAGGATATAACGCCGCAGCGATACATGCCGCTCCCGGATTGCATATAGGTCCTATCGGAAGTCCCGCATTTACATATGTATTATACGGTGAATCGATCTGCGTATCCGCTATCGAAAGCACTGGCTTGCGCTCACCCAGTATATACTGCACCGTTGCGCAGGACTGAAGCTTCATTCCGGAATTTAGTCTATTATAAAATACTCCGGCAACCTTTGCTCTTTCCGTATCCTCATCCGTTTCACGCTCCACAATGGATGCCAATGTTATTATCTGGTCAACCGACATTCCCAATTCCGCGGCGCGGTCGTAATATCCCTGTATAAAGGTTTCGTCAAAGGATTTCAGCATAAGATTTACAATTTCCCGAGCCGTATAGGTTTCGGGAATTTTGTATGTAGCGGGGAAGAGGTATCCTTCAAGCTTTCCGGTTCTGTCCGGAATATTTTCAAGAAATCTGTAGTCATACAATGACGGGTCAAGCGCTTCCATAAAGCCCTCAGCGCCGGCAAGCCCCGCATCCGAAAGCGCCTGCTGTATCTGCCTTGCCTCATAGCCCTCAGGTATAACCACCGTTACCGTGTCTCTGTCAACAGTTATAAGCTGCTGCAAAATATCATTATAGCTCATTCCGCTGCGGATTGTTATCGCTCCCGGCTGATACTTGTTATCATAGCCTCCGACCTTTGACAAAATTCTGAATACCACCGGATACTTAATAATTCCGTTTTCTTCGAGATTGTCGGCAACAACCGATGCGCCTTCACCCTCCGCCACTGTTACTGTTATATCATTACCTATACTTATTCCGTTACTGTCACTAAGTATTACACCAAAGCCTACAGCGCCCGCAAGTATAATTACCGCAATAATTATCACGAATACCTTCCACGCCGCAAAGCCGGTTTCTTTAACTCTTATTCCCATAGTATACTCCATTCTGCCGCCTTGCGGCGGCACAAATTTTAACGTGGAAAAGAAGCAAGCAGATTACCCTTTTGAGGAGCGCCGATGTATGCTTATACTTCAAGCTCCGATAAAGGGTGAGATGCGCCGCTTATTTTTCACGTTAACCCTCCTTACAGGGTATATTGTATAATATTTTTGTTTTTTCGTCAAGTATTTTCAGCCATTTTCCTTCTTTTGTGCACAAATAACGCCGTTTATAAAGGTCATAACGCATTTTGCGCCAAAATTTACAGGCAGCTTATCAAATACTGCGATATCCGCATCCTTTCCGACCTCAAGGCTGCCCACCCTGTAGTCTATACGGCAGTTCTTCGCGGCATTTATTGTTATCGCACAGAGCGCCTTCTGAGCGTTCATCCCGCGGCTTACCGCCATTGCCGCGCACAAGGGGAGATTTTCTATTGTTATCTCGGGATGGTCGGTTATTATCGCGACGCTTAACCCACGGTCTGAAAGGTTTTTATAGGTGTCAAACGAAAGATTTTTAAGCTCCGGCTTGCTGCGGTCCGTAAGGGTAGGACCAAGATTTACCGGCAGACCCTCGCGCTCCAGAATATCCGCCACAATATCACCATCAGAGCAGTGCTCGATAGTCACATCTATATCAAATTCCCTTGCAAGCCTTATCGCGCTGCAGATGTCATCAGCACGGTGGGCATGAATTTTTACAGGAATTTCTTTATTGATCACAGGCATCATCGCCTCAAGCTTCATATCAAAGTCCGGGCGATCGTTTTCCTCGCTGTCCTCCTCATATTTTTTCAGCTCGTCACGATAATTTTTCGCCTTGAACAGTGTTTCCCGGATAACCGCAAGCGTTCCCATTCTTGTTACCGGCGCCTGATTCTTTTCATTATATACGGTCTTTGGATTTTCCCCCAGAGCCATCTTCATCGCACAGGGCGCCTTTACTATCATATCGTCAACGCATATTCCTGCCGTTTTTACCGCGGCAAACTGTCCGCCGATCGCGTTTGCGCTGCCCGGCCCGGTTACAACGGTTGTAACCCCCGCTTTCCTTGCCTCACTGAAGGCTCTGTCCTGCGGGTAAATTCCGTCAATGGCTCTCAGGTGCGGTGTTACGGGGTCGCTGTCCTCGTTCGCGTCCGCGCCCTCAAAGCCTACGGAATCCCCGAAAAGTCCCACATGGCAGTGCGCGTCAATAAGACCCGGAACTGCATATCTCCCTCCGGCATCGATCACCTCATCAACCGCTCCGTCATATGCGTTGCCTACAAATCTGATTTTGTCATTAAACACAATTACGCCGTTTTCGTATTCCGATCCCGCGCAGGTGATTATATGCGCGTTTTTAAGCATTTTCACAGCGCTCACCTCTGAAGAACGTAATTAATCGCGCTTGTGGCCGCTATCGCTCCGTCCGCCGCCGCAGTCACAATCTGCCTTAAAGGTGATACACGGCAGTCGCCCGCCGCAAATATTCCATTTACATTTGTCGCCAGATACATATCCGTCTTTACAAAGCCGCGCTCGCAAAGCTCAACACCGCACTTTTTAGCTACAGTATTTTCCGGTTCAATTCCTATTGCGACTATTACTCCCGCTGCGGCTATAAAGCCTTTTTCTCCGGTCACGACATTCCTTGCAATTATTCTTTCAAGCTTTGTCGTACCCTCAAAGGAATCCGCCACCATATCTGTATAAATCGTAATTTTCGGATTTTCCTGCGCCTTATCCATAAGCACCTTTGACGCCCTGAACCTCTTTGAACGGTTCATTATAAACACATGCTCACAGAAGCCCGCAAGATAGAGCGCGTCCTCGATCGCCGTGTTTCCGCCACCGATTACCACGGTATCCTGTCCCTTGAAAAACGCACCGTCACAGGTCGCGCAGTAGCTCACACCCGCTCCCGCAAACTCCTCCTCGCCCGGAACGCCGAGCTTTTTGGGGCTTGCGCCGGTTGCAAGAATTATCGTCCTTGCCTGATATTCATTCTTTCTCGTCTTTACGGTTTTAACGTCACCGTCCGCGTTTATAATATCGCGCACTGCCTCCGACTTTATCTCAACATCGAACTTTTTAGCGTGCTTCTCAAATTCCTCCATAAGCTTCGGTCCTGCCGGCGCGTCCCAAAAGCCCGGATAATTGTCCACCTCATAGGTTCTTGCCGCCTGTCCTCCGCAGGAAAGCTTTTCAAGAAGAAGCGTTTTCATTCCGCCCCTCATCGTGTATATCGCCGCGCTCATTCCCGCGGCGCCGCCGCCTATTATAATTATATCATACATAATACCGCACTCTCCGTTCATTTAAAATACTTTTACTATTATATTATACAACAAAAGTGCCAATTAAACAAGGGGGAGAGTGAAAAAAAGAGACGGCTTCCCCGTCTCCTTATACTGTTCTGTTAATCATCATAGTAATAATCATCGTAATCGTCATCATCGTCATTCTCAATGATAACGGTACGGCTGTCGCTGTCCCACTGTACGTCCGAATCAAGTGCTTCGGATATAAAACGCAGCGGAACCATTGTTCTGTCGTTGTTGATTTCCGGCGCGGATTCAAGAGCATACTTCTTGCCGTTGACTGTGGCGTTTTTATTATCTATCTGCATGATAACAGCCTTGTCACCCTTGGTCATTGTAATCTTTCTGATTTTATCATCCCACTGAATATTCGCATTCAACGCGTCCGCTACAGCTCTTAACGGAACGAGTGTTACATCGTTCTTTATATACGGCTGCGCGTTATCATAAGCTGTGAAGTCAAGATCAATGCCGTTTACAAAAATGCCGATTGCCTCATCGTTAAGCTCCTTCTTAAGCTGCGCTATTTCCGCGAGAATTTCAAGCTTTGTTTGGGCATCAGCGCTCCTAAACAATGCCTTTATCTGATTAATGCAGTCCCTTGCGTCAAGCTGTGAGGTCTCTTTAAGCTGCTTCTTTTCATCAAAGCTCGTCTTTGCCTCCTGCGGTGTTACGATAATAATCTTTTCAACCACCTGTGTTCTCGGCGGTTCGGGTATTCTCGGCGGCTGCAGCTGTCTCGGCGGCTCTGGCTGCCTTGGAGGCTGTGGCTGCTGCGGTTGATTTCCGTAATTTCCGTTCGGATACTGGTTCTGCTGATTTGGCTGCTGATGTTCCGGATCCTTTGGCTCTTGCGGCTGTGATGTAACCTCTATCGCAGGCGCCTTTGTCGGCTTTTCCTCCGGCTGTTTTTCCGGCTGCGGGGTAGCTTCCGGTGTAATGACAGGCTCTGCCGTAATTACAGGCGCCGGTGTTTCTGTAACAGGCTCGGGTGTTTCAATGACCGGCTCCGGCGTTGCTGCAGGCTCAGGAGTTACTTCAACCGGCTCCGGCTGTTTTTCCGGAACAGATGTCGGAACTTCTGTGGGGACTTCAGGCTTTTCATCTTCATTTTGCTTTTGGGGATCTTTTATCTCCTCCTGCTGTCTTTCCTGATGCTTCTCCTGCTGCCTATCTGTGTCCTGCGCCGCGCTTGCCACTGCAGGTATACACATTGCGGCTGTCAAAATTAATGCTACAAGTTTTTTGGACATATAAAACATCTCCCTCTTATAATATATATTTAACCTTTAATAAAGCGCTTTCACATATAACACCTTTTAAAATCCGAAAATGTTGCAATTTTCTAAAAAAATTTAAAATTTTTCAGCGGAACATCATATAATCAATCCCGCATCTGTTGTATCCGGTCTTATATAATTGCAGCTGTCGTCTGAAATCCTCCATGCTGTTCGCGTCAAATAATACGTTGCCGTTTTCTGCATCTTCATTAAAAGGCCTCATTTCGGCAATGTAACGGAATTTTCGCTCATCTCGTCTTTCAGTGTGCAATGATATAAGTCTGTTTCTCACCCACATAGGCAGCCTTGGGGCTATATGTTCATTAATCTCCGGTGTTTCTTCATTTTTCATATTAACTATCTTTTTACATGCTTTTTTATTCTGGGGTCGCGTCCGTAAAAGTTCTTACCCTCATCACCTCTGCACAGGAAAAAGCAGAGCGATACGACTGAGCCTACTCCCACGACAAGGTTAAGCAGCACCCACCATCCGGTTCTGCCCAGATCGTGCCAGCGTCTGCTCATTACCGCGAGAGAGGGGATAAATGTAAACAGAATATATGCTCCTAACAGATATGTGAAAATGATATGGGCAGCGCCCGTCTGAAACTTTGCCTGAAAAAGCATAAGAATAAGAACAGCTGCCGCGTTAATAAGGGCAAAGCCCCAGAATTCTCTCCTTGTCGCACGCCCCTTAAACTGCGCGTATTTTTTTATACATTTTATATATGAACTCATTTTAGTTAGTCTCCTTACAGCCACTGATCAATATGCTTTGTAAACCGCTCCGAGCCGACATCATAATTCAGATGTCCGCTGTCATAAAAGTATTCCTCGCCGAACTCGTCCTCCAGATCAAGCACATCAAGATTATATTTATTTATTATTTCGTTTGCCTGTGCTTTTACGTCCTTTACAAGCTGCGGCTTTTCGCAGGACGGATTCCACGGCATCCAGACAACGCGGACTCTTATATCATTGTCCCTGCAGTACTTAATGACCTTTTCAAGAGCCTCCATATTCTTTGAATAATCCGAAAGAGGCTTGCTGAAAAACATCTCCTCATACTGCTCCATCTTATCCTGCAATACCGAGTCCGCCACTCTGCCGTGATACACATTCTTTTTCTGATAGGTGTATGTCATCGGCGGCACGCTCTCGCCGTTTATAAGCCGCTCAAAGCAGCCGGTTATCAGCGGATAAAAGCGGTCGCGCTGAAAATACGCATACGGCTGATAAAGCTTTTTATGCCATATATAAGTCGGATTTGTTTCAAAATTATCATACAACGTAAGATAATTAAGACCTATGACAAGCTCCGAGCCTATATTCATATACCTTTTGTTAATAAGCTCCCACAAATCGGTCACAATTCCGTCGTCAAGACCGCAGTTTATAAAGCCTGAGCTGCTTTTATCCTCCATATATGCCGATATTACTACGGAATTTCCGAAAAACACCTTATCCCAGACCTTTTGAGGATGGTCATGCTGTGTTATTTCAAAATCATTCTTACCGAATATATTGCTGTTTACTATGAAATTGTTATGACTGAGCCAGACATCCCCCGCGAATACTGCCAGTACAAGCAGCAGAAGCAGCGGTATTTTTACTGCCTTTTTCATTATAACCTCCCGCGCGGCTTATCTTATAAAGCCTCTCATTATTTCAAAAAACTGTTCTGTCGTCACCGTGAACAGAAGTGTGTTAAACGCGAATGCGGCGTTTACTATAAAGCATCTGAATATATATACCGGCTTTTTCATCTTACGCTTATCCGCTCTTGTCAGTCCGAACAGATTTTCAAGTCCGAGACAAAGTCCGTTATATATTCCGCCCACAACATAGGGCAGCGTAAAGCCATGCCACATTTCCATTACAAACATCGTAGCAAAGCCCACCATAGCCGACGCGATACGTCCGAGCCTCTTGCCGTTAAGAACAACAAAAATATGATCTCTTACCCAGTCCGACAAGGTAATATGCCAGTTACGCCAGAATATTGTAAACGACGCCGATGAAAGCGGCTTGCGGAAGTTCTCGGGAACCGTAAAGCCCATCGCCGAGCCTGTCGCTATCGCAAGGTCGCTGTAGCCGGAAAGGTCAAGATATACCGTGAGATAGCTCAGAGCCACAAGCGCTATGCACCAGTACCAATGCAGCTCCATGCCTAAAATACGGTTGAACACCGTTGATACAAACCACAGCACAACCATCTTTTTAAACATTCCGCGGATAAACCTTTTTACATATGATATGAAATCATCAAAGGTAAGCTTTTTCGGATTCTCATAAACCCTTATCCAGTCGCGGTACCTAAATATCGGTCCGGCGGTGAAGGTGGGGAAGAACAGCATATAATTCGCGTATGCAAGAAACGGAATTTTCATGTCCGTATAATACACAAAATACAGCGCGTCGATCGCCCGCAGCATATGATACGCTATTCCGATAAAGGTTATTATCACCGGAAGCTGGGGGAAGAACTCGTGCATCCTCCCGTAAAAAAACGGTACTGTACACAGCAGACTGAACACCACAAACATGGTTTTTTTCAGTGTTCTGCGCCGCCGCAGATTACATACAAGAATATATGTAATAAGCATATATCCCACACTGAAGGCAAGCAGCTGCCACGAAATAAGCCCTATTACCGCGATGTTTGCGAATATCAGCACATGCGGCGCAAGGCTTTTTTTAAACAGCAGCCGCGTAATACCCGAAAACAGCAGCATTGCTCCGGTCGCGATAAGCAGCATAACTAAGGTGTCTGTTTCAAGATACCACATATATTAAATTCCCTTCGTTAATTATCCGAGCTTGCTGTCCACCACGGCAGCGATCTCATTTACTGTATTCATTGGGAACAGGGTTATGTCCTTCTGAGTGATCTTTATATTGAACTCCTGCTCAATGAAATGAATTATTTCGACAGCGCCGAAGCTGTCTACAAAGCCTTCATTAAAAAGGTGTACATCGTTGTCAAAATCCGGGTCGTCGCCGATCTCAAACTGGTTCTTTATAAATTCGCTTATTGTTTCCGTTGTTGTCATTTTAAATTCTTCCTTTCAATTAATTGAAATATTCCTTTTTCAATGTCTGTCTGTCTATCTTTCCGCTCGGAGTGTGGGGGAAAGCAGGCATTGAAATTATCCTCTGCGGCACCATGTATGCCGGTATATATTTCTTTAACTCCATATTGAATTTTCGCTGCACTATCTTCGCGTCCGTTTCAAGAAAAAGAACAATTTCCTCTTTCTCCGCGTTAAACATCGCGCAGCAGCTCTTTATGTCATTCATCGCCGCCGCTGCCGCCTCGATATCGCCAAGCTCTATGCGGTTTCCGCGCAGCTTTATCTGGCTGTCGGCGCGTCCTATGAAAATTATATTCCCGTCCTCCGCCTCATATACAAGGTCGCCGGTGCGGTATATTCTGTCATGATATTTATTGTTCAGCGGATTCTGAATAAACGCTTTTGCGGTTATTTCCGGCGAGTTCCAATAGCCCATCGCTATTCCGCTGCCGCCGATGCAGAGCTCGCCCTGCTCGCCCGGTCTGCAAAGTCCGTTATTCTCATTAAGGATAATCGCCTTCATATTCGCGCACGGGATTCCTATCGGCAGCGTTTCTCCCGCCTTATACTCACGGTCAACAACATAGTATAAAACTATATCCGTTGATTCCGTGGGTCCGTACATATTCACAAATTTACATTCGGGATATGCGGCTATCCACTCGTTAAGCTGCTTTATCGGCATAACCTCTCCGGCAAAAAGAATGAGCTTGAGCGTATCAACCTTTTTCATATTTAATACGCCGGAATTTGCAACGCTTATCATTACCGTTGGTACCCAGAATATCACCGAGATTTTTTCCTCCCGCATGAAATCAAACAGCATTTCGGGATACATGAAAAGCACCTCGGGAATTATGACCGTTTTGCAGCCGAGATACAGCGCGAGGAACATATCAAATACCGAGTTGTCAAAGTGAAACGCGCTCTGCATTCCTATTATGCTTTCCTTGTCTATCTCAAATGTATCAATCAGCCATTTTGTATAGTCCAGTACCGCCCTGTGGGATATTGTAACGCCCTTAGGTGTTCCCGTTGAGCCGCTTGTGTACATAATATATGCTGGATCAAGGTCGGTTGAATTTCTTATTACATTATTAATGCGGTCATAATCTGCCGCCGTTTTTATAAGCTCGTCATACACAAGAGCCGTTATTTCTATGCCCGCCGCTTTAAGACGTTCCTTGCCCTCCTCGTCCGTTATAACGGCGCAGGGACAGAGATTTTTTGCGGTTGCTTCAAACCTCGCCATAGGAACATTATAGTCCATGGGAACATAAGGACTGCCCGCAAGCATACTTCCCATAAACGAAACTATTGATTTTATGCTTTTCGGAAGATATATCATAACAGGCTTTGTTCTGCCTGTTTCAACGCTTTCCATAAGTCCCGACGCGGCGGCGCAGGCGCTTTCCTTTAATCCGGCAAAGCTTATTTCTCCGTCCTTATCCTTAAAGGCGGTATTGTTTCCGTATAGCTGTGCCGCTCTTAAAACAAGCTCCGCGGCAGAGGTGTAGTTCACTGTCATTGCCATGCTCCTTTATAAATCAGCAAGTGACTTCTTCAGCGTCACCCTGTCTATTTTGTCGTTTGCCGTATGCGGAAACGCGTCCATTACAACAAGCTTTCCCGGCAGCATATATTTCGGAATATATTTTTTCAGCTCATTATTGAACTTTCTGAGCACAAGCGCATAGCAGCTTTCCACAAACAGCACTATCCTCTCATTCTCCGCGTCAAACACGGCGCAGGCGCCCTTTACGCCCTCAACCGCCATTGCCGCGCATTCTATCTCGCCAAGCTCTATACGGTTTCCCTTGACCTTGACCTGGTTGTCCATTCTGCCGTCATACATAATAAGTCCCTCGTCATTTATGTATGCAAGGTCTCCGGTGCGGTATATCCTTTCCTCATAGAACGGATTTGCCGGATTCTGAATAAACGCCTTTTCGGTAAGGTCCGGTCTGTTCCAATAGCCAAGAGACACTCCCGTGCCTATAACGCAAAGTTCGCCCTGCTCATTAGTGTTTGCGATTTCGTTCTTCTCGTTGAGAATTATTATCCTCATATTTTCACACGCGCGCCCGATAGGGAGGGGGGCGGCATCATTAAACTCACGGTCAACTATATAATAAGTACATACGTCGCTTATTTCTGTGGGGCCGTAAAGGTTCGCGTACACGGCGTCGGGATGATTTTTCCGCCATATGTTAAGCTGTGTGTTCGGCATGACCTCGCCGCAGAACGCGACTGTTTTAAGCGACGGCATTTTAATTTCTGACAGCGCGCCCGAATTTGCCACATTTATCATTACCGTCGGCACCCAGAATATTACAGTAATTTCATTATCTCTTATAAACTCCGGCAGCTTGGACGGGAACATAAACAAGGTTTCGGGAATAATGTTCATTTCCGCTCCTGTCAGAAGCATTGAATATATATCAAAAATTGAATTATCAAAATAGAACGGCGCCTGATTGCCGAGCTTTGTATTCTCGTCTATCCCAAAGGTTCTCTTTACCCACAGCGCGTAGTCTACCGCTCCGCGGTGGGGAACAGTCACGCCCTTAGGCTCTCCGGTAGAGCCGCTTGTAAACATTATATAAATAGGGTCTGTGTCAATAACCCTGTCAAGAACCTCATAAACCGCCCTTTCATCCGCTTTTGCCTCTGAAAGCTCACTGTAAAGATGAATATGTATTCCCTCTGGAATATCCATTGTCCTTACCGTTTCCATTCCGTTCTCATCGGTTATGAGATGCCCGCGTCCCTCAAGCTTGTCTACAATTTTCTGTATTCTGTTCGCCGGCATATCATACGCAACCGGCACATAGGGATTTCCCGAATACATCGCGCCCATAAACGACGCTATGCAGAAACGGCTTTTCGGCAGATAAACCATCACAGGCTCCGCCATATATCCCTCCGATGCGGAATTTATAAGCTCCGTTCCGATTGAAAGCCCGCAGCTTCTCAGCTCATTAAAGGTAAAGCTTCCGCTCTCATCGGTTACGGCTGTTTTGTTACCATATTTCTCTGCGGCAGCGTCAAGCAGACAGACCGCGCTGTTCGGCATTATCATTTTTAAGCCTTTCAGCTCCTTTCACAAAACTCCTATTACGTCATTAAACATTATATCACCAAATATTTATTATGTCAACAATAAATGTTTTTGAATTGAATATACAGAACGATACAGAAAAGGATCGTATTAAAACTCCAACGAATTTTAATACAATCCTTTTTAGATTATTCTATTATTAATTCTGCTGCCGCAGCTAACGGCTCCATTTTATCCGTCCACATAAATGTTTTTATTATATCATTTGTTTCAATTACGCAAGGCAGAGTAATATCCACGCCGGTGTCATTACCGGCTTCGATATATGTATTTACCAACTTACATGACTTTAGTTGTCCGTCAGCGCTATATACAGCCGAGTATAAAATAGAATTTATCGCACTTTCGGTATTGTTGCCCGCAACGGCATTTACAATACACTTATCGTCCGATATATTATAATCTATTATCTCTGCATAGTAATCCGGCTCGCTGCCGATGCCTGATATATATACATATCCGTCATTATTACCGTATGATATTTCATCAAAATCTCCTGATACTGTAATATAAAGCTGCTTCTTCTCGCTGCCGAACCTCATAACAGACTTATCAAAAGAAAAATCAACTGCTGTGTTTTCACCTGCGCCAAGACTTATATTCTGTGTTGAAATAACAGTCCCGTCAACAGAACCTTCTCTCAACGCTACAGAAATATTATCTGCATCGGTATATCCGTCATTTGAAATTAACGCTGTGATTTTATCGGAATCATTTGTTGCAACATCAGATACAGATATATCCGCATGCCCCACGCTCAACTCATAATAATTGTTTTCTGTGTTGTATTCCTCACCGTTGTTCAGAGCTGCGCCTAATATTATGCTTTTCTCCGTAAGTTTCTCCGGGGCATTGTATCTGGCTTCAATATCCTTTGAAGCTCCTGCTGCCAACGGCTCTGTTACTGTTATACTATCGCTGTCCGTTAAAGTGATAGTATAACCGTCAGCTTTAAGCTCACCGACATTTCTTATAGTTGCATACACTGTCATATCGGATTCATCAATATATGCATCGGATATTTCAAGGTCATATGACGGAATTATGTTTATTGTGCATAAATCCGCCCGTCCTTCAATATAATAATCCTCCTCCGGTATTTTCTCTGTTCTGTTAAATACGGCAAATATACTTCCGTCATCATTCATAACCGCAGACGGATATTTTATTTTAGCGCCTAAATCCGAAATCTGGATATTGCTTCCCCAATCATTTCCGTCATAAGTCACCCCGAACAATTCAGCGGAGCCATCATGTGTTTCAGTCCACAGAACAGCCGCGGATTCGTTATTTGAAATAACCGTGAATTGATCTGTCATCGCATTGCCGCTGACCGCTGTGTTCATTTCACCGTTTATATTATAAACAATGCTGCCATCCGAATAATAGAACAATATCGTTTCGCCGTTTAAGGATGCATAAACCGGATGCGTATCCGTAATATCATTATCAGTGATATTTACACAGCTTCCGTCTGAGAGCGCATATATTTCTCTGTCCTCTAAGGTGTTTAAATCCAGATCGCTGTCTGTTTCAACGGCAATATTGAGAATGTCATTAATGTATGCGCAGTCAAAATTTGTAATAATTTCATTTGTTGTATATACAGTGGATATTTCTCCGTTAATACACAACATAACGCTGTTTTCGCCGTTTACTCCGGTGAAATCATTTTCACTGTTTTGGATCCAGACTACTGCCGTTTTATCGCCCGATACAGAAACCGCCGGAAGCTGATCGAGAATTTCATTATCCGTTAATGCGTCCGGTTCGTCAAAGCCGCTGCCGTTCCACTTTGCGATATATATTTCACAGGAGGCTCCAAGCTCGCGCGCAGTTGTAGCTTCGGTTATCGGCTGCTTTGCCTTCTGCCAGACAATATATCCGTCCTTTATCGCCGGAGCATAATCAGCCATACCGTTATCATACACCGGTTTCGGTTCAGTCCATACTCCGTCTTCCTCAACCGAATACACAAGCATCGGTTTATCCCCGTCACTCCTGCTCTTATTATCGGTTATCCATGCTATAACATTACTGCCATCCATTTCAGCATATACGGGAGCAGAACTGCTGTAGGAATCCTGCTCAAGTATCTGTACACTCTGGTTAGTATAATCAGCCATGACATTCATTGCAGTCTCATTGCCGACCCATTGAGCATTATTATTTTCATGAGCTGTGATATTTACCGGCGCGTCAATATCTGTCATGTATATATTATCTTCATCGGAATAAAGCTTAAAGGCCTTGCCAAGCAATGTATTTTTATTTCCCGTTTCATAAATATGATATGTACCTTTTGCAAATTCCTTTTCATACAGCAATATATCAAACGGCCCCATAACCTTGAATTTTGCGCTGCCTGTTATATCAAGCTTCTGATAGATTTTTTCCAGTGAAATCTCAAGCTCTGCCGTCACCTTACCGGATGCGCCTGCCGTTGTTATCTTTGGCACACCTACACCGCCGCCTGCTTCAAAATATACCGATGGTGTCAATGAGCCTGTCCATGCAGCCTGCAGACCTTTGTCAGGAAGAGTGTCTTTGACTCCGCCTGCCAGTTCAATTTTTCCGCCTACACCTATTTCATAGTACACAGGAACCACCGCTACAATTGTCATTCCCTGATATTTATAGCTCACTTCGGCAGCCACTACAAAACCGCCCTCTGAAATCTGTATTTTGCCGCTGTCACTGATATAACCCTCAAGATATCCGCACCAGCTTCCGCTTGTCTTTATTTTGCTTGACAATTCCAGTTTTGTTCCCTTGGGAGCAATTTTTTTCAGATAATTATATGCGTTTTTATTATGCTTTACAGCTTCTTTTGCTTCTTTGACAGTGTCCTTAAAGCTTTGCCAATCCGAATCCTTCCACTTACCTTCACCGTCATACGTCTTTTCAAAAAAGTCTGTGCCTACTTCACCTCTGAATGTCCTTTTATCCTTGTCATACTCGACATTTATATCTACACTTCCTATGTCCAGACCCAGATCAAGTCCCTCAACAATGGGTACACCGTCGGGAATTGTCATATTGAATCCGTTTAAAATCTTGAAGCTGCCGGAGCCGAGCACAGACTCGTAATAGCGGTCTGAGCCGATAAGATTTAATTTTATCTGCGTTGATGTTGATTTTCCCGTTTTCTTATCCACCGCCGAAATATAAAACTTCTCTCCCGGTTCAAACAAATCCTCCGGGACAAGCTCCTTGCATGCTCCGACAGGTATTTCTGTCATATGTTTGGTTCCCTGTGAAAGATATATATGCACATCCTCGCAGCCGTTTGCATCAACAGCCGCTTCAACCTGTACAGCTTTATCGCTGTTTACCGTCAAAGAACTATTTAAGATATCATAGCAGGTGCCGTCATATGTAATTGTCGCCGAGGTTATGATCGGCGCGCCGCGTGATGTGGAATTTGTAATGCCTGAGGTGCCGTTGGGCATTTTTCTGTTATAGTGAATAGATGCGCCTGTTAGACTTGAATTATCATTTCCGATATAGATACTATTCCATTCATTTTCACTGCCTCCATAATATATATCTGTTAAGCTGCTGCAACTCTTAAACGCACAATATCCGATACTTGTCACGCTGTTTGGTATTTCTATACTCGTTAAGCTACTGCAATACGAAAACGCATAATCACCAATAGTTGTCACGCTGTCAGGGATTGTCACACTTGTTAGACTGCTACACCCATCAAACGCAGAATGGCCGATACTTGTCACACTATCAGGGATTGTCACACTTGTTAGACTGCTACACCCATCAAACGCAAAATCGTCGATAGTTGTCACGCTGTCAGAAATTGTCACACTTGTTAAACCGCTGCAACAATAAAACGCACCATCTCCGATACTTGTCACACTGTCAGGGATTGTCACACTTGTTAAGCCGCTGCAATGCCAAAACACATAATCACCGATAGTTGTCACGCTGTTACCGATTGTCACGCTTGTTAAGCTGTAGCAATGCCAAAACACATAATCACCGATAGTTGTCACGCTGTTACCGATTGTCACGCTTGTTAAGTTGTAGCACTCATAAAACGCATTACTGCCGATAGTTGTCACACTGTCAGGGATTGCCACGCTTGTTAAGCTGTAGCACTGATAAAACGCATTACTGCCGATAGTTGTCACACTGTCAGGGATTGCCACGCTTGTTAAGCTGTAGCACGCATAAAACGCACCATCGCCGATAATTGTCACACTGTCAGGAATTGTCACACTTGTTAAGCTGCTGCATTTATAAAACGCATAATCACCGATACTTGTCACTCTGTCAGGGATTGTATATTGCTTATCAGGTTTTCCTGTTGCATACTGTATCAATCTTGTTCTATTCTTATCAAAAAGATTTCCATCAAGAGATGAATAATTCATATTATTGCTGTCAACTGTCACACTTGTTAAGCTGCTGCAACTTTCAAACACATAATCACCGATACTTGTCACGCTGTCAGGGATTATCACACTTGTTAAGCTGCTGCAATCATAAAACGCATAACTGCCGATACTTGTCACGCTGTCAGGGATTATCACACTTGTTAAGCTGCTGCAATCATAAAACGCATAACTGCCGATACTTGTCACGCTGTCAGGGATTATCACACTCGTTAGTCTGCTACATCCAAAAAACGCACCATCGCCGATACTTGTCACGCTGTCAGGGATTGTCACACTCGTTAGTCTGCTGCATTTATAAAACGCATTACTGCCGATTTCTACAACCGGCATACCGTCAATTTCCGAAGGGATATCAACCTCTGTCGCAGCAGTAGCGCAGTCCGAAATTGTTACGGTATTATCGCTATTAACAGTATAATACAAATAGTCCCCATATTCTGTTACTGTTTCGACAAGCTCCATTTTTTCCTCTGCCGTATTTTCCGCCGATTCTCTCGTCTCATAAGAAATCCCATCATCAGAAATATAGTCGGTTTCGGCATATGCTGCCGGAAAAGCCGAAGCAAGCATCGCAAACGCAAGAGCTAAACTCGATAGCCTTTTTTTCATAATAAAATTACCTCCGGATATTAATTTTGTATATTAAAAAATGCGCAGCCGCATTGCACAGCCGCGCACCAAAAAAACGCAGCTTGCAATTGTTGCTACACAATAAATCAAACCGTATACATGGGTATGACAGCAAGGCTTACGTTCTTTTAACAAACGTAAACCCAAGTATACAGTTGTATGATTTATTAAATCGTGTAGCATATATAGTATAACACATTTTTCCTTATTTGTAAACATAAAATTGTCTGATTTTTTACGAAGTTATAAATTACAAAATTCTAAAATATTCAAGAAAATTGTTAAATTTCGACATCCTATATGATATATTAAAAAATATTAGAAATAATCTTTTATGTAATAATCATCCTTATAGCTTTCGCTATAACAGCACGATAACCGTTCCCTAAATCACCCAACAAGGAAACGGTTATCAAAAATAACATTCTTTGGCGGCTGACCGTACTCTGATGTTAATGAATACGCTCTGCCTTTCTTTGATTTAATTATATCATTACTACATCTTTTTGTCAAGAAAAAATTTTATTTTGAGTTTCCCCATTTTTTCAGCACCAACCAAAACCAACATCAGTAAACAAGG
>JBJEIW010000008.1:0-20953 GCA_051877435.1 Candidatus Ornithomonoglobus sp.
GGAAAACGGTCATTATCGCCTACAGCCGGAAAACGATACAATGGAGCCTATTATTGCAGATAATGTTACGGTTCTCGGGAAAGTTGTGGGAGTTTTCAGAATGTTCTGAAAAAATATTGAAAAAAACAGAAATATCTGTCACTGAAATGTAATAATCTGTTCATTGATTTATAAATATCTGTATGTTATAATTATTTTGATCCACGAATGTGGATTTTGCGGATAACCCGCTGCAGCGCGGTTTGTTTTCGCAGACGGCTATGCAGCAAAACTGCTGAGGTCTTTACCTCGCAAATGTCAGGCAACGCCTGATGATGACAGCTGTATTCATATAATAATTGCTGAATATCATCAAAAAAGAGTCTGATTAAGTTCAGACTCTTTTTTGATTTATAAAACCGGACCTTTTAGTTAATTGCAGCTCTGAGAGCTTCAACCATATCTGTCTTTTCCCATGATACACCAAGATCCTCACGTCCCATATGTCCGTAAGCCGCAAGTCTGCGGTATATTGGCTTTCTGAGATCAAGTCTCTTGATAATAGCGTAAGGTCTGAGGTCGAATACCTTCTCAACCGCCGCTTCAATCTTATCTTCATCAATCTTAGCCGTTCCGAAGGTATCTACCATGATTGATACCGGCTTTGCAACACCGATTGCATATGCAAGCTGAACCTCACACTTTGAAGCAAGCCCCGCGGCAACAATATTTTTTGCAACCCAGCGCGCGGCATATGCGGCGCTTCTGTCAACCTTAGTCGGGTCCTTGCCGCTGAACGCTCCGCCGCCGTGACGCGAATATCCCCCATAGGTATCAACGATAATCTTACGGCCTGTAAGACCGCTGTCACCGTTTGGACCGCCGACAACAAATCGACCTGTAGGATTAATATAAATCTTTGTATTCTCATCCATAAGGCCTGCCGGAACCGTAGGAATAATAACCTCTCGCTTTATATCCTCGCGAAGCTTCTCAATCGCAATATCAGGCGAATGCTGGCTTGATACGACTACCGTATCCACTCTTACAGGCTTACCGTCATCATATTCGACTGTTATCTGTGTTTTTCCGTCAGGGCGGAGATAATCAAGAACGCCCTCCCTGCGTACCTCTGTAAGCTTTTTAGCCATCTTATGCGCAAGAGAAATCGGCATCGGCATAAGCTCCGGTGTTTCATCGCACGCGTATCCGAACATCATTCCCTGGTCTCCCGCGCCTGTTGAGTTACCGTCATCATCGCCGCCCTGTTCACGGTTTTCAAAGCCCGTATCAACTCCCTGGGCAATATCCGGCGACTGCTCATCTATTGCCGTCGTAACAGCGCAGGTTGTTCCGTCAAAGCCGTATTTCGCTCTGTTGTAGCCTATATCGAGAACAACATTTCTCGCAACCTTCGGGAAATCAACATAACAGCTTGTTGTGATCTCTCCCATAATCGAAATTATACCCGTTGTACAAGTGGTCTCACACGCAACACGGGCCATCGGATCATGTTTTAATATCTCATCAAGGATTGCATCCGAAATCTGGTCACAAATTTTGTCGGGATGACCCTCTGTTACCGATTCAGAGGTAAAAAATCTTTTGCTCATTTTCATCGTTCCTTTTGTTTTGTATAGTACAGTCATTTTACTACATTATCGCATAAAAGTCAATGAAATTTTTTAAAGTCCATGGAATTTTGTATGTGAATAAAGTATTTCATCTATATGCAGTTCGATGTCCTTTATTACTCTGCCGCATTCTTTCGCCTGCTCATGCCCGTATTCCGTAAGCTCAATGTCCGTTGCGCCGCAGATCTTATTTTCAACATTCCATACGGTCTGACCATGTCTTGTAAAATATATGGATTTCATTATTCCTTTCCCTTTCTGAATGCAAATATCTTCATAAGAACAAAGGTCACCGGAACACCTATCACAGCCGCAATGGCATAAGCGATAATGCTCGGACCGTGAATAAAGGTATCAAACAGCCACACAATAACAGTCTGGATAATAAAATTCGGAATGTAGGATATAAAGAACTTTATAAACTTCACAAATCCCAGACTTTCCTTAAAGGTCAGCTTGCTGTTCAGAAGGTATGCAACAACATTTGATGTAACATAACCCGGCAAAAACGCGATCGTTGTGCTTGGGATAAACAGCGAATAAATCGTTGAGAATATAATATTGCTCAGCGTGTTTATAACTCCCACAACCAGGAACATGAAAAATTCCGGGTTTATAAACATATGCTTTAATTTCTCGCCCTTGCTTTCCTCATATTCATTCCAGGGAGTAAGAGCGTTGCGGCGGACTATGTATGCCTTATCCGAAATCTCGGCAAGCGGGGTGTCGCTATAGCTATCCGAATAAAATCCGCCACAGTGAGTTATACCGTAGGCTTTTTCCAGGCGGTCAACCTTTTCCGGACCCCAGCAGTTTTCACCATCGTATTTTCCGGTATGCTTATCTACCCGTGACGCAAGCAGTCTTTTTATTCCGAGTCTGTCACAGATCGGTCTTAAAAGAAATTCCGGCGATGCGGAAATCACAATATCGTCCTCCCGCTGCTGCGTTTTATAGTAGTCAAGAATGTTCTTTTCATGCCCGTTCCAGAAATCCTCCAGAGCCTCGTCAATGTCATCAATGTAGCGCAGAAAACGGTACATACGCTCCTTAAACTGCGTTTTGGTATAAATACCTAATATGTAGAGCAGAAATGCACACAGCGTCGGTATTACCGTAATATAAGCTTTTTTATATCGCTTTGAGCAGTATTTTATAAAGTCAACGGTGGAATCACCGTCATATATTGTTTTGTCAAAATCATAAATATTCAATGTATGACGTCCCTTTCCTGTTAATTGATCAGTACAACGGCATAGGCGCTTATGCCCTCCTCACGCCCCTCAAAGCCGAGACGCTCCGTTGTTGTGCCTTTTATATTAACACATCCGCGGTCAATTGTCAAATCCGCAGCCATATTATCGCGCATTTTTTCAATGTGGGGGAGAAGCTTAGGCTTCTGCGCGGCGATTGTAATATCTACATTGCCTACTGTGTAGCCATCTTCCTTTATTCTTTCGACTACGCGGCGGAGCAGAATACGGCTGTCTATATCCTTAAATTCCGCGGAGGTGTCCGGGAAAAGTCTGCCGATGTCTCCCAAAGCTGCCGCGCCTAAGAGAGCATCACAGAGCGCGTGAATTGCGACGTCCGCGTCCGAATGTCCTAAAAGCCCTTTGTCATGCGGAATATCCACTCCGCATATAATACATTTTCTGCCCTCGACCAATTTGTGTACATCATATCCGAATCCGACTCTCATTGCGCATTTCTCCTTTTCAGTATTTCCTCACCGATTGCAATATCGCCCGGTGTTGTAAGCTTTATGTTCTCGTAGGTGCCGATTGTAACGTGAACAGCCCTGCCGTACTGCTCAAATACTGAGCAGTCATCGGTAACGGCGATTTTGTCCTCTGCCGCGCGTTCGTGAAGCGCCATTATCTCGTTCAGTTTAAATACCTGTGGGGTCTGTATCTGAACGGTGTGTTCGCGGTCTATTGTTCCTGTTATTGTTCCGTTTTCGTCTATTGCCTTTAAGGTGTCCTTTACCGTAACGCCTATGGCTGCCGCACCGTATTTTACAGCATCCGAAATGACGGCTTCGATTTCAGCCGGAGTAATAAGACAGCGCGCTCCGTCATGTATCACCGCAATGTCACCCGATGCCGCGCGCAGTCCGTTATAGACTGAGTTCTGGCGTTCCGCTCCGCCTTCGGTTACAGCTGTGAGCTTTGATATACTGTCACGCTCCGCAATTTTGCGGACAAGCGGAATATCGTCGGCTCCCGTAACAACGATTATTTCATCTACTATAGTGCAGCATTCAAACGCCGCCATTGTGTGTGCTAAAATTTCTCTGCCGCATAAAGGCAGAAAGACCTTGTTGACAGCCGCTCCCATACGCTTGCCACGTCCTCCGGCCACTATTATTGCTGTTGTTTTCATGCTTTCCTCCGTATATGATAACGGGCAAAACCGGAATGTCCGTTTTGCCCGAAATTTTTAAATTTATCAGTAATCTTTATCCGACAGCTTGAGCAACCGTATCGTCAAGAATCATCTGGATGTCGCTTTCATCCGCAACTCCGGAAAGAATAAGCTCACTGAGTACGATCTGCTTTGCCGAACAGAGCGTTTTCCGCTCGCTTGTTGAGAGTCCCTTGCGCTTTTCACGACACATAAGCTCCTTAAGAACGCCCGCAACCTGGTATATGTCACCGGATTTGAGCTTAGCCATGTTTTCTCTCTGACGCTTATTCCAGTTGATGTCGTTTCCGATTTCAAGGTCATGGAAGAATTCAAGAACCTTTTTAGCTTCGTCCTTTGAAATAACACCTCTGATTCCGATTTTCTCGCAGCCTTCAACCGGAATATCAGAAATCATGCTGCCGACTGCGAAGCAGACAACATAATAATCTCTTTCAACTCCTGCAAGCGTAATCTTTTTCATATCCTTGATAACCCCGGCACCGTGCATGGGGTGCACAACCTTATCTCCGACACAATACATGCTTTTACCGCTCCTTTACCGGGATCGTGCTCTCCCTTGAACAAATCCCAAATATATCATATAACTTCCATAATTAATATTATAACACATTTTTTTCAAAAAGTCAAATAAAATATTCTATCATATCCGCTACAAAAAATCAATACCCAATTCCCATAAAAATCAAAAAAATCAGAGGGGAATTATTTCCTCCCCTCTGATAATTATATTTAGTCAGTCATGCCGAATGTAAGATTGTCAAGCGATGTCGTCCAGTTCCAGTTCTTCTCGTTTCTTACCGCGAGAACCTCTATTGCGCCGAAGTCTGACGCGTCGGTAAACGGCATTGTAATTTCCGCTTTTGCATTGTTCTGGGCTGCTGTGAAGGTAACCTCTGATTTGTCAAAGTCCGCAACAGCTCTTATATGAACAGCGCCGCTGCTTGTAAAGCCTGAACCAATCTTCTTCCATTCAAAGGTTTCAAGTCCCTTGTTTGAAATCCTGCCGCCGTAGTTGTATTCAAGCTCCTGCCCCGCCTGTGTGCGGAAGGAGAGGAATACCGCGCCGTCGGAGCCTGCAAAGCGAAGCTCTCCAACTGATGAGCCGCCGGTCATTTCTCCGACCGTCCAGTCAAGCTCAATATATACCTTGCCCGTCATGCCGCCCGGAAGAGTATAGACTGCGTTTCTGTTACCCTTATCGGTGCCGCTGAAGGTAATCGCGCCGTTCTGTACACCGATATTTGTGATTGGCGCGGGCTTTGTTCCTGCCCAGCCTGCCGCGTCGCCGCTTGAGTATGACGAGAAGTCCTCGTCAATGTAAACCTTATAGGTTGTGCCGTCAAGCGCCTTTGTGTCATAGCTCATGGAAGCATACGGATTTTCGGTTGCCGCCGGAGCGGGTGTAGGTGTGGGCAGTACAACAGTCTCAGCTTTTTTCGGCTCCTTACCGTCCTTGAGAACCGCTGCAATTTCCGCCGCCTTGGCGCTGTCGCTGAATTCCTCGCTGCCTATAACGATAAGCCTTGATGCTCCGTCCCATGAAACCTTTTTGCCCAGCGCCTCCGCGACTGCTCTGAGCGGCAGCATTGTGCGTTCGCTTATGATCTGGGGCGCTGTTTCAAGCGTTTTTTCAGCTCCGTTTACTGTATACGTCTTATTGTCGATTGTCATGACAATATTTTTATCGTACGATGAGATTGTAACCGTTCTGTCAGCCTCGTTCCATTCCACGCTGCTGCCGAAGCTCTCTGAAATAAAGCGTACCGGAACGAGCGTGTTGTCATTTTTAATAACAGGGACAACCTTATCGTCTGTTTCATCAATCCTGACTATTCTATTATCGGAATATGCGTACGGGCTGTCTATAAGGAGCTTGAGCTCCGCTGCCGCGGTCTTTGCAAATCCGACATTTATTGCATATTCCGAAACGGTATCCGGATTTTTAACGGCTGCGCCGTCATGCACCGTATACATTGCCGGTTTCGGAACTGTAGTTGTTTCGGCGCCGAAATAGTAGCTGTAGTTTGCCGGCTGGTTGTAGTGGTTGTTCTGCATCGCGATTGACGCGCGGTAGAAATAATCGTGCATCGGTGTCGGGATTTTGTACTCTGTTTCAATAGCTGTGGAGTAAACGCGGATTGCGCTTTCGTCAGCCGTTTTCCATACAACCTCATCGCGCCAGTCTCCGAAAAGGTCTGCCGCAACAACAGGAACCGCCTTTGTGCCGCAGTTTGACATACAGCCGTCAGCGTCCATTATAACGTCAATAAATTTGCCCTCATAGTTGTATTCCGAAATGCGTGTGCCGTCAAGGAACTCGCTTAATAAATCGCCGTCCCAGTGAATCTGGAAGTTCATCGGGAGCGTTGCCTGAAGCGCATTGCCGTTCTCGTCCGTCTGGAAGGAGCCGTCCGGCAGACGTGTGTAGAAGGTGTTGTAGCTTTCGGCAATCTTTTCGCCGTTTACATTCATCGGTGTTGTGGCGGTCGCGCCCCATACCTCATAGCCGCGGTAGTTAGGGTCTATGTCTGCCGCTCTTGATCTGCCGCAGTCCTTTGTCTTGCCGTAACCGAATATAACCTGACCTGTTCTCGCGTCATGCAGCTCTATATTTGCCGGAAGATTCGCAGTTTCATGACATGCCCATACATAGTAGCCGTCAAATTCCGGATCCATCTTTGCAACATCGAACGCGTCGCCGTGAGCAAGCTTTACCTCTGTGCCGTCCGCGCCCGCCGCCTTTGCCGCATACATCGGGCTGCCGTCATGGTCTATCGCCATAGGACCCGAAAGAATTTCGTCCTTGCCGTCAAAATCAACATCGACAACCGCGAGGTTATGGTTCACAGCGCCGTAAATGCTGTTCACATCCTCCTTGTTCGGGGTGTCGGTCTCCCAGTCAAGTACAAATTTGTTGTCCTCGATATGCCATGCCGCCGCCTTTACGTTGTCCCACGCGCCGCGAACCTCAACAAATGAAGGTGTAACACCGTCAAGATACGCAAGACCAAAGTTGTGGTGGCTTGCGCGCTTTGTAAGTCTGCCCGTATCGGTGTAGCGGTATGACCAGCTTGAGAGCGGCTCCTGCGCGGGGAGAAGCTCAGTGCGCGTGATTTCCTCTCCGCTTTCTCCGTCATACATTGAGAGATATTCGGGAGTTGATACTATGTACTGGCGGTCGGTGAAGATCGCAAGATTGTCCGCAAGCTTTGAGTAGTCGGTGACAAGCCCGTTTGCGTCCTTTATAACATTGCCCCTGCCGTCGGTAGTGCCGACAAAGGAGCGCATAATAAGCTCCGATTTTCCGTCGCCGTTGAAGTCATAGACCATCATATTGAGATCGTGCTCGTTTATTTCGTTCGGACCGATATTAATAGTCCAGAGATATGTTCCGTCAAGCTCATATGCCTCGATTATCGGATATGCCACGCGGGTATCAACATTCATGTCCTTGGGCGTTCTGCGTATGAGCAGCTCATACTGCCCGTCGCCGTCAAGATCGCCGACTGCTCCGTCATCAATTATGTAATCGCCGGTGTCATATTTTTTGACCGGAAATTCAATATATTCCTTATCCCATGCCTTAACGGCGGTTTTAACATCTGTTTCCGTTCCGTCCGCCGCAAGCTCAACAAGCGTGTATTCGTCACCCGGCTTGCCGCCTTTATCAAGCAGATTGCTGCCGGTTATCGGAGCTGTGTTAAGCCTTGCCGCGCCGCGGTATAGATTGTAGGAAAGCGACTGCGAATCCGTGCCGAGGAACCGCCATGACACAAGCACGCCGTCCTCTGAGGGAACAGCGGTAAGTCCGCGGTCGAGGTACTCCATACGGCGCATGGTCTCCGGCTTGCTGTCAAAAAGCCTCTGTGTTTCAGCCTTTGCCGCGGCATCCTCCGCGTCACTGTAATAGCCGGTATTGAAGCCGTCGTTTGACGTGTCCGGCTCAAACTGCGCAAATGCCTGCGCCCCGCCTGAAAGCACGGACAGAGCCGCGAGCAGCGAAATTGGTTTTGTGATTTTCATGAAAATTCTCCTCTCTTTTTGTTATTTATGTTCAATCCTGATTATGGTGATTTTTCAATATAATTATATCGTAGTTAAAAATAATAGTCAACATTGGCATATGTGAATTTTTTTATAAAAAACCATGTATGTTGCGTCCATTAGAATTCCGGTACATAAACATGAAAATTCCAGCCTGTTAAATCATCGGGCATCCCGAGATAGAGATTGTCACTGTTTTTTATGGTGTATATTATATAAGGTGTTTCGGTTGCGTTATAGCCTGTGATTACAGCTACAAGACTTAATGCTTTTGAACTTGGATATTCAATATTTGCAACAGCTCTGTCAAGCTCCACATCTTGCAGATATCCATCCGGAAACTCAGATACAACGGTGTATTTAATATTGTTATATATAAAATAATCCTGTTTACTGTCAGTCTCCCAGTATATATGCGTTCCAGTATCAAGATAGGCTTCACCGCTGTTTACAATCCGCAGTATTGTTATACCTGCAGCCAAAGGGACACATAGTAATGTTGTTATAAAGTATAATCCCGCAAAGCCTATAAGCGTCTTATTTGACAGGCTTGCGCATCTGCATTTCTTTATAAAAATATAAACGAAATATATTAACAGCGACGAGATGAGAAGCAAGCCGGCTAACAGGATAAATAACGGGTTATCTATTGTAATCATAGATATGACATCCAACAGCGGAGAGATTAACAATGCTCCGATAAAAACGGATATACATGCCGCGGTAAATTTCTTTTTTGTTTGCGCTGTGCCGTTATGCCTGTTTCTGAAAAACAGTATAAAAAGGATAATACTGATTAACAAGAAGGGTATTCCGGCTAAAGTTAAAGCCGCGCAAAGCAGTATTGTTATTGTTGCTCCCATAAGATTTCTCCTATACACAAAAGGGTGCCTCTTACCTGCAGCACCCTTTTACAAAGCTTATGAATTATATTATTTGCCGTTAATGAAATCTGTAAGTCTCTGTACTTCGATACCGCCGAGCATTACTATGCCTGTGCCGTGGGTGTCGTTGAGGTTCCAGCCAAGCTCATACTTGTAGTAGTCGGGGATAAAGGAGAACTCCGAGCCGCGGCATACTCCGTATACGTTGCCGTCACAGTCAACCGAGGTCTTTGTGATTGCCTCCCAGCCCTTGAATACCGCCTTAACGTAGTCCGCAGGATTTTTCAGCCAGCCGAAGCGCACGCCGCGCGAGAACGCGTAGATGAACATTGACGTGCATGAGGTTTCCGGATATGACTCCCAGTCCGTGATAACCTGATGCCACATACCGTCCGGATCCTGAAGCTTTAGGTAGCTTGCGCAGAGCGTGTTAAGAAATTCGATAAGGTCAGCCTTCTTCGGGTGGTCGTCAGGGAGCTTTTCAAGCAGCTCTGTCATTGAGAATACAACCCAGCCGTTGCCTCGTCCCCACGGAACTCCGGTCATTGAATCGTACTTGAAGTCATAAACGTGCGACATTATTCCCTGCTCCGGCATAAAGAGCATTTCCTTGAAGCCGAAGAACTGATTTGCCGCGTCGTCGGCATACTTTATATCGCCTGTGAACTCATAATATCTTGTAAGGAACGGAACGCTCATGTAGAGGTCGTCTGCCCACATTGTCATGTTATGGAAGGAGTGAAGCATATCCTTGCGGAAGAACGCGCCGCTGGGCAGTCTGTCCTGCTTGTTGTATATGTAATCTCCGACATAATCAGCGACAAACTTAACGTTTTTAAGACCGAGATACTTGTGAACCTCAAGCATCATAGACGCGAATGAGCCGCAGTCGTCAAGCGAGTCGATTGATGTAAGGAGATTGTGAACCGATGTAGCGCCGCCGTACTGCTCCTTATCCCAGAGCGCGTATTCGAGTGTATCGCAGCAGAGCTGAACATGGTCGCGGAGATATTTCTTGAGGTCGTCATTTTCTGTCATTATCGCCGCGTGGAGAAGTCCGTACATCGTAACGCCGAGAGGATAGTTCCAGCGTCCGAAAAGCGTGTTTTCATTATACGGTCTTACAAAGGTCTTGGGCGCGTCAAGCCGCCAATAAGTCTTAGGCTCGCCTACAACGTGCAGCAGATCCATAGCTTCATCCCACGGAAACTCAAAGCCTGCGTCAAACGGACCTATGTAAATCCATATTTCCGATGTACCCTTTACTCTTGCCGGATTTTCAAACGGAACCTTGTCACAGGTGAGCGTGAAGCCCCAGTCGTCTCCGCTTTCAGCCTTTACAACTATGTCGTGATTGCCGAAGGGGATAGCAAGCGTAAATTCACTCCTGCCGGCTGCGGCTGTATAGACCTCTTTGCGGTCAACATAAACCGTTGCCGGAGTAAGGGTGTCAATTTCAAATTTATACGAGGTGTCCGCAATATCATTAAAGAAGCCCTTTGTCCATGCAACGGCATATTTGCCCGCGTCTGTGCCGAACATTCTCGCAAGCTGTCCCTTTGCCTTCTCCTCCTCTGACCATTCCGTTTCAGGATAAAGCTTCTTGTCAAAGTCCTTTTCGCTCATGCCGATTTCAAATTCAGGCTCATACTGATCGTCCACGATTTCAGTGAACACAAAGCCCTCCTGACCGCTGCGCTCCTTTGTTGGCATAATAGTATAGAAATCCCATTTGCCCAGCCACGGTCCGAACTGACCGCCGAAGCCTGCCTTTGTCTTTTTGAAGCAGACGCGGATATCGTTCCAGCCCGGCTCAAACGGGAGATGAACTCTTGTTGCGTTCTCCGAATATCTCTCCTTGAAGATGTCGGATTTATAAACGATCTCGCCGTTTACATACATCGTCATAGGACCGAAGCAGTTGACATCAAAGTCGGTGCCGCCCTTGCCGTTCGAATAAGCCGAGGTAAATGCCCATACGCAGTCCTTCTGCTTTGCGTCCGGGTAAATCTTATTGAAATCAATCACATAACGGTAGTCCGAAACGCGTGTAATACCGTCGTTGCAATATGCTCTGTAGTAAAGACCATGCTCAAGGTTCTGACCGAGGTATCTGTGCGCAAGTGAATTTATGACAGCCTTCGGTTCTGTTCCCTCATATGAGTAAATGCTCTTTGAATCGTCAAAATAGTATCCCATTTCTAATTCTCCTCTCGCGGGTTATTATATATAATAATTATATAATAAATTGCACATATTTGTCAACCGCGGCGTTAAAATTTTACGTTTTTTTGAACAATTTTTACTGTTGCTTAATTAAGACAAATTTTGGCGCAGCACAGCGTACTTGACAAAATATGAAATATAATGTATTATATAACATGCGTAACAGACAGTAATAAAATGAAAGGTTTAAAACATATGAGAAAAAGCATAAAAATATCTGCTGTGCCGTTTCTGGCGCTGTGTACACTGGCATTGACCGCGGCATCTGCCTTTGCATGTACGGGAGTGTATGTGGGCAAGGACGTGTCGGCGGACGGCTCGGTTATGCTTATGCGGACCGAGGATATGGAAAGCGGGGAGAGCAAGCGGTTTATTGTTCATCCGGCAGAGGATCATGAACCGGGCGAGTATTTCACGGATGCAGTCGGGCTTAAGCTTGAATATCCGCCGCATACATACAGATACACCGCAGTACCCGGTTCAGCGGATCGAGGAATAGGAGAGACTCCTTACGGAGAGGCGGGCTTTAATGAGCTGGGAGTTGCTTCAACCGCGACAATTACCGCGTACCCGAACGATAAGGCTATTGCGGCGGATCCGTTTACAGAAAACGGTCTGCATGAGCTGTCGATTAATGATATTATTCTCTCGCGCGCGGCAAGCGCCAGAGAGGGCATTGAAATCATTGCGGATATTGTGGACAGGTACGGAGCGTGCGAGGGCAGTATAATCATGACCGCAGATAAGAATGAGGCATGGTATATGGAGATATATACAGGACATCAATATGCGGCGATAAAGCTGCCGGAGGACAAGGCTGCGGTTATTGCAAACGCATATATGCTCGGAGAGGTCGATGTAGAGTCGGAGGATGTAATAGCGTCAAAGGATATTGTGAGCTTTGCAAAGGAAAATAACATTCTCAAAAGCAGCAACGGAAAAATTAATCTCCGTGAAACCTACGCGGAGCCTGCAAAGGATTCAAATTCGATAAGAGTATGGGGAGGAAGAAGACTGCTTCATGGAGCTGTCGGAAACGACCCGTATAAAACTGACTATGAACTTCTTTTTACACCGTCACAGAAGATAACCGTAAAAGAAGTTATGAATGTGACGCGCTACCGGTATGAGGATACTGAGTACAATGTCAATCTGGAAAAGAACAAATATGTCCGCGCGATAGGCACATCACGTCAGGAGGAATGTCATATTCTGCAGATACGGCCGAATATGAATGTTGAATCAAGCTGTATTGAATGGCTGTGCATGGGAAACAGTGAATTTACATCATTTGTTCCTTATTATGCTGCGGCGATAACAGATACACCGATAATGTGCAAGCTTGATGCTCCTAAGTTTGATTTATATTCAATGTACTGGGCATGCCGCGGACTGAGTACGCTATGCGGACAGAACCGTGAGCTTTATGGAAATAAGGTTCGTGAATTTTTTGATACATATGAGAATAATCTTATTAAGTACGTTAACTCTATGGACAACAGCATGGTTGTTTCGCAGAATCGCAATCTGACTGCAAACGGCTTTTGCAATGATCTGGCATATGATACCTTCAATAAATCTGTTATGTTGTATCAGCAGGTTATGGGATTCATTGCCGAATATGAAGGTAAGGACGAAATGCGGGATAATACATATGAATTTAAGCCGGAGGTATCTGAGGAGGTGAGCCGCAGGGGAATATCCGCGTCGGTGCTGCCTACTGTTGTTACAATTAAATGATTTTTGCAGAAAGATTTCTGAGAGGATGTATGCTTCTCAGAAATTTTTTAATTTTTTTTGAAAAAAATACTTGACAAAATGGTTAGTATATGCTAATATTAGTTATGTGATAGAGATAAAAATAAGCAAAGTGAAATTTACGAATATACTAAAGCAACCGCTTTGTCTGTATCATACAGTGTGAACGGGGTCTAAATCCGTGTTTCTCCTTATCCAATAACATAACTAAAGCCATAGTAGTTCTCTTGAGGATATTTTTCCCGTTGACATATATCGCTTGCATTAAGTACCCTGTATTTTATAGTATACTCAATGCAAGCGATAAAGCATATAAAAGTTATAAGTTTTCATAAAAGGAACTGAATGCAATCAGGCGCAGATGCACGGTTCCTTTTATGTTTCAGTGGTTTTGCGGGAAGAAAAAGTATTCACGGATAAAGAATGGTAATATTTTGCTATAGTAAAATAAAAGTATAAAAGACAAACCTTTTCACATAATAAAGCTATAAAACAAAAGCTTATAAATTTGAGGAGGAATTGTTTATGAAGGCAACCGGAATTGTCAGGAGAATAGATGATCTCGGCAGAGTAGTTATACCTAAGGAGATAAGACGGACAATGCGGATACGCGAAGGAGATCCGCTTGAAATTTTTACCGAAAAGGATGGAGAGGTTATTTTCAAGAAGTATTCACCAATCGGTGAGCTTGGTGACTTTGCCGCCAATTATGTTGAAACACTTGCGAAGGCAAGCGGGCATGGGGCATGCATCACAGACCGCGACAATGTAATAGCGGTATCGGGAGTACCGAAAAAGGAGCTGATTGAAAAGCGGGTTTCGCATGAGCTGGATAACCTTATGAATGATAAGGTAACCGTGACATATGAATCGGGCAGGGTTGTGTCGATCGCAGACGGCAACGATAAGTATAATGCCGGTGTGGTTGTTCCTATAATTTCAGAGGGCGACACTATAGGCTCTGTTGTATTTGTCATGAAGGATGGCGAAAAGCCGAGCGAGGTCGAGGATAAGCTGGCCGAAACCGCCGCAGGCTTCTTAGGCAAACATATGGAAGGTTGATTTTGCCTGTATTTGTCAGCATGGGTTTATGGCGGGCGGAGAAATCCGTCCGTTTTTGCTATAAAAAAATATTATATTAAATTTAACAATATTTTTTGTAAAAAAAACTCTAAAATGTTTAGAATAACAATTGCAAAAACATATAAAAGATGTTATAATGAATTTGATTAATATATCTCATTCGGAATGTATGACCAAAAGGAGAAGAAAATGACCAATTCATATCAGGATGTAACAGCAACTGATGCAATGCCTACCGTCGGTAAGCTTAGTGTAATCAGTATGAAGGGCTGTGAGAAGTTTACCGAGAGGATTGACAAATATCTTCGGGATATGCGTAAGGATATTGAGAATGTCGATACGTATGTAACCCATGTAACCTGCCCAAGATTCGGTACCGGGGAAGGCAAGGGTATGATTGAGGAGACTGTAAGAGGACATGACGTATATATTATTTGTGACTGCTTTAATCACGGCGTTACATATAAGATGTACGGCTATGAGAATCATATGAGTCCGGACGATCATTATCAGGACCTTAAAAGAATTATCGCCGCTATGGGTGGCAAGGCAAGACGTATAACGGTTGTAATGACAATGCTTTATGAGGGCAGACAGCACAGAAGAAGCGGACGTGAGTCGCTTGACGCAGCGCTTATGCTTCAGGAGCTTGCGGGTATGGGCGTAACCAACATACTTACATTTGATGCGCATGATCCGAGAATTTCAAATGCAATCCCGCTTTCGGGCTTTGATGACATACAGCCGACATATCAGATGATAAAGGCTCTTTCAAAGGCTGTGCCGGACGTTAAATTCAATAAGTTTGACACTATTGTTATTTCACCGGATGAGGGCGGTATGGCAAGATGTATGTACTACAGCTCGGTGCTTCAGCTTGATCTCGGTATGTTCTATAAGCGCCGCGACTATTCAAGGGTAGTGAACGGCAAGAATCCGATTGTTGCTCATGAGTATCTCGGCCGTGAGGTTGACGGCAAGGATGTGATTATTGTTGACGATATGATATCATCGGGTGAGTCAATGATTGATGTCGCAACAAAGCTAAAGAATAAGGGCGCCAAGAGAATTTTCGCATTCTCATCCTTTGGTCTTTTTGTAAACGGTCTTGAGGTCTTTGACAGGGCTTATGAGAACGGTATAATAGACAAGGTTTTCACCACAAACCTGATTTACAGAAATCCGGGGCTTGCCAGCCGCGAATGGTATTATGAGGTGGACATGTCAAAGTATGTTTCCCTTCTTATTAATACACTTAACCACGATGACACAATTTCACATCTTCTTGACCCTGTTAATAAGATTCAGAATCTTATAGAGAAGAGAGAAAACAGATAAAAGAATACGGTCGAAAGCATACGGCTGGATCACTCGGTCGTATGCTTTAATATTTAGAGGTATAGAAATGGACAATATTGAAATGCTTGAAAAAAAGAAGAGCAGATGGTATATTTGTTGCTTCATTTCATTAAGCGTGCTTGTCATCGGTATTATTGCGGAAGTGGTTTTGATGGAAATAACGGAGAATACAAATGCCTCCGGTACGCAGGCCGTAATTGATATTACGGACACGGTGTGCGCAGCTGTAATGATGATTGCCGCTTGGTTTATCATATCATCTGCTGTAGGTGTTCTTATAAATTCCATCAAACTCGGCAGAGTCAAGCGCAGGCTGCAAAAACTCAGACGTGAGAAAGAGGAGCCTTTGATACGCGCGGAAAAGGCGGAACGCAGTCGTCAGAGTATTCTGGAGGTTTTAGAAAATGCGGGCTTTGAGAGACCTGATCCGGGACTGGCAGCTTTTTATACATATGATTGGTGGAAATTTTATATGTATTGTGCGGCAAATTGTGAGCTGATGTTCGGACTCGGCTGTGTGGCATCCGAGGAGTATGACGGCAGCTGCGACTATGTTATGTTTGACAGTAAAAACGGCGCGATATGGTATGTTGTACGGCGCAGCAGAGTCGGAATCCCGGAATTTCCGATTTACGCAGGAAAGCAAATATCTGCCGGCTTGGCGGCTATGCTCGATAATGCTGTGCATGAAGCATAATTCGGGCAGCTGCCTGTAATACGAAAAAATTTTAAGAATATTCATAACTTTATATTGATTTTTTTGTGAATTCGTGTTATTATATAGGATATGCGGCAGAACGGAAATCAATAGCTATACTGCTGCTGTTAAAATTACGGCGGCAGTTTTCTTCGGACTGCCCTACTAACGAAAGGAGTAAAACAAAATGGCAAGAAGAAATGCTTCGGGAAGCATGATGACCGTTATCTCAGTTGCAATTATAGTTGTTGTACTTGCTCTGGGTGTTTTCGCTGTAAGCGGAAAGATTTCAACAAACATTAACGTAAATAAGGCTCAAAAGGGTGACAGTTCAATCGGCTATGCCGCTGACCAGGCGGGTATGGAGCTTGAGGATTATCTTGCTCAGTACGGTCTTACAGCCGATGAGGTTAAGGCTAAGGATTCCGTTATGGATGTTGCAAACAAGATGACACTTGAAAACTTCGCAAAGTTTGCATGGGGAGTAGAGCTTACGGATGAGGAATTTGAAGCATTCAAGAAGGATCAGGAGATCGGTGAGGATGTAACAAAGGACACAAAGGACGAGGAAGTAAGAAACAAGTTCAATACTTATGAGAGCGCAAAGCAGGCTGCAGAGGAAGCTGCAGAAAATGCTGAGGCAGAGGCCGATGCGGAAACTGACACTGAGGCGGACCCATCTGCAGAGACAGAGACTGCTGCCGAATAAACAGCAGCTTCGGAACATATCGTGTGAAAGGAAGTAGTATTATATTATGAATGATGAAAACAAGAATCCTGAGGAGCAGGAGACAGAGGTTACTCCCGCAGAAGAGACTGCTGCTGAGGAGAATACGGCTGCGGCGGAAACGGAAGCGGCAGAGGACATAGAAACAGCGAAAAATACGGAAACAGAGCCTGAAGAAGCGGCAGCAGAGGCTTCAGAGACTCAGGAGGTTGTATTTGAGGGCGAGACTGTTGCTGTTGAACCGGAGGAAGAACCCAAAAAGAGCAACACAAAGCTTATTGCCGGTATAGCGGCAGCTGTAGTTGTAGTTGCAGCGGCAATAGTGGCCTTCATTATCTTTGGTAAGAATATTTTTAATCCGTATACTAAGGATTATATTGACGTTACGGGAACAACAGTAGGCGAAATTGCTGACCAGCAGGGAATGGAATATGCAGATTTCCTTGAGCTTTACGGTCTGCCGTCAGACATGCCGGCATCAACATCTGAGAATGCTGCATATTACAATATTCCGGCAGGTGTATTTGCACAGATGTCAGGCACAGATTTTGATGAGCTTAAAGAAATTCTCGGTCTTACAGACGATGACAGCATAACAGAGGAGACAACAATCGGTGATGTGTTTGATAAGACTACGGTAGGCTCGCGTGTCGGTGAGGATCAGCTTGACGCATTCAAGGCTGAATATGGGCTTGATGACAGCGTAACTGCCGATACACTTTGGGGAGAGATAAGAAACAAGGTTGACCAGAAGCTTAAGGAGCAGAATGAGGCAGCTAAGAATCCTGTAGAGGAAACCGATGAACCGGAAGATGCGTCGGAGAATGCAGAGGCAGCAGAGGATGCAGAAGAAGCTACACAGGCAGCTGAGTAATTCCGAAAATTTATAACAGCGGGACGGAGACAATTGTTTCCGCCCTGTTTTTTTTAAAAATAAAACTGTTTACAAATCCTGAAATATGTGATATACTATAGCTAATTATACAACTTATGCGAGGAGGTTTTTTAATGATAACGGAGGCAAAAAAGGAATTTATAGAATTTATGATGGAGTCAGATGTGCTTCGGTTCGGTGATTTTGTGACAAAGAGCGGACGTAATACACCGTATTTTGTTAATACGGGCAATTATCGTACGGGCAAACAGATCGCTACTCTCGGTAAGTTCTATGCTGCTCTTGTTAAAGATACAATAGGTGATGATTTTGACTGCATGTTCGGCCCTGCTTATAAGGGCATTCCACTTGCGGCAGGATGCGCTTCGGCTCTTTATAACGAATATGGAATTGATAAGCCGTATTTCTTTAACCGTAAGGAGGAGAAGGATCACGGCGAGGGAGGTTCGCTTGTAGGATATAAGCCTCAGAATGGTGATAAGGTTATTATAATTGAGGATGTTATAACAGCCGGAACAGCCATCCGTGAAACAATGCCCGTTCTTACGGGAGCGGCTGATGTAACGGTTAAGGATATGTTCATTTCTGTTAACCGCTGCGAGGTGGGTAAGACTCCGGGGAAAACAGCAATTATGGAGGTAGGCGAGGACTTTGGCATCAATGTTCACGCTATTGTAACTGTTCAGGATATTTATGAATATCTCAAGGCATCGGGGAAATATGATGATATGATCCCCAGAATGGAAGATTATATGAGGAAATATTGTATTCTCTGATTTTTAAGGTTTCAGGAAAGAAGGGTAAAAGATGAAATGTAGAAAGCTTTTTGCAGCGGCAGCGGTCACAGCGGGTTTATTTGCAGCTTGCGCTGTGGGTGCTTATGCTGAGGCAGATATTGTAACAGTTAAGGTTGACAACATGACTGTAGAGTTTGACCAGAATCCGGTGATTATCGGTGAGGGTTATACGATGGTTCCTATTCGCGCTGTGTTTGAAAAAGCGGGATGCGGTGTCAGCTGGGATCAGGCATCGCAGACTGCCGTAATCTCAAGACTTGGGTATACAGTCACAATCAAATACGGTGACGATGCGATGTATAAAAACGGGGAAAGAATTGCTTTGGATGCCCCGGCAATTATGGAAAATGACCGCATAATGATCCCTGTACGGGCAATTGCGGAGGCTATGGACTATGCCGTAACATGGGACGGACATCATTCAATGGTTCTTGTTTCGACAACCGGAAAGCCCTACAGAGCTTACGCGTTCCTTAAGGTCGGTTTCAGAACGCTGGAGGATGCGGCTGAATTCTACAGCAGCAGCAACGGCTCCGCGGAAATTGATCTTGACAACGACGGCAAGCCGGAGTCTGTTGAATTCAACAGTACACAGGATACATCTGTATTGGAGGCTCCGGTGCTGAAGATAAACGGTCTTGATTATACCGTAAGTCTCGGCACACTCACAAGCGCGTATTCGATAGCGGTTGTAGACCTTGCCGAAGAGGATAACACAAAGGAGATTATAGTTTCTGAAAACGGTGATACGCTTACAGCGCATTTTTACCGCTATGAAAACGGTATACTTATGCCTATAACTGATGGGAAAAATCCGTCTACCGTTACATATGCATCAAAGCTTCTTATAAGCGGCAAGGGCACGGATTCGGACAGAAGCAGCGAAAAGAAGAACGGTTATATAATTTCCGACCTTACCGGAACATGCTTTGTTGATATCATGGTAACCCGCGGTATTTATATGTATGAAAATTCAACGCTCACATTGAACAGAATAACAAGCATCGCGTCAATTTACGAAAGAAATCTCTATAAGATATATGACGATAAGATGCTTTACCACGTAATTTATACAGACAGCTATACACCGGGAGCATATAAGGATGTTACGGATACAGGGGTAATCAGTTCGGATGATATTGATCATTTTAAAATCCTCGACGGATATGTTGATGATTCGGACTGGAAGTATATTGAGCTTTATATTGAGCTTTCAAACGGTTCAAAAGCGGTTATCAAGCCGTATCAGACCTGAACGAAGGGGTGATTATTATATTTAAAAAAGTATTTGCCGTACTGGCGGCGCTAGTTCTGCTGCCGGTACAGGCGTTTGCGTATGATATTGTAAATCTGCCGTATTCTATGACATTTGCGGAGGCGCTTGGAATTTATGACGTGAATGATATAGCTTCCGCCACAATATGTGATCTTGATAATAATATCTACAAGAATCTTGACGAAACGGAGATCAGAGATTTTTATTATGCATCAGGAAATGTTACGGTATGGAGAAAGGTAAATCCGACACCGTTCCGCGGCATATGTGTAAATTTTACAACGACAAGCGGGGCAAAGATAAGCTACTATTTTGAATCCGGGATTCAGATAGGCACATACGGCATCGATAATTATATCTGCTATATGCCTGCAAAAACGGACGCTATAAACCTGAGCTATCTGGAATCGGAGTTTCTGGATGATAAGGATAACGCATATGGCGGCGTAGTATGGAACGTATGCACAACAAAGGATTTTCTTAAGCTGCCGGACGCTGAATGGGCTAAAAATGAAATGCAGAGCGCGGCTGCAAAGTCACTCCTTCCATATGAGTTCACCGGTCTTTACGGAAGATATATAACCCGTGAGCAGCTTACAGAGCTTCTTGCAAATTTCATAGTTGTGTTCGGGAATTATTCAAGTATGGAGTCTTATATGACTGCCACAGGAACGGAATACATAAACGGATTTTTCTCGGATTGTGCCGGGCGCGCTGACTCTATAAATCAGCTTTATGCTTTAGGTATTGTAACAGGAAAAACAGATACGGAATTTGATCCGGACGGACGGCTTACCCGTCAGGAGCTTGCAGCGCTTATGACGAGATTGGCGGAAAAATATATGTATATCAGATCAACCGGTCAATGTGTTACCTCTGACAGCCCGGAAGTTGCGGATTGGGCAAGATTTTATGTGGGATGGAATATTGATCAGGGTATAATGTCACTTGATGACAGCAATAAGTTCTATCCGTATAATCCCGTAACGGTAGAGCAGGCCGTTACGACATTGAGCCGTCTATACAGCATAATCAATGAATGAGGTCTCAGTTTTATGAGACCTTTTTTCTTTGGCAATGCTGCACAAAAATCCGATAAATTATTAGAAAAAACAGATAAATCTGTTATTAACTACTTTATTTTTGAGGTGTCGTATGCTATAA
>JBJEIW010000009.1:0-4572 GCA_051877435.1 Candidatus Ornithomonoglobus sp.
CCTACGGAGCAATCGGAGAGTGGATGTTCAGCGATATTCTTGGTATAAACGCAGAGGAAGCCGGATATAAGAGCATAATACTAAAACCGACTGTAGGAGGAAATCTGACCTATGCTAAAGGAAATTATGACAGCGCGTATGGCGAGATAAAGTCTGAGTGGTCGATTGCTAATCAGACGCTTACATATAAATGCACTGTTCCGGCAAACACAACCGCAACGCTGTATCTTCCGACCAATAATGCGGAAGCCGTAACCGAGAGCGGAAACAATATAGAAAATGCCGTCGGTGTAATGTATAAGGGCACGGAAAACGGCGAAGCTGTGTTTGCACTTGAGAGCGGCAGCTATGAATTTGTTTCCACAGTAAATGACAACACAAATGAAGCATATTGGCTTACAATCAATACTCCGGCGGGCATCACGGGAACGGCGATAATAAACGGCGAGCAGACAACTCTTCCGACAGCTGTATCCGCTGCATCGGGCACGCGCGTTGCAATTGAAGCCGGGGATGCGGGTGAAGCTTTGAAATTCGCGAAGTGGAGCGGCGACGTTGAAAGTACGGACAAAGCAATATCAGTCATAATGGACGGTGCGAAAACAATTCAGGCAAATTACAGCTATACCGCGCCGGAAACCGAGGGCGAAAAAGCCGCGTTAAATTTAACATCGGACATAATCGGCGCGTCGGTGAAAATAGACGGCGAAGCTCATTCTTTGCCGTGCGCTATCGAATATGACAAGGGAACAAAAATAGAATTAGAAGTAATCGCACCGGACAGATATAAATTTGCATTATGGGACGGAGATAATCTCGGCGCAGCAAGCGTAACCGTATTTATGAACGGTAATATCACTTCAAAAGCGGTGTTTGAGAGAGTTTTAACAGGTGAAAAAACAACGATAAATATTGCAAATCCCGAAAAAATATCGGCTCATGCCGTAATAGGCGGCGAGGACTATCCTCTGCCTGTGACAAATGAGGAAATTGCAGTTGAATACCTTGAAAATATCACGATTGTAAGTGATGATGAAAATTATGCTTTTGCATACTGGAGCGGCGACATTGTTTCGTCTAATAATCCAATTAAAAGCAAGCTGCCCGAAAATCCTAATCTTTCAACACATTTCGCTTATATCGGCGGCAACGGTGACAGCGATACAGTTACGCTTTCGGTAACCGGAGATGATGGCGGAGTTTATATTAACGGAAAAGAGCATTCTCTGCCGTACATCGGAGAATTTACAAAGGGAGATCAGATTGTAATGCTTGCAAAAGCTCCCGATGGAAAGCTGTTCAAAGCATGGACGAATGATAAACTTACAGGCAGCGCGGCGGTTTTGGCGCTGAATGATGATTTTGAAACGGGGATAGAATTTGAGGCAGCAATCAAAAAGGAGGTTGCTTCAACAGGAAAACCCGTAACGTCAAATAACAGCCTTGAAAACAGTGATTGGGGCATAAGCAAGCTGACGGACGGTGTGACGATGGGCGGCGGCTATACGTCAAACGCTTTCAGCAGCGTTGACGCATCGTCTGATCCGCCGTGCTTTGAAATTGACTTGGGCGCAGATACCGAAATAAGCCGTGTGGTTTTATATCCACGAACGGACGCGTCAGCGCTGGCGGCGGGATATTATCAATTCCCGCAGGATTTCAAGATTGAAGTAAAAGCTGACGGCGGAGAATATACACAGGTTTATTCAGTAGTGGGTGTATCCGACAAATCAGAACCATATGTTATTGATTTTGACGCAGTATCAGCAAGATATGTAAAGGTTACGGCAACAAGGCTTTCTCCCAATCAGGTAAAGAACGGAGGAATACGTTTTCAGCTTGCGGAGTGCGAGATTTATGAAAACGCCGGAGAACTTCAGAAGATTGAAAACATCAGCATTACAGATGATGGAATAACAGATGAAAATAATCTCAGAGCAGAGGTAATGCCTGAGAACTCGGACAGCAAAGCGGTTTCGTGGCTTATTCTCGGAGAAAACGGTCTGAGCTGTGATGCTGAAATAGTCGATAACAGACTTATAGTGCTTACAGCAGACAGCACAGCGTTAATCGGGGCATACGCAGAGGATAATGGCGGCGCATTTGCTCTGAGACCGCTTAATAAAAATACGATACATGAATATGTGGATGTATTAGGTGAATTTTCTGATGAATTTACAATAGAAAAAATCAGTGATGAAACAGGTATAAAATTTGTGGTTTCACCTAAAGATGGAAAACAGTTATCGTCAATGCAGCTTTATTCGGCTGTCTATAAAGAAGATAAATCTTTGAAGAAGGTCACTGCGGTAAAGTGTGACGTCAATGCGGATGGAAATATAATTATTTCACTGTCAGAGCCGCAGCTTGAAGCCGGTGAAAGCTACAAACTGATGATTTGGGACGCTAATCAGATTCCCATAATTGCAGCGATTAGCAGCGATATGTCAGATTTTTTCAGATAATAAAGTCTCTCTCTTTTGAACGGCTCAAAATTAATATATTTTGAGTCGTTCCTTTAATGCATACCGGCATTTATGAGGTGAGAATAAATGATGAATGTACGGTGATGTATGAAATTACAACACCCGTAAAAGCAGAGATTATAATAGACGAAAAAACATATTTTGTGGAAAGCGAGTCACATATATTTAAGAAAGGAAAACAGCAATGAAAGATAATAATTTGTACAGAAAAACACCTATAATGGGCTGGGCGTCATGGAATTGTTTTCGTACACATATAAGCGAGAAAGTTATGAAGCAGCAGGCGGACGCGCTCATAAGCACGGGACTTGCAGACTGCGGCTACACATATCTCAATATGGACGATGGTTTTTTGGGGGGACGTGATGAAAACGGCGCATTGAAGTTTCACAAGGAGCGTTTTCCGAACGGCATAAAGCCTGTTGCCGATTATGCGCACGGTTTGGGACTTAAAGCCGGAATATATGCCGAGGGCGGCGATACAACCTGTGGCTTTTACTATGACAGGGAGGGTGAAAACGGTTATAACGTCGGACTGTACGGACATGAGGAACAGGATTTGAAAATGTACCTTGAGGACTGCGGCTTTGATTTTATCAAGGTTGACTGGTGCGGAGGACTGCGCCTTGGTCTTGACGAAAAGGAACAGTATACGAAAATCGGCAATATTATTGATAAAATACGGGAGAGGACAGGACGCTGTATTGTGTATAATATCTGCCGCTGGCAGTTCCCTGGTGAGTGGGCGGCGCAGGTTGCCGACTCATGGAGAACCGGTGCAGATATTGCGCCTGACTTCAATTCGGTACTTCATCAGCTTGACGTTATAAAGCCGCTTGCGCGCTACTGCTCACCGGGACACGTCAATGACCTTGATATGATGCAGCTCGGCAACGGCATGAGTATTGAGGACGAAAAGACACATTTCGCCATGTGGTGCATGATGTCAACGCCTCTTATGATTGGCTGTGATCTGACAAAAATCAGCAGTGCAACACTTGAAATTCTGAAAAACAGGGAATTAATTGAAATAAATCAGGACAGCGCATGCTTGCAGGCATTCGTTGTAAAGGATGTTAAAAATGCTGATGGTGATATCCTCAGCGAGATTTGGATAAAGGATTTAGGCAGGAAAAATTCAAACGAAAAAGCGATTGCGTTTCTGAACAGAAGCAGCGGTTATATTGAAATGAGCCTTAATCTCCGTGATGCGGGACTTACGGGAAATATTGAACAAGTCAGAAATTTATGTTCTCACAAAGATGAGAGTTGTTGCGAAAAAATGACTGTTACTCTTAAACCGCACGAAACAGCGGTTTACAGAATTATCAGCGGCAGCTCCGAGCCTGTTATCAACCGTGACGATAAAGGTGAGTTTAAGCCTAAGCCACTGAATAAAATCAGTTTGGATGAAACAAGTGTACTTTTAAAAAATGGCGCTTATCTTGTTGATGTACGTTCTCAATCGGAATATGAGGAAAGGCATCTTAACGGGGCAATTAACCTTCCGTATACTGATATACACGCCATCGCGGGCATATTCTTAAAAGATAAGACAAAGCCTGTTATTGTGTACTGCGCAACCGGAAAACGCAGCTTCCAAGCGAAAACCAGCTTAGATTATTTGGGTTATGAAAATGTATATTACTTAGGCGGCGTACGGGTTTAATAAAAAAGAGATGGATTTATATTCTGTCTTAAACTGAGATTACTTAATTATGCTTCATATGGATATTTTTAAACCAATATCCATATGAAGCTTTTTTGTTAAACAAAATCTTGACTTATAATTTGCGTGGAACAATAGAACCGCATTTTTGAAGGTCGGAATGTAACTATACATACCCCTTAAGTTCTGCGTTCAAAATATATAGGTTTTAAGCCGTTTTTGACACGCTAAATGCTTCCACTCTATCTATACAAATATCTCAAATTGCTGTTTCTATCTTGAATTTCCTATTCCACCGCAATAAACATATTACTCAGCTTTGTGCGGGTGGGGGTATTGCTCTCATCGGAATGACGCTTGTACCCACCCTTTCGGGACTTTTCGGATAAAAGGTGATTAATTTATGGATTTCATCTG
>JBJEIW010000010.1:0-4567 GCA_051877435.1 Candidatus Ornithomonoglobus sp.
TAGTATTATCTGCCATAAAAACACATAATACTATGCTTTTCCTCATATATTTTTGTAATCTGTCAATCTTCGCACCGAGGATTAAAAAAGCCGAATTTGTCAATCGGATTTTTTGACAAATTCGGCAGTCTTTCAGTTGTTTTTTTATGTATTGTATCAGCTTACAGATATGCTGTTAAAGTAATCCCTTACCTATTATGCTTCCTGAAGAATCAACGACCTCCGCCTCTGTATATACCGTACCGCCCGGAACAGAGGCTGCAACGCTGCCATGGTGATACATGCACCATATTGAAAGTCCCGCGCTTGAACTCTCAGCTGTTGTTCCGTCTGCAAAGGTTACTGTCTTGGACGGAAGGACATACTTAGTTATATCCGCAGCATCCTCAATCTGCTCATAATTAAAGGCTGCCGTGCCGGGACGGTCATTAGTGTCCGAGCCGTATTCCGCAACCAGATGAGGCAGATAGAAGTTAGTGTACTGCGCCGTACCGCCGTCACCGTTGCCGCCCGCAACATCACAGACCGCAAGGACGTTCAGATCCTTCCTCTGTGTGCCGCCAAGACCCGCTTTTCTTGTATAGTCAAGGCTGTGCGCGTAATCTCTCAGATCGCTTACAAGGTTTTTTACCTTATCCGCAACCGCGTCGTCGGAGAAAAACGCCTCGTTGCCCATACTCCACACAATAACTGACGGATGATTTCTGTTTACTCGTATCATGCTGCCCACAATATCATAGCAGCTCTGTTCAAAATGCTCCAGCTGCTCCGGTGTACCGTTTAACGGATACGCGCTGCGTGTCCAGTCCGACGGCTTCATATCAACGGTATCATTATCGTTATAGCCGCCGATACTCCACAGACCGCCCTCAGACCAGAAGCCGATACCAAGCTTATCGCACGCTTCGGCAAAAGAAGGATCATGCGGATAGTGTGAGCCGCGGATAAAGTTAAAGCCTGCAGCCTTCACATACTTAACATCGCGCATAAATCCCTCGTTGGTTACCGCATCCGCCCAGCCGCCGTGGTCCTGATGCACATTTGCGCCGTCAAGCAGCGTCCTTACGCCGTTTATGTAAAAGCCGTCAAGCTTGAACTGTGCGGAGCGGAAGCCGAACTCGGTTTGGTAATTATCTATTTTAACTCCGCTTGCAGTATAAATTTCCGTCACGGCGGTATAAAGATTTGGATTGTCAAAGTCCCAGAGCTTTACGCCCTCTATCTTCTCGCTGCGCGCGGTTACCGTTTTTTTTTCATTCGGAGCAAAGTCAATGGTGTCGGAGTTAAATTCTTTTACCGTGTTTCCGTCCGCATCCTTTATGATATTCTTTACATAAAGTGATATGTTCTTATCATTCGTGTTGGTGATTTCTGTCTGCACCTCGACATCGGAGGTTCTGTTCTTTATATTTTCGAGCATTTCCGCCTCGGTTACATATTCGCCTTCAATCTTCGGATCGTCAAGCGTGTTTGTTATACCCGTTCCGTTTCGCTCAAAATCATTCTTATACTGACTGTCCGGGCGGTTTTCGCTTACCTGATAGGCGGGATTGCACAGCGCCGGAGTCCATACAAAGGTTCCGTACCAGTCAACATGAGCCTTATTTACCGCCGTGAGCGTCACATCGCGGTATATTCCGCCGGAGAACTGATGGTCTCCGCCGCGCGGAGTCAGATCCGGCTGCCAGATATTGTCAACCTTTACGGCAACAATATTCTCCGTGCCCGCCGTAACATAGTCTGTTATGTCAACGCTGAAGCCGGAATAGCCGCCCTCGTGCGTTGGCTCGTTTTCGTCCGTTCTGTCCTCCTGTCCGTACACCTTCGATTGTGGAACGTGTATGCCGTTTACATATATATCCGCAACCTGGAACACGCCCTCAAAATCAAGGCTTATAAACTTATCGTCCCAATCCGCCGAGACCTCAAACTCCTTTCTGTACCAACCGCAGCCCACATAGAACGAGCCTTGATTAAGGTCGTAAGGAATTGAGAAGCTGTGGGGCAGAGCCACGTCTGCCCACTCGCTGTCGTCATAATCAACCGTTTCCGCGCCCGCCATATCGCCGTAGGCAAAGCTCCATTCACGGTTAAAGTTCTCCGAAATTCTCATCGTTTCCTCTTCCGCGAAGGATACAGTCTTGACCGCCGTAAGCGGTTCCATATCACGCCAAAGGAATATCTTTGCGCTGCCGCCCGACGGAGCGGTGATATTAATGTCAATTGTGCTTTCTCCCGCGGCTGTAACATCGCTGAGCTTAACCCCCGCAAGAACACCGGCACTGTCATATACCGCCGAATATAATCTTACCCCTTCAGGATTCTGCACATATACATCTGCAGTCTTAAGTACTGCCGTGCCGTCGGAATTGACTTCGGAAGAATAGCTTTTTATCTCGTAAGGCTTAGGAGTCGGTGCTTCCGTTGGCTTCGCCGTAGGAGTCGGCGCTTCTGTCGGCTTTGCTGTAGGAGTCGGCGCTTCCGTTGGCTTCGCCGTAGGAGTTGGCGCTTCCGTTGGCTTTGCTGTAGGAGTCGGTGTCGGGTTAGCTGCGCCGCCTATTCCTTCCACATACATTGCAATAAAGTTAGGTGCGCTGCTCCCGGCGGGTGCCTGCAATTTCAGCGTGTTCTCTCCCTCTGCAAGCTCTATTATGTATTCATACATCATGAGCCAGTTAGCGGTTGAATACTGAACGCCGCTCCCCGATATCTGCGATTTTGAATTTGTTGTGTTCGTAAGCTCAAGCTGTCTTGTGCTCTGATTGGTATTACCGAGAACATATACGCGGTAATTGCCCGCCTTTGGCGCGGTTACGGTCGTTTCGACATAGCCGTCCCACTGCGCGGAATTGCCCCAGTTATCAATGGCGTTAAGACGCGTGTATGAGCCAATCGCCTTTCCGTCCTCAGCCTCAGGGAAGAACTTCTTGATCTTATCATCCGTGTTTTGGAAATTTCCGAAATCGTTTTTATCGGTATTTCCTCCGGTGCCCTGATGTGCGCCGCCTGCGGATACTATATCATCCGCCCAGATCACTTTGCCCTCGCCCTCAACGGGAGGCTCCGGAGTTGTCTCGGGAGTAGGATCACCCTGCAGCTCGTCCGTATAAACCTCTATCTCGGCAATATTTGCATAGCCCGAGCTGCCGCTTGAGAATCTGAAATACTTGAATTTGTTCTCCGCAAGCAGCCTGCTTGTTTCCTCATCCAGATCCTCGGCAAATACAGGGTAATATGTGCCGTTGCTGCCTGTATCTCTGACTGTGTATACCGCGGTATAATTTGTTCCGTCATTTGATACCTCAAACCGCGTTCCCGGCATCCTGGACTCCTGCTTGGCTCTCGGCATATACCTGAATGCGGTTATTTTCTGCGGCTCTTTAAATTCCACTCCGCAGTAGCCGCCGCCCTGACCGTCATATGCGGTGTCCGCCTTGCCGTCAAACGCGTTTGCGGGAGGATTTGCCGGCTCCCACTGTCCTTCAGTTCTGCCGAATACAGTATAATAGCCGTCTGTAATCTTTGTATAATCCTCAATTCCCGAATTAATGGTTATCTCTATTTTCTCCGACTGCGCTGTACCGATTTTTGCCTTGGCGTATACCGATACGGTTCCCTTAGCCGTCGCGGTAAGAACACCGTTTTTATCGATTGACGCGCTGCCTGTTCCGTTTTCCAGTACCCAGTCAATACCGGAATTTATGCCTTTTTTCGGTTCCGTCGCTGCGGAGAAGGATATCTCTCCGCCGTTTCTTACGACTGTCTTGTCAGCTGAAATCGACAGAGTGTCAATTGTGGTCTGAACCTCTGTATCCGCCTCGGCACTAACCGCCGCAGCGACTGTTTTGCCGTCAAGAGTTGTCAGCTCGTTGTCCGAAATAACCCATATCTGATTATCCGCTCCGGTGTAGTTTGACTGCGTAATCTTATTTCCGTCATATGTGAGCGCCTTGCCGGTATATGTGTTTATAAGCTTAAAGCCGTTTGAGGTTACGCCCTCGGCGTTCCACAAGGACGCTCTGCTGTCCGTAATTGCCGATTCGGTATTTACCTCGCTGCCGTTTACAATATCCTGTACCGCAAGCTTTTTGCCGTCCTTTATTATGCTGTAGGTTCCGTTCTGCACATCGGAATATGTGTATAAAACGGTAATTTCATCATTTGTCGCTATCTCATAATAGCTGTCGCCGGTGCTGTCGCGCTTAAGCTCCGCTGTAACATCCGCGCCGTTTACGGTCAAGGTGTCATAGCTCTTTGTGAGCTTGAGCCTTGTCCCCTCCGACTCGCTTATCTTGGCGGTAACTCCGGTTTCGTTCCACTCAAGAGCGGATACCTTTCCGCCGTTTCTCGTATGCATACCCTCGCTGCCGCCCAAAGCTCCGCCTTGTTCAAGCTCGGGCAGCATTGCCGGAAGCAGCTCGATCGTGTTTTCGTCCGAATACACAAGCGTTTCAAGCTCCACCGCCGGAATTGTTATAACCGGGTCTGTGCAGTATGCCGCTGTTCTGTCGTTATTGTGCGCCATCATCATGGAGTCGTATATCATTGACCAAATTGTAAGCGGAAG
>JBJEIW010000011.1:0-4554 GCA_051877435.1 Candidatus Ornithomonoglobus sp.
ATGTTATTGTGTATTTTGCCTATATTTATATCATTTTGCGATCCGATATTGACATTTACCTGCCAAACATGTGATCCTATAGACCTCCTACAAGGCCCCGTTCAGCGCCTTTAACAGCGCATCGTTTATCGCGGAAAACCATACATTATAACCCTCCTGAGTAAGGTGAAATGCGGAGGCTTCCGCATATGCCAGCCAGCCCGCGCTGTCTTCAAGGCATGAGGTTGTGTCCACATAATAAAAGCCGCTGTGTGTATCGCAGTACTGCTCCACCATCCGACTGTATGTATCACACCTCGGATTTATATCCTTACCCGTGTTTGTGACATATTCCTGCGCTGTGTGCGGGCTTCTCGAAATCAGAATCGGAATACCCGGCTGCGCGTCACCCAATTTATCAAGGAACTGCTTCATATAAGAGCTGTCTGTAAGCCCCGTTTCCGCAGTCTGCCAGTCGTTAAGTCCGAACACAACCAACACTGCCTTGGCATTCTGCACGGGTGTGATGAGGTTATTATTGACAAAATACATTGCCCACTGTGCGCCTTTTGCGATTATCACGTTTCCGCTCCCGAATTTCCGCTTGAATATATCGTTATCCATCCATGAATCCCCGTAAAACACCACATCAGAAACCGTAGTTATACTGTACGAGCCTGCGGAAGCCTGTGACGGCGCGCCGCCCATATAAAAATTCTGTGTGCTTTCTCCCTGCTCTTTATTTTCCGCCGTCTCAGCCGGATCCTCCGCCGGCATATCCTCACTCCGCAGAATCGGCTCCGATTCCCTCTTGGGCAGTCTTGTAGGCGAAGGAGTTACCGCTGCCGTAACGGATGTATTCCTGCCTGAGGAATGCGCTGAAAAGGCTGTAAATACTGCTATACTTATCAAAGCCAGTATAAATACTGAAACAAACGCGATCTGCAGCTTTTTTATCTTTTTCATAATTATGACCTTCCTTTATTTCAAAAAAGGACCGTACTCCCCGATACGATCCCTTTTAAATATCAGATATGCCTTACTGGTTGTTTGAACAATCCTCTATCTCAAGCATTGCGTCCTTGCGTGAAAGTGAGATCTTGCCTGTCTTCTGGTCAATATCCATAACCTTAACTATCATGGTATCGCCCTCATGACATACATCCTCAACTTTTTCAACTCTCTTGCGGTCAAGCTTTGAGATGTGGCAGAGACCGTCCTTGCCCGGAAGGATTTCAACGAACGCTCCGAAGGCTGTGATAGTCTTTACAACGCCCTTATAAATTCTGCCTACCTCCGGCTCCTCAACAATAGCCTCGATTCTTGCCCTAGCCGCGTCACCCGCTGACTGTGTTTCTGCGAAGATGTGAATCGTACCGTCGTCCTCTATATCAACCTTAGCGCCTGTTTCGGCAACAATAGCCTGGATAACCTTGCCGCCCTGACCGATAACCTCGCGAATCTTCTCCGGGTCGATCTTCATCGTCATAACCTTAGGAGCGTACTCTGAAAGCTCCGGCTTGACCTCCGGAATAGCCTTCAGGAGGATCTCGTCTATGATATAGTAACGCGCGTCGCGTGTCTTTGTGAGGGCTTCCTTAATTACCTCATACGGAAGTCCGTCATTCTTTATATCCACCTGAATTGATGTGATACCCTTCTTTGTACCGGCAACCTTGAAGTCCATTTCGCCGTAAAAGTCCTCAAGCCCCTGGATATCAACCATTGTCGTAAAGCCTTCATCGGTTGTTATAAGACCGCATGAGATACCGGCAACCGGAGCCTTTATCGGAACGCCCGCCGCCATAAGAGCGAGAGTTGAACCGCAGACCGAGCCCTGTGAGGTTGAGCCGTTTGAGGAAAGAACCTCGGATACGCAGCGGATTGCGTACGGGAACTCGTCCTCTGACGGAAGCACCGGAACGAGTGACTTTTCGGCAAGCGCGCCGTGACCGATCTCACGTCTGCCGGGACCTCTTGAAGGTCTTGTCTCGCCTACGGAGTATGACGGGAAGTTGTACTGGTGCATATATCTCTTTGTCTCCTCAAGGCCTAAGCCGTCAAGCTTCTGAGCCTCTGAGAGCGGAGCGAGAGTCGCGATTGTGAGAACCTGAGTCTGACCGCGCGTGAACATACCCGAGCCGTGAGTTCTGGGAAGAACGTCAACCTCTGCGGCAAGCGGTCTGATTTCGTTAAGACCTCTGCCGTCAACGCGGCGACCCTCATAGAGCCATGCGCGGACGATTTCCTTCTGCATCTTGTACATGATTTCCTCAAGCTGCTCGGCGATGTCCGGATATTCCTCGCTCATTGTTTCGAGGATTCTGTCGGTGATCACACCGATTCTCTCGTCGCGGATGTTCTTGTCATCTGTGTCAAGAGCGTGCTGGATGTTCTCGTACTCATTTTCCTTGATCTTATCATAGATCTCATGATTGATGTCATGAGCCTCATATGTCATTTTTTCCTTGCCGATAGCAGCCTTTATTTCCTCAATAAACGCGCACATTTCCTTGATAACGCCGTGAGCGTATATAAGACCGTTTAGCATTACGTCCTCGGGAACCTCCTCGGCGCCCGCCTCAATCATAACGATCTTCTGCGCTGTACCGGCAACAGTAACGTGCATAAGGCTGTTCTTTCTCTCCTCAACAGTCGGGTTGATGAGGTAATTTCCGTCCGGGTCAAGACCGAGCCATACAGCCGCAACCGGACCGTTCCACGGAACATCTGAGATTGAAAGCGCGATTGATGTGCCTATAAGGGCGCAGATACCCGGATCGTTGTCCTGGTCATCGGAAAGCACCGTAGCGACAACCGAAACATCGTTACGGAGGTCAGCCGGGAAAAGCGGTCTTATTGGACGGTCGATCATTCTTGAGGTGAGGATAGCCGCCTCTGTGGGCTTGCCCTCTCTCTTGTTATATCCGCCCGGAATCTTGCCTACGGCATACATCTTCTCCTCGAAGTCAACCGAAAGCGGGAAGAAATCGACGCCCTCACGCGGTGTGCGCGAAGCTGTGACATTTGTCATGACAACCGTATCGCCGTAGCGTACCACGCAGTGGCCGTTTGTGAGCTGAGCCATCTTGCCCGTTTCTACAACGAGCGGACGGCCGGCAAAGGTAGTTTCAAATTTTCTGTAGTTTTCAAACATATCTCTGTTTCCTTTCTGTTATATGAATTTTTCTGCAAAGATATGCTTAGCACATAAATACAAACGACAAGTTATAGTTCTTTGGCAAAGCCAAGTTTGAAAGAAAATCGTTCAGATTGTATGCACGCGCGAACGCTGTGTATATTTATACTCAAGTGAGCGCGGGCGTGCAAGATGGACGGTTTTATTCAAACTTGCCGGCTCTATTTATCTGCTAAGTTACATATCCTGCATTTAACGAAAAACAGGCAAACGGAAATTCCCCTTCCCGTCTGCCTGATTATCAACAAAATTACTTTCTGAGACCAAGCTTAGCTACGAGCGCACGGTATCTTTCGATATCCTGACCCTTAAGGTAAGTCATAAGTCTGCGTCTCTGACCAACCATCATGAGAAGACCTCTTCTTGAATGGTGATCCTTCTTGTGGATGTTAAGGTGCTCCTGATTGAGGTGGTTAATTCTCTCTGTGAGAAGAGCAATCTGAACCTCCGGCGAGCCTGTGTCGCCCTCGTGAGTAGCGAACTCCTTAATAATCTCCTGCTTACGTTCCTTTGTCATAGTAAAGTCACCTCCATATACTTTAATAACTATCGCCCTACGCTCAGAAGCCGTTGGTGAATCGGGTATCTGAGAACATGGGTTCTTCTGAAAATTTCAAATTGAAAATCCTGCGAAGCGATACGCTTCACGATAGCATAACTGCGTAACGCGCAATTATTTCTTTGCTGTTCTGTTGAAACGCTTATTGAACTTTTCAACTCTGCCGCCTGTATCAACAAGCTTCTGCTTACCTGTGAAGAACGGATGGCAGTTTGAGCAGATTTCAACAGTAATATTCTCAAGTGTTGAGCCTGTAGCTATTACGTTGCCGCATGCACAGGTAATTGTTGTCTGCTTATAATCCGGATGAATTCCCTGCTTCATTCAGCATTACCTCCTTATTATATTCAAAATTACGAATCTTATAATCCGCACACCGTTTATCAGTATAACATATTATTTTGTATATTGCAAGTCTTTTTTTATATTTTTTTAACTTTTTTCTTTTAGGACAGGGGGACCTGCGCACGATCGTTCGCGAATACCGCTGTGGAATGTACGGCTGATTATTTATACAACAATAAATATACTTGAAGGGCGTGCTTAGCGGTATGCCCTTTGTTTTTTCATAATAAAAGGACCTCAAACAAGGTCCTTTTATTATAGTTTTCTTATAGAGAACATATACAATAATTGATTATTAAATGTTATCAATGTATTGTGTTCGAGTGTTCTCTTGTTTGGTGACTCCTGCGGGAATCGAACCCGCGTTGCCGGCGTGAGAGGCCGGAGTCTTAACCGCTTGACCAAGGAGCCATATTGAATGCGGCAACGTTCTACTCTCCCGGACAGTCGCCCATCAAGTACCATCGACGCT
>JBJEIW010000012.1:0-4544 GCA_051877435.1 Candidatus Ornithomonoglobus sp.
TTCCTTGCGCGGTCACCGTTATACATTCCTCGCACCTGAGGAAGAGTCTGGTGCGACTCGTCTATTATCATAAGGTAGTCCTCGGGCATATAGTCAAGCAGGGTGAACGGCGCTGAGCCTGCGGCTCTGCCGCTTATGTGGCGGGAATAGTTTTCAATGCCCTGGCAGAAGCCGATTTCCTGCATCATTTCAAGGTCATAGCGGGTGCGCTGCTCAATCCTCTGCGCCTCAATCAGCAGGTCCTTTTCCTTAAAATACTTAACCTGCTCCTCCATTTCCTCCTCGATAGCCGCCATTGCCATCGCCATTTTCTCCGGCGTTGTGACATAATGCGATGCCGGCATTATGACCGCGTGGCGGTATATTCCTATAATTTCTCCGGTTACCACGTTTATTTCCGATATTCTGTCTATTTCATCACCGAAAAATTCAACGCGGATAGCGTTTTCGCCGTTGTTTGACGGGAATATTTCCACAACGTCGCCGCGGACGCGGAACTTGTTACGGACAAAGTTGATGTCGTTGCGCTCATACTGCATTTCAACAAGCTTTCTGAGCATCTCGTCACGGTCTTTTTCCATGCCCACACGGAGAGAAAGCATCATGTTCTTGTAATCGTCCGGGTCACCGAGACCGTAAATACAGGATACGCTCGACACGATAAGAACATCCTTTCGCTCAAGAAGCGCGAAGGTTGCGCTGTGGCGGAGCTTATCAAGGTTATCGTTTGTCATCGCATCCTTTTCTATATATGTGTCTGTCTGCGGCAGATATGCCTCAGGCTGGTAATAGTCATAGTACGATACGAAAAATTCAACGCAGTTATTGGGAAAAAATTCCTTGAACTCACTGCAGAGCTGCGCGGCAAGCGTCTTATTGTGCGCGAGGACGATTGTGGGCTTGTTCACGGCGGCAATGATATTTGCCATTGTAAAGGTTTTTCCTGATCCTGTTACGCCCAGAAGCGTCTGGAACTTTTCGCCGCGGTTCAGCCCGTCCACAAGCTTTGAGATAGCCTGCGGCTGATCACCTGATGGCTTGAATTCCGAAACCAGCTCGAATTTATCCATATTCCGCACCTCCTGATGTTCTCTCAAATTTATTTTATATTATTATAACCCACAAACATATGTTTGTCAATAGATAAATGTGAACAGAAATTACCGCGAAACAGAAGCTTTATAAAAATCATGTCCGTTAAATCTGCTTGACAAGCATATAACGCAATGATATAATGATACAAATGATGAATTTGCAGGGAGGATACAATATGCTGACAATAGGCTGTCATCTGTCCTCGTCAAAGGGTTATCTTGCAATGGCTGAGACCGCCGTTTCAATCGGAGCAGACACGTTTCAGTTTTTTACGAGAAATCCGCGAGGCGGAAGGGCTAAGGCTATAGATGAAAATGATATAAAAGAATTTCATGAGTATGCCGCCCTAAACGGCATAACAAAAATACTTGCCCATGCTCCGTATACCCTAAACGCCTGCTCGGCAGACGAGAGAACTAGGGAGTTTGCTTTAAATACAATGATCGACGATTTAAAGCGTATGGAATATACACCGGGACAGATGTATAATTTTCATCCGGGCAGTCATGTAAAGCAGGGGGTAGAAACCGGTACAGAGCTTATTGCAGCACAGCTCAATAAGGTTCTTTATCCGGAAATGACAACAACCGTGCTGCTTGAAACCATGGCGGGCAAGGGCAGCGAGATAGGCGGCAGCTTTGAGGAGCTTCGCGCGATAATAGACAGGGTGGAGCTTAATGAAAAGCTGGGAGTATGCTTTGACACCTGCCATGTTTATGACGGCGGCTATGATATTGTAAATAGCCTCGACGGAGTTCTGGAGGAGTTTGACCGGATTATCGGCATTGAAAAGCTTAAGGCGGTTCATATAAACGACAGCAAAAATCCCATTGGCTCCCATAAGGACCGACACGAAAGGATAGGCGAGGGGTTCATAGGAACAGAGACCTTTGAGAGAATTATAAATCATCCGTATCTTAAAGGGCTGCCGTTCTATCTTGAAACGCCCAACGAGCTTGACGGCTATGCAGAGGAAATTGAACTGCTTAAAGGGTTATACAATGGAGAATGATACAACAGATGATGAAGTATGTATTTAATAGTGTTATGGTTTTCTTTTTTAAAAATCACTTGAAATACAGCTCATAAAATGCTATAATATAATATATGCTTTTCACCAAGTTTTCTGTAATCTATATAATGAAGAAAAGTTAGTGAAAAGAGGTTTTAACGGCTTGCATTAAGTATTATTAAATTGCAGAGTACCTAATGCAAGACATGCAGCACAATTATGAAAGGAAGCATTGATAAAATGATTAAGCATATAGTAGTATGGAGAATTGCTGACGGCGAGGACAAGCCTGAGCGCGCGTTGGCAATAAAGGAAAATCTTGAGGCGTTGAAAGGAAGGATTGATGAATTGGTCGATATTGAGGTCGGCATTAATTTTAATACAACGGAGTCCGCGTCTGATGTGGTCCTTGTAAGCACCTTCAACAGCAGGGCAGACCTTGAGATATATCAGGACCATCCGGCGCATAAGGCGGTAGGCACAAATTATGTAAGACCTTATGTTAAGGAAAGACGAGTTGTGGACTACGAGTTTTAACGCAAGGAGTTACCGCGAATGGCAACAGAGAAAATTACCCGTGAGCAGTGGGCTGTTTCAGACAGCTTTATTGCCAAGATAAAGGAAGATAATGCAAACTTTGCCGTTAAGAACGGCAGAACGCGCCTTGCGCATACGGAAACCTACGGCTGTCAGCAGAATGTAAACGACACCGAGCGTATAAGAGGTATGCTGGCAAAGGCGGGTTTTGAGTTTACGGACAAGGCGGAGGAGGCGGATATTGTTATATACAACACCTGCGCGGTCCGTGAAAACGCGGAGCAGAGGGTGTTCGGACGTCTCGGGATTTTAAAGCACATCAAGGAAAATACCAATCCGAATATGTTGGTCGCTGTATGCGGCTGTATGGTTCAGCAGGAGCATATTGCGGAAAAAATAAAGAAGGTCCATGACCATGTGGATCTGATTTTCGGCACCCACGCGCTTTGGCGCATGCCGGAGCTGCTTTATAAGGCAATGAACGAAAACGGCGTTGTTGTTGATATAACGCCGAGCGACGGATCTATTGCGGAGGACGTGCCGATTCTGCGCGACAAGGACGAAAAGGCGTGGGTGTCGATCATGTACGGCTGCAACAACTTCTGCACCTACTGTATCGTTCCGTATGTAAGGGGCAGGGAAAGAAGCCGCACCCCGGAGGATATTCTCGCGGAGGTAAAGCGCCTTGTGAAGGGCGGCACAACCGAAATTTCCCTTCTCGGTCAGAACGTAAATTCCTACGGAAAGGACCTCGGTCTTGATATTGATTTTGCCGATCTGCTGAGAATGGTAAACGATATTGAGGGAGTTCGGCGCATACGCTTTATGACCTCGCATCCGAAGGATTTAAGCGATAAGCTCATATACACAATCCGCGACTGCGACAAGGTATGCAAGCAGCTGCATCTCCCCGTGCAGGCAGGCTCAAACAGGATTTTAAAGGAAATGAACCGCCATTACACGAAGGAGCAGTATATTGAAAAAATAGACAAGATAAAGAGAGAAATTCCGGGAATTACTCTTACAACCGATATTATTGTCGGTTTTCCGACGGAAACAACGGAGGATTTCAAGGAAACTCTGGATATAATAAAGTATGTCCGTTACGACAGTATTTTTTCGTTTATATATTCCCGCCGTGAGGGAACTCCCGCGGCAAAGCTTGATTTTGTTCTGACAGACGAGGAAATTCACAGAAACTTCAATGAGCTTTTGGAGGTTCAGAACCAGATCTGTCTTGAAAAGAACCTTGAATACAAGGATAAAATTGAAACAATTCTTGTTGACGGACCGAGCAAGACAAATAAGTCGCTTATGTCGGGCAGAACCGACGGAGGAAAAATAGTTAATTTCAAGGGCTCGCCGGATTTACTTGGCAAATATGTCCGGGTTAAAATTACAAATCCGAAGCAGTGGAGCCTGGAAGGAGAATTAGTATGACAGTTATAGAAAAAGCAAGAGAGCTTGGAGAATTACTTCAGGAATCGGAGGAAATGAAGGCATACAAGGAGGCGGAGGCAATTCAGAAGGCAGACGAGGAAACTCAGGAGCATATGAGCAAATTCAACCTCAACCGCCTTAACCTTGCGCGCGATATGCAGAACGGCAAAATGTCAAGAGAGGACGCCGTTGCCGCCAACAACAAGGCATATGAGGAGCTGCTTGCGCAGGCGCCCCTTATTAAGGACTATGTTGAAAAGAAGAAGAAGTTTGACGAGCTTGTAAATCAGGTGAATAATATAATCAATTTCTATATTACTGGCTCAACCGGCGGCGGGTGCAGCGGCAGCTGCAGCACCTGCGGCGGATGCAATTAAGGCTCTTGAGGCTCTCCTTTTAAGGAGAGCTGTCACGGCGCAGCCGTGACTGAGAGGTCGTGTATTTTTATCACATGAAAAAG
>JBJEIW010000013.1:0-4522 GCA_051877435.1 Candidatus Ornithomonoglobus sp.
TTGACGCGCCTGTTTGAAGTGTTACCTGTTCCTTGTTCTTCATGTAGGTAAGGAAGCGGTCGGTTACACGGTATTCAACATTGTCTATTGATATAGTCTTGTCCTCTACGTTGTCACCGATATTGAGCGAGGTTAAGGGAGGCTGCCTGCGCTATATATCCGTCGGGATACCCGCCCATCGCCTCCGCGGAGTTCTGATAGCCGAGAGCGCAGACAAGCATTTTGAGCGCCTGCTCATATGTAACCGGATTATCCGGCCCAAATTCAGTGTCGCTGTAGCCGTTTACAATTCCGAGGTCATAGGCTGTCGCGATATTTGCGTTTGCCCAGTGGTCAACCGAAAGATCCTCAAAACGGGTTGTTGTTGTAGAAATATCACCGTAGCCGAGCATATAAACGAGAAGCTTTGTAAACTCTGCCCGCGTAATATCCTTATCCGGCGCAAAGGTTCCGTCCTCATAGCCGTTTATCACATTCAGCTTACTGAGTGTTGTAATTGCCTTCTTATAGCTGTAATTATCCGGCACATCCGTAAATTCCGCCGATGCCCATAACGGCTGAGCAAGCATCGCAGTTGAGACAGCCAGAATCGATACAGCCGAAACCAGTCTATTATGTATTTTTTTCATAAAAATATCATCCTTCCTGTTGTGAATTCAATACATTTTCCTTAGCTTATGTCATTCTTGTTTGTCCGATATATTACCTGTCCGTTAAAACTGCTTTCTCATCATAAGATACACGGCTTGGAGAGGGAGAGAGAAATATCCAAAGATTATTCAATGTTAGGGGGGGAATACCGTGTATCCTATGATCAAAAAACGGTAATATTATCTTTTATATTCAAATCATATCACGCCGCAAAAAGGATGTAAACTGTCGATATTTGTTCTGCTGCTATCATTATTTTAATACACTCTCAATATTTTAATGATACACTCACATTTTTTCATTTCCTCTTTTTTGCATTATTTACGCTGTTTCGGGTTCTTGACACCTGTCAAAATCTATGGTATAATTAGTCGGTACTTCAGAAAATCAATATGAGGAGGATACATAATGAAACAAAAGCATGCTATGACGGCTGAACAGAAAAATATATTTATTTCGCTTATAAAAATAATCGGTATTCCTATTCTTATAATCAGCACGGCTCTCATTGCGCTCACTGTTTTCAATTATACAACCTCCAGGAAGCTTTTAGAGGAAAATACCTCCGAGCTGCTTTCAAGAATAGCTAAAGCAAGCGACAGTAAAATAACAACTCTTGCGGACACCACAGCCATGCTCAAAGGAAACGATACTCTTTATTCAGCGCTTTATGATTCAGAGTCGGATTTCACTGAAGAAACCTCTCGAGAGCTCTCTATGATAAAAAATACATATCCGTATCTTGATAACATAGCCATCATAAATCAGGCATCAGATATGATATGTGATACCGACGGCTCTTACAGTATGGAATATTACCTTAATAATAAGTATACATATCAGAATTATAATACAAGCTACTGGAGAAGCTTCAGATTTTACAATACAACGGACTACCGCATACTGTCACCGACAAATGTGTCGACAAATAATGAAAATAAAATCATAATACCAATCATCTTCCGCAGAACAGATGATTTTTTAATGAAGAATATGCTTGTATATAATATCGATTTGCGGCATTTTATAGATTACAGCAAGGAGAGCGGCAACGAAATACACTTAGATGTATATCTTCTTAACAGATATACAAATGAGATATTCCTTTCGGACGGCACAGCTTTGACGTCGGATTATTTTCCGCAGGAATTTTATGATATTCTTCTTGAAAATCCGAACGGTGCATTTGACTGCGAGCTCTCTGACGGGCATATGATGGTGGTTACATATTCGACAAAGAACACACTTACCGGCTATTCTTATTTTTCATTAATAGACAAAAATATAATACGGCGTCAGCTTATACCGAATATATTTATTTCATTTGCAATAATAATTATATTCCTTATCGTGGCGGTAGTATTGGCATTAAAAAGCACAAAAAATGTGTCTGTTCCTTTAGGTGAGATTGCCAATGTACTCTCAGACAGCAGCAGCGGCAAGAGCACAGGCAATGTATTCAGGGATATGGTTACACAGACACAGGGACTTGCAACGGAAAAGAATAATCTTATAAAAACACTTCCGTGCGCACAGGAGAAGTTTTTAATTGATTATCTTAACGCTACGGAATACTGCATTGATGAGAACACCAGAAATATAATCAAAAAAACGCTGCATTTCCCGAACGAATACTTTATGATTGTTATTATTCAGCTGTCCCCCACCTTTCAGCTGTTTAACAAATACACCTCACTCGAATATGAAAACATCCAAAGCGGTTTTTATTCCATTGTTAAGGATATGTTCAGTAATGAATTTCCTACATATATTCTGCCCGGAGACTATGAATCACTCTATATTATCGTAAATGTTGCAGAGCAGGATGAGGTAATAAAGGTTAACAGCATTATAAAGGAGTTCAGTAATCTCCTGCAAAATGACAGCGAGCATGTAAAGCTTTCGGTCGGCAGAAGCAAATTATATAAGGGCATTGAAGGACTTAAGAAGGCGCATATTGAAGCATCAAACAGTCTTGCCGTATGCCCCGCAAATTCAAGCCGCGTTTTGCTGGACGCTCAGTACAGCAATGAATTTGATTTCGGCTGCCGCGAGGAATCTGATTTGTTTACAGCTCTGCTGTCTATGAATAAACAGAAGGTATACGAGCTGCTGAATATCATTTTTGATCGGAACAAATTAAAGCCCAACAAGGCGCAGAAACGGCTTTATACAGCGATTATGGACATTGCCTTTAAGGTGTTCGAGCTTAAACAGCTCGGTCTTCCTGAAAATAAATCAACTGAGGATATAATGAGTGAATTTTCACTGCTTTCACTTCATGATATGAAGAAGTTTGTCATGAATACAGTTGATTATATTCTTGATGTAACAGAAGCTGAGGAAGAAAACAAAGCGGCTTCGGAAGGCTCCGGACAGGCTATTATAAATTACATTGAAGAAAACTACACCTTCCAGGGCTTGTCCATAGATTATCTTGCAAGCTATTTCCATATGAGCACCAGCGGAATATCCATGACTATAAAGAACACCATAGGCATGGGCTTTCATGAGTATCTTACAAATCTGCGTGTAAACAAAGCGAAAACACTGCTTTTGACCACAGACGACTCCATATCGGATATTTCCGACAAGTGCGGTTTTTCAAGCCAGCAGACATTTTACAGGAGCTTTAAGAAGGTAACCGGACAGACAACCTCTCAGGTGCGCGCGGCACGTCAGCGTGGCACATCCGAGAATCGGTAATATAACACAGCATACAAAAAGCGCGGCAGCGGGGTATTCCCTGCTGCCGCGCTCTTAAGCCGCCGTCAAAGCTTTAGAATGTGAATTCCACTACTTTCTTTAAGTCGGCTAAATTAACCTGCTGCTTGTTCGCAACGGTTTCCAAAGCAGTAACATAGTTATCAGGTTCACCGCTTGTAGTAACAATATCTATTGCGCTGAACATATTTATGTTCATCTTCGGAGCTATATATGCTTTCATCTTTCACTACCTCCTTAACTCAGTTTTCCAGTTCAAAGCCTCTTGATGTAAGCCATACCTCGGGATATTCATCGCCTACACCGTTAATCTGTATACCTATAGATGCATTCGCCAAAGTCATATTTTCTGCATTCAGGCTAACGCCGTAATAGTCGCTGCCGACTTTTATTATTACGCCTCTAAAACTGCCTGTTACGTTTGATGCTAAATATCCGACATTCTTTGTCCCGTCCTCGTTGGATGTTTCTCCTCCTTCAGTTGTGATTCTGTCAAGCAGAATATCGTTCGCCGCAGTGCTTACTCCTATATAGAACACTTTCGATACCGGAGTGGTTCCGCTGCCGCCGAAGGTTACGGTATACGCACCTGCCGGAGCGCCCGCCTTAAGCAAAAACTTATCTGCAGCGCCCGTAAAGGTGTCGCCCGCAGCCGCCTGACCTACATAATAAATATCGCTGTCCTCAACGCTCTCGGATGTACTTTCGCCTTTTGTTATAATAACGGTTTTCATTCCGCTTGCGTCATCGGACGTAACGTAATTATCCTTTACATTATAGGTCGACTCTGCAAACGATGTTATCGATACCGACAGAGCCATAGCCGCCGTCAGTATTCCTACTATAAATTTTTTCATTCTTATTTCCTCCAATCATTTTATTTTTATCTGTTCAAATCCTGTCTGATACTCTTTATTTATGGTATATAATAAGGTTATCAAGCTGATAATACATTATATCCTCAGCCCATGAATGCAGTCGGAACAGCCGCATTGCGCCCGAGGCTGCCGCATTATAGCCGGCATCTGCAAAGCTTATTGTTTTTGCGTCGTTTGAATCTATCTGCACAGAATACAGCTCTATGTCATAATCAATAACAAGCTCTATGTGATGCTCCGTATCCTTCTGGAAATCACATATACGTGTA
>JBJEIW010000014.1:0-4514 GCA_051877435.1 Candidatus Ornithomonoglobus sp.
GCCGCCGCGGATCTCCATGATGACGTTTTTGTCATCGTTCGGGTCCTTGGGCAGAAGCAGAAGCTTAAGCTGCTCCTTACACTCCTCAGCGCTGCTCTGCGCCTCCGAGATTTCCTCCCGCAGCATTTCCACAAGCTCCTTATCATCCTCGGACTCAAGAAGCGCCTTATCATCCTCTATTGTATCCAGAAGCGCCTTATACTTGTTATATTCATCAATAATAGGTGACAGCTCGCTGTGCTCACGGCAATAGTCACGCCATGACGGCTGATCCGCAATCACCTCAGGATCACTTATCTTTTCGGAAACCAGTTCAAATCTTTTCTTCAATGACTCCAGCTTTTCTAACATAAATCCGATTACCTTTCTTCTCGAAAATTCATTAAAGTAATTTTAACCTTTTTTTCTGTTATTGTCAAGGATAAACCAACAATTTATGCACAATGCCCCTTTCTGTGTTCATTTTATGCCTTATTTTCGCTTTCAGTTCACAAAAAATTCATTAAAAAGGTGTAGACATTGCGATTTTTTTCTGTTATAATATTATAGAATTAAAGTAGGAAATAAAAATAAGAAAGGACTGAAATAATTTGGCTGAAAATTCTAAGCTCCCTAAGATGAGATTATTAATACTCATTGCGGCTCTTTCTGCCGGTCTTGGACAGTTCGGTATAGCAGCTCATGCCGAAGACACAATAGTATCCGAAAGGGATATGCTTGATCAGGCTGTTGCGCTCTACGAAAAGCTGTGCGGTCAGGAAGTAGAGGTTCCTGCTGTTCTCGCAGACAGTACAGAGGATCCGATTCTTGCAAAGGCAGTTGTACTCGGCTTTGCCAATACAGATGAGCTTGACTCCATAGCCGACGGGGCAGTTCTGCGTAAGCAGGATGTTATGACCGTCCTTTACAAAACCATAATTGATTTTGACGACTCATTTGCACTTACAAGCGAAGATGTTGACGAGATTATGAACAAATGCTACGATAATGCGCTTGTTGACGAACAAAACCGTGTTGGATATGCATTCATGATCAAGCACGGAATAATCATTGATACATCAAATTCCGAGCCGAATAAGGAAATAAACTGGAATAGCTGCCGAATTCTTGTAAATGTTCTTTATGACTTATTTATGCAGGATATTTCTTTTAATAACGGCGGCACTGAGATAACAATCGGTGCAAATATTACTTCTGTTACGGATGTTCTCGGCGAGCCGGACAGAATAGACAAAAGTGATTATTCTTTCGACTGGTATATATATAATTCCGATTATAATAACTTCATGATGATTGGTGTTCATGAAGGAAGAATATGCGCTTTCTGTTCCAACAGTAATTTTTCATTTGCTGATATTACTTCAGGCGATGATTATATAAAAATTTATCAATACCTTGATGATGACAGCTTCCGTTTCTTTGAAGACGGCAGCGGCAGACTTGATGCGGTAATCTATAACCCGCAGTATAAAAACACCGAGTTTGCGGAAAATTCATCGGATACCCGCGCTGCTGAGCTTGTAGATCTGATTAACGCAAACCGTGTTAAAAACGGTCTTGAGCCTGTAAGCATCTCTTCTGAGCTCTGGCAGACAGCAATGCAGATGGCGTCTCAGCCGAAATACATCAACACTGCGCATGACACACTCAATGAGCATATCATGGACAATGCAGAGCATGAAGCGGGATATGATATATGCAGCATCTATGCCAAGCTTCTGAAGAACAATAATGAATGTTTTTCAAGCAGGATTACGACTGTCGGTGTAGGAACAAGTATTCTTGACGACTACGCAGTAATGGCAAGCATCACAGGTGATTCGGTTCATCTTACCGGTGATACATATTCAACCTCCTCCGAGGACATCGCAGTGCTTCCGACACTTGAGCCTACCGAGGCTCCGACAGAAGCGCCAACCGAGGAACCGACTGAGACTCCTGAAGCTTCAACCGAACCGGAAGAACAGACGGATGCCGAAATTTCGGAGAATTCCGATACTGTATTTTCAACAATAAGCAGTATAATGCTCTCATCGGGCAAATCAACTCCTGTTTCAAATATTCCGGCGGCGGCAGTGATACCAACCTCAGCTCCGATCGAATCCACTGTCAGCGATACATCAAACGCAATCGGCGTATCAGCGATCCCTGCCCCGACAGAGACTTCGGAACCTTCAGCCACAGCCGCGCCGACAGAGGCTCCGACCCCTGAGCCCGGCTGTCCTGAGATTGTTTCCCCTGCTGATGAGGAAATTGTCAACGAGGGTGAGGATGTCGTTATAGAGCTTAAAGAAAGCGTAGCCGATGAATATTTTGTTCAGATTTACTCAATAGAGGATGACAACTACATAGTTAACAGCTATATAAAGACGACCGGTACAAAGCTTACATTTGATGCTTCACTTTTTGAGGCCGGTAAGGATTACTCGATAAAAATCAGCGCTGTAAAGCCGGACGGAGCTTCTGATGGCGAAGAATTTACTATTCAATACGGTGAGGCGCCGGAAAACAGCGTGCAGGTTACCGCTGCCAAAACGACAACAGATAATGACTTCATTGAATTATCATGGGAAAGTGATATGTATCACGACTTTGTTATAGACATATATAACAACGACGGAGAGCTGCTTCTTTCACAGCCTGTTACGGATGCAAAAAGCGCAAAGATAAACAACATTGATCCCGGTGATTACTACATATATGTAAGCGCGGTAAGACGCGGAGATAAGAGCGTTGTTAAAACAAACGGAAATGTCAACATCACGGTTGAGCTTCCTGAGCCTGTATTAACAGAATACATTCTTGAGGACGGCGAAAAGTTCTACCCCATTTATGAGGATGAAGAAATGGGGCTTGTATATTTCTATGATGAGGAAATTGTAGATGTAGAGGTTCCTGACGGAACAGAAGATACAACAACCGTTAAACGCAAGAAGATTACGGAAAAATCTGTTAAGGCAACTACAAAATATAAGGCTCTTGCCTCCGCACAGCAGAAGGTTGAGTATTTTGAAGGCAGCGATGAGCTTCAAATTACAAAGCCGACAACTGTTTCGTCAATTTCGGCAGCAGGACTGTCATCAGCCGGAGGAGATGCAATCTGCCTGGAGGCTGCAAAATATCTCGGGGTTCCGTATGTCTGGGGCGGTACAACACCGGACGGCTTCGACTGCTCAGGTTTTGTTCAGTATGTATTCAAGTCATTGGGCATTGATATAAGCCGTACTACATATACACAGGTTAACGAGGGTATTCCTGTTTCAAAGGATGAATTACAGCCCGGAGACCTATTGTTCTTTGGAAGCGGCCTCAATGTTCACCATGTAGGAATTTACGTTGGTAACAATACGATGATACATGCGCCCTACTCGGGTACGGTAATTCAGTACCAGTCTATTGACACACCGTATTATGCAAGCGAATTCAGCTGTGCGAGAAGATTTACAAAATAAGGAGGATACAAATGGCCGGTTCAGTTAAGGCAGCAGCCGACTCGTCAATACGAGGGAAAGCCCTGATGGTAATTGCCGTATATGCAATTCTATTTTTGTTCTGTTTCATTATGGCAATATATGATATATCCACAGCCAAGCTCTGGCTTGGGATTCCGTTTGCGATAGTTGCAATTATATTTGTAATCCTTTCGCTGCTGAAGCTAAATTCCGTGTTCGGAACATATATAAGGGTCAGAGATAATACTCTTTATATGAAGAGCTGGGCCAATGACTTCCTTCCCTATGATATTAACGGTGGTTTTTTATCGGATTTAAAGCCTGCTAAAACAAAGCTGACTGAAATTCCGGCAGACGAGCTTTCCGTTGTACTTGTCGGAACAAAGGATTTTGTAAAGCGCAATGCGTCAGAGTCCGGAAAGCGTTTTGTAAAGACTCTTTATCCGTATGAGCATTCACGCTCAAAGCGCGATCTTATATCATCAATGGATATATTCTATGTTGAAACAATTGACGGTGAATGCTCATTTATGTGCATTTACGGGTATGATCCGGAGGCTGTTATTGATGTTATCGGAGAGCTTTATAATATTAACCATGATTTATATGTCAGAGTCGGAAGCAGAGCATATAAACGCTATGTAAAAAGGCTTCAGGCAAGAATTCAGAATAATGAATATTAAACCCTAACCTTATACCGCGGCAGAAGCCGCGGTATTTTTATCTATTGGAGCGAGGCAGTTACAGTTCACCTATCACGCTAGTTACTATTCAGCTATTAGTGATGGGGCAACTCTATTACCCATATTCACTAAACGCAGTCAAGCTGCTATCCCGTTCATATGGGTAATAGAATTGCCTGTCCACTTTATATACTATATAGGTATCGGTTGTTATCGGAGGCGCATGGCGGTGAGAATGGTGCGGAGCGCCGGAGATAATGACCGATACCTATATAATTGCTGAATAGTAACTCACGCTATACGCTTTTCTGTTTGCACTTTATAATATTTGAGTTTCCCCATTTTTTCAGCACCAACCAAAACCAACATCAGTAAACAA
>JBJEIW010000015.1:0-4493 GCA_051877435.1 Candidatus Ornithomonoglobus sp.
TCACGGATAATGAATAACTCCTCAGAATCAATACAGGTACATCTTCGCACAATCAAGAGCTGCGGTTGATGGTTTTGTTATCGCTCTGCTATGAAATTGTCAAAGAGCTTGGTGGGACTCAAAAGTATGATAGCTTTACAACGGAGAATGAGAATTTCCCGTGATACGCTCCAAAACGAATCTAAGAAGCAATTTGCTGTTTGCTATCTGCTTTTTGTGTTGCCCTTGATGGTATTATATCATATTTTATACTTTTGTAAATAAAAATCGTACAATATGTATGACAACCATACAATATGTAGGATTTGGTTTCTTTTTTTTATAAATATGTTATACTCACCATGAGGTGAATGTGAATGAAATATGTCAAGCCTTCCCGTCCTCGGTAGTGGTTTCATCGTAGAGGTACTCATACTGCGGCATACTTTCCATAGCACGGCAGTACAGAAAAGATTTCACGCTGTCCTCATATCCGCTGATACGCTCTATTCCCGTATCATCTGTAAATTGCGGCTTTGTTATATCCGAATAGTCCATATCCGAACTGAAATCGGCTATGTATTCGTCAAATTCGCTCTGCGAGCTTATTGCACGGAGAGCAGCGGCATAAGTTTCCATGACCGATTGTGCCTGCGCTATTTCCTCGCTGTCGTAGAGAATGAGGGTACTGCCGTCAAAGCCGCTGTTGATAGCCGCCTTTGATAGATTAACTGAGAAATCGGGCATGAAATCATAGACCTCGCGCTTTATATCTCCGTCAATTTCAGCGTTCATTCCGTCAAAAACCTCGCTGATACAAGTCCTGATATATCTCCAATGGTTTTGCAGGTCGGTTGTCTGAATAATATCCAGCAGACCGCTTATAAAGCCGGCAAATGCCGTGAATATCATCATAATCAGACCGATAACTACCATGATAATTTTCAGAACAGTATTGCGCCCCTGTTCGCTGGATAGGGACTCGGCAATAACGGCAATTAGTTTCGGGTTGACCGCCATAATGCACCTCCGTCATATTTCCGGCAGAATGAGCAGCAGTACCGCGAAGAAAGCGGGGATCGCTGTGATGATTACGGGTAAGGACATGGGTATCATCTGCCTTTCTGAATTATAGTAAACGGCAATGGAAATTGTCGTTTACTATTTGCCGATACGCACGGAGTTCGCGCAGCGAACGGATGTGCGAGGCAATTTAAATAAGTTTTTATTGTAAACGTCAAATTTATTTGACGTTTACAATAAAAGCGCACAAAACTGTGCGCTAAAAGAAAATGCCCCGATCTCTCGGAGCATTTATGGTTAAAGGGTTATCAACATTTGCACTAGGTCCTGTTCCTTATCTTCCTTGTGGATCGTGCGGGTTTCAAATTCTTGAAAACGGTTCTCGTCTTTGTAGAATTTCATCAGCTTGTCCTTGCGTTCAGCTTCGATAAATACTACCATACCTCCTGCCTTATGCTGAATATCTCTTATGGTATCCAAAGCAATATCCAACAGCTCCGTACCGGAAATGGTTTCGTTGGCACTATTGGTATAGTTTTTCCCAAGCTGCGCGATGAGGTAGGCGGACAGAGAATAGGTCGTTCCGTCCTCGTCAAGCTCTGCAACACGCGAGATTTTTCGGTTTACAGAATTGCTGAAAATATCGCTGCGTACAGATATTGGTTTTATGGCAAGTGAAAAATAACCTACAACATTACCTTCATTGCCAAACACCAGATATGTAACAGATTGGTTTTTCTTTGTAAACTCAATAGAATTGCATTTCAGAAAATGCTCGACGTCGGCGTTTTTAGGACAAGAATAATCGGAGAGAATTTCTTTGAGCTTATCCTCTCCGATTTCTTCATCTTCCAGCATATCCTTAAAATTGACAACAAGAAAATCGTTAGCCATTTTTGCCGTTCCTCTTTGCTAATAAACTTTTGATTTCGGCAGAACTTGTAAGATGTCTTGCCTTGACCTTTGTAGCGACTCTTTTGTTGTTAAAGGATGCCTCAATAGCGTCTGCGAATTTCTGAGTCTGTTCCGGTCCGGATACAACGAAATTCTTCTTAATGCTTGAAGTAGCCATAACTCTCTGCCTCCTTTACAATAATATCATAGCTCTCCATATTCATTATATACGAACTGTGTATTTTTGTCAAGTGGCAAAAGCAGTTATAGAAAACGACAAATAAATTTGCCGTTTTCTATAACATTTTAAGTGCCTCGCGCATACGTTCGCTGCGCGAACTCCGCGCGTATCAGCAAATAGGAAACGGCAAAAATTTCGCCGTTTCCTATCTTCCGCCGCCCTTTCCGAAAATTGAAAGCCTTTCGTCTGAAAATTCAAACTTAACTTTTACCGCCTGTGAACCGACTTTCATCAGAGCAATACCGCGTTGTTTTGCAGCAAGCCGCTCATACTGCGCCTCATTAAGCGAAAATATCTCTTTTGTTTCGCGCAGGCTGTCACCATCAACACCGAACAGCAGCTTAAAGCTGGGCAGATCAAGAACCGCCTGTCCGTAAAGCCTTATCTGCGGGTCAAGGAAATCGGTGATTGATTGTGTTGCAACAACAATGCTGCCTTCGTACTTTCTTGCTCTTTTTTCAGCATTACGCAGAAATTCAAGGGATTGCGGGACATTCGGGTCTATCATTGTCCAGCACTCGTCCGCAACAAGCATAATGCGTTCTGTGGGGTCGCGTGTAATTTGCTCCCAGCACCATGAAAGCACATTGAAATACTGTGCGGCAAGAACGGAGCCGGACATTTGCACCAGCGACTTTGTATCCAGCACCACGAAAGAGCTGTGCGGAGAAATGGTAGTGTGTCCGTTCCACAACCCATGGTCTGCGCCGTTTGCGGCAGACTCCAGATAGGTTTTCAAGTCCTCATAATAAGGAGAATTGCTGTCCTTGCCGCACTTGCTCTCAATCAGGCGGTAAAGGTCGCCTATGGTTGGGAACTGCTCGTTCTTTAATCCGCGAACATCTGTATTCCATGTAATTCCGTACCGTGCGTATAGCTCTACAATGGTCTTGTTAAGCAAAGCGCGTAATCTATCGTCCATTGACGGTATGTATAGCTGGAAGAAAGTTTCAAGCGTTTTAAGGTGAATTGCCAAATCGCCTATTCCGTCGTTCTCCGAGATGTTCTTATCGTCCTCGTCCTTTGGCGCAGGGCGCACCTGCAACGGATTGATTAGACCGCCGCGCCCTCCGGCAACGTCTATCCAGTCGCCGTCAAAGTATTCACCGCGGCACATATCCTTGTATTCACCTTCGGGGTCGATGATTATGATTTTTGTACCGTGAGCGTATTCGCTGGCGACAATGTGCTTTGTCGCGGTAGATTTACCCGTTCCTGTGCCGCCGATAATGGTTATGTTGCTGTTGGTGCGGCTCTTTTCGCGCTTCCAAAGGTCTAAAAGAATTATACCGCCGCCGCTGTCCTTTCCGAGATAGTAGCCGCTGCCGTCGTTAAAGCCGGACGCAGCAAATGGAAAACCGCCCACAAAGGTGGAAAGCGGAAACGCTCGACGGGAAATCTCGTTTATTTCCTTGTTCTGTGCATAGGTGGGGCTGATATGCTGATAGCCCTCTTTCTGCAAATTAGCAAGCACACGCAGGCGGCAGCCCACGGTGTTCGCAAGGGACACTACTCGCTGACAACGTTCCTGGAAATCGTCCTCGTCATTTGAGATAACCATAATGGTGGTATTCCACACGCCCATTGTTTCGTTGTTCTGATCCATCTGCCGCATGGCGTTTTCCTGGTCATCAGCGGACTTTTCGGCTCTCTGGCGTTCAAGGGAGTCTTTCGTTGATAACTGTATACCGCGCTGGGTGGTTATGTTCTTTGCCATGTTGGCAAGCAGTAAGCCGTTGTCGATTGGTTCGTAGTTTATAGCAACGATGGTACCGGGAAGATTGGTGAGCTTTGAGTACCAACCATATTCGGGATTGGACGGATAGCTGATAACCGTATAGACACGGCAGAAATACTCGCCGAGCATAAAATCGTTGCGGTTAAATTCCAGACCAACAGGTGTTATCGCCGCCTGCAAAGCGGTGTTAATCTGTAATTCTTCAAATTCGTTCTGTTTCATAGGGTGTCCTTTCATCTTGCTTTCAGTACGGAAATCTTCTCATCAACGTCGGTGTTTTCAAGGTGAGCATAAGCGGGAATGTTCACAAGGTTGCAAAGACGGACTAGACCGCGGCTGTCAATAACACTTGCTTTAATGCGGTTTTCGTTATATATCTTTGCAAGTTCCTCGGCTCTTGCAACGATACCGCGCTCGTCCTCGCGCTTGGTGCTTTCCCAGATGATGATGTAATACTGACGTTCCAGCGTTTCACCGGACATTACCATTCCCGCAAGCTCGTCCATTTCTGCTTTTATCAGCTTTCGCCTGCCGCCGGTAGCATCGTTTTTTAGCTGTTCATAATCGCGGAGGGCGCGGGATATATCAACAGGACGGGATACCGCGATATACTTGTAT
>JBJEIW010000016.1:0-20327 GCA_051877435.1 Candidatus Ornithomonoglobus sp.
AAAAAGGGGGGAGGGAGAAAATCGCAAAGCGATTTTCGGAAGGGGGGTTGGCAGCGAAACAACAATTTAGTTTTGATACAGCCCCCTTAATATTATTGTCTCCAGCCCTGTTCTCGCTGATATGCTTCTATTACCTCTATATTTTCACGTTCAACCACATTGAATTGCGATTCCGCCTCCTCACGATGTGACGTAACAGGCTCATACCATGTTTTGCCGGAAAAATATTCCTTTAGTCCCTCATCCTGAAAGTCATAACCGTGACGCGCATATATTTCATAATAAATAAGCTTGATTTCCTCTCTCGAACGCGCTTTAAGCTCCGACTCGCGTATTACATTGTGTGACGAATCAAAAAGATAATCCGAGGTTCGCGTGTCCTCCGTTGCTTCCGGCTCCGGCGCCTCGGTTTCCTTTGGCGCTTCTGTCGGCTTTTCCGTTGCCTTCTTCGGAGCAGCTGTTGCCTTTTCTGTAGGCGCCTCCGTAAATATATTCTGTCCGGCAGCCACTACCGGCAGTGTTTCGGAAGGCGCGGGAGTATCTGTCGACTCCTCCTCAACAAAGCTTCCTCCTAAAAGGTGAAAAAATATAGAGAAGGTCACCGCAAAAATAACTATCATCGCCAGAACCATAACTATAGCTGTGCGTACGGGATGCTTTTTCTTTTTCCCTCTTTTATATGATTGCTTATTATTCATGTCACTTTCACCCCTTGCAGGTATATTTTGCTCATCCGTCTCCTGTACAGACTCCTCCCTTACAGGCGGCGTATATACCGGAGGTTCATCCGGAATTTCAGGCAGAACTGCTCCTGTTCCCTCAGCCTTAGGTCTGTTTTTAAGCTTCCTTTGTATATCATACGTCCTTGTAAAATCAAAATCATCAGACTCAGGTTCCTCCTCAGGAATGACCTCCGTCTCCGGCATGGTTTCAATATTACCGCAATATTTACAAATGCTTGAGCCGTATTCCAGCTCCGAACCGCATATGCTGCACTTCATCAATATCACTCCTCTCGTATTGATAAAATTATAACACAATAATTCTCAGCTTGCAATACTCTTTATAAATTTTATTATTTGTTCAAAAAGGAAAACAAATTAATTTGCATTTACTATTGCAAACAAAACAATTTTTTGGTATAATAAACATATGGGACAAATCCCAACACATTCTGAAAGGAGATTTTTTACAATGAAAATTGCTTTAATTAACGAAAACAGTCAGGCTGCAAAGAACAGCGTTATCGAGGCTACACTCAGAAAGGTTGTTGAGCCGCTCGGTCACACAGTAGACAACTACGGTATGTACACAGCAGAGGACGAGGCTCAGCTTACATATGTACAGATCGGTATTCTCGCATCGATCCTTCTCAACTCAGGCGCTGCTGATCTCGTAATCACAGGCTGCGGCACAGGCGAGGGCGCATGTCTTGCCTGCAACGCATTCCCGGGCGTACTCTGCGGTCACGTTGTAGACCCGACAGACGCTTACCAGTTCACACAGGTAAACAACGGTAACTGTATCGCTCTGCCTTTCGCTAAGGGCTGGGGCTGGGGCGCTGAGCTTAACCTCCAGTATGTATTCGAGAAGCTCTTCGTTGAAGAGTGGGGCGGCGGCTATCCGAAGGAAAGAGCGGTTCCTGAGCAGAGAAACGCTAAGATTCTCAACGAGGTTAAGAAGGTTACACACAGAGACCTCCTCGACATTCTTCCGGCTCTCGACCAGGACCTCGTAAAGGGCGCTGTTGCGGGCGCTAAGTTCAAGGAGCTCTTCTTCGCTAACGCTAAGTGCGATAAGATCAAGGCTTACGTTGAAACACTTGTTGGTTAATTACTTAATTGACTATATGCAAAGACCACCGGCGCATATGCCGATGGTCTTTTACTTTGCTTTAATTCTTACTGCTCATCATATGTATAGGTTTCATAGCTTATGCCGTACAGATTTATACCTGCATCGCCGTAAACGTAAATCCTTGCCGCATCGCCGTCATGTGTGTAATAAACAGCGGTCTGTGTTGTTACAACAGTAGCATGCGTTTCTCCGTCGTCGATGACAATACTTCGCGTACCCGATGAGCCTGCCGGTTCACCATAGACAACTATATCCGTTGTTCCTGCCGGAACATCAAAGTATACACACTTGCTCGTGCGGCTGCCCGCACCGCCCATCTTGTAACGCTTTGAGAAGCTTATTCCGTCAATAGTCTTGCTGTTTGCTTCTATTGCTGCGCCGCCTATAACGTGCAGACCGGCATATTCCTCTCCGTTTACAAGAGCGGTAAGATTGTCAAATTCCTCGCTTGAGCCGAAATTCCAGAAATGACCTGCAAGCACGGTTTTCTGTATACTCGAATCTGTCACATCAACGCTTACGTTGTCAATATAATATGCGCCTGTCTTGTTCGCTATTGGCTCAAAGAAGATTCCGTTTGTAACAGGAACCTTTTTCTCAACATTGTTCTGCGCGCGGAAGTCTGCCGCCTCTGCCTCAGGAATATCGGCAATAATTGTGCCGTCCGCATCCTTAACTATAATTGCGGCCGCAGCGGCATTAATGCCTTCATCGACCGAATATAAAACGGTGTACCATTTGTTTATATCATATGTATAATCTGTCTTATCTCCGCCGACATAGATATATCCGTCAGTTTCAAATGAAACCTTGAAGCCTGAATCTGATGAATTTGCAGTCAGATATACATTAATACCCGCATCATCACCCGAAACAAGCACATCCGCCTGCGCATTTACTACCTTGTTTCCGTCTCCCGGAACATATTCATGAAAGATATAACGCTCGCCTGTGTAATCGCTGCCGGTCGCTATCTTCATTTTACCCGTTGCATTGCCGGCAATTTCCTCGTCTGTCCATGACGGAGTGAGCATATTTGCCTCCTGAAGCTGCCACAGCCAGTCAAGACCATTGTCAAAGCTCCATGATGAGGTTGTACCGGCGTCATTCATGCTTTCAATGCCGAGCCAGCCTATGTCGGGAATCAATTCTCCGTCCGAAACAGCGCCGAAGCCCATATAATAAGTGTCGTTGATATCATCGCAGTCAACGCTTGCTATCAGGGTATTTACCTTATAGAGATTGGCATCATTTGTAGTTTTATAGATATTGAAGTTATTGCCGTTCTTTTCGGCAACAATATACGCCTTGCTGTTATCATTTATAATATCGGTCACATCGGAAACAAGCTCCGTTTCACCTCCCGGTGTATCACGCTTTGTAAGCTGATATTTCACTGCTCCGTCAACCATATTCGCGCCAAAGTAGTAGGTAATACTGTCGGTATCAAGGTCATTCTTCAATACAAACCCGATCTGCTCCGCGCTCTGTAAACGTAATCTCGCATACAGTCTTGTATTTCCGGTAAACTGCTGATTGAGGAATGCGAAACGATCCTCTGTTCCGCCTATCTGACCATCTGACGAATCGCCTATTTTATATGTATAGTCGGTTGTGCCGAGAACATATGACTTAACATCAGTGTCGGAAGCTCCTATGTCAGTAAGCTCCCACGGAGTTACATCCTGTGTTATGGCAACATCAACACTGGCGGTACCCTTGCCGAGATTTTCATCAAAGCAGTATGCGGTAATCGTTCCGTTCTCCGGTGTTGTGAAGGTCACCGGAATTGAAACAGTTTCCTTCCCGCTTATGCTGAGACCTGTCTTTGATGCAAGCGGTCTGCCGTCAAGATAGAGCCATACCTCTGTTATAGGCGAGCCGTCGGGAGTTACCGTAACATCAACCGTTTCGCCGGTGAGAAGCAGTCTCTGCCCCGCCGTAAGCTGCAATTCCGCCTGAGGTGAGGTCTGAACAGTTGAAAGGCAGAGCATTTCCAGCTTTGATACAGTTATATTGCTCTCATCACCCGATACATACGCTCCGACCTCTGTACTGCCGGAAACCGTTGCTTCACCGACTTTGTTGTTTTCAAGGTCTGCAAGGCTTGTTCCCGCATATAAGCTGACGGTACTGCCGGTTCTTGAAATTTCAAGATATTTGCAGCTGTCCGCTGAAATTTCCGTATAATTACCCTCACTGCCATCACCGAGATTATAACCTGTTTTCTGATTAAAATCGCTGTTATAGCTCTTGTATATCGTAATACCGCCGCATTTAAGACCTGTTTCAACAGAACTGAAACGGCTTGTTATGCTGTCTGTCTTTGTTACAAGCTTGAAGTCTCCCGATACTGTCTGCGTAAGTGATGAATTGTTCGGCAAGGTATAATTGCTGCCGTCAAAGCCCGCGCCGCCTGCGGCATTCCAGTTCTCAGCCGCCTGAGAGCCTGTTACGGATATATACTGCGCCGGACTGAGCGCGTAAGTTCCGTCAGTCTTTGCCGCCTTTGCAGTTATCGTATGATCACCCGACGGAAGATAAGTATTGCAAATCCACAGTCCGCCGTCCTCCTGCTGCTGCGCCTCGCCAATCAGCGCGTCATCACAATAGAACTCCACCTTTGCCGCCGCCTGCGGAGCGCTGCTGCCGGGATACGCGCCGCAGAGCGGCTTCATGCCCTCCAAGCTGTCCCATACAAAGATCCTTACCGTATCTCCGGTAACCTCGCCGACATCTGCCGTACAGTCCGAAATTTCGTATTTCACCGCGCCATATTTTACCGCTGAAAGCGCTCCGTCCGTGTAGCCGCATACGACAGCAACACAGCCTGTTGTAAAGCCGCTGCCAGGAACAATATGTACAACACCGTCCTCATATCCGCTTATGAATGTATCTCTGCCGACAGATGCCGTAAGAGGAATTTCTTCGTTATCCTTATACACAACGGCATTATCAAGCATGCAGCTCACTGTTACCGCATCGTCAGGCTTAGGATTGGTTATTGCCTCCTCGACATAGATTTCAAGCCATGTGTATCCATCGGGACCTATCTGTGTGCCGTCGGTCGGATTGGCCTTGTCAAGACCCATTTTATCTTCCCACTCGTCCGGTATTCCGTCCGCGTCGGTATCGTAATCGGCAACCGCTCTTGTTACCGCTTCCATTTCGGGGTAGCCCCTGCCGTCAAATATATCAATGTCCGTCGGATCGTCAAGCAGACCAACGCTGCCCTTGCTGCCTGTCGGCGCGGTTCGGTTGATTACGTCGTTTACAATTCTTGTATCAACCTCATCACGCTTGGGCAGTGTCGCGCCAGCGTTTGCGATAACCTTGTCAAACACGTCCTCCGCCGCGTCCAGCGTGACGGGATATTCCGCCTCATATGTCTGATACACAGCGTCCGGTATTTCTATTTTTGCGTTTGTATCGTCCGCAATACCGTAATACTTGCTGTCAACGTAAACTCCCGTATGGGCGTCATTCTGCCAGTTTTCTTCATTGACAGACTGTGCCGCGGCATAGTCCGGGTCGTCCTGTTCAACATCAATTATATTGCCCTTTGCGTAAACGCTGCCGAGCATATTTGTTTCATATTTGTTTCCGATGCTCAGCTCAAATATTCTCGCCCGCTTTCCCGCCGGAGTCGCCGGACCGGGACGGTAGATATTATTCTGAATATAAGTCTTTGCGCCGTTCTCCGAGCCGTAGCCCGCCTTGTCGCCCCAGTTGTAAATAATATTGTTCTTTATATCAACAAGCGTCTGATCGTCCGTATAGCCCGCCGTCATGGAAACCGTTTCGGAGGTTCCTATCTTAGGATTGCGGCTCTTGTGCGTTGCGATTATGTTATGGTGGACAGTGAGATTAACTCCGCCCCAGATTGCCGCGTAGCTGTGCTCGCCCTTATCATGCACGCTCTGATTGAGCGACTCGGCTATGATGCTGTTCTGTATGGTAACGTCCTTAACCGCGTACGCGGAAAGATTTTCATCCGTACCCCATGAAACGGAGCAGTGGTCGATTATTACATTCTGACAGTTATCCGTTACCTCAAGACCGTCCTGCGCGCGGGTATCATTTCCGTTCTTGTCGTGCGCGCCCACTCTGAAGCGCACATATCGCAGAATTACATTATTTGCTCCGACCTTGATATTGTTTGAACGGAAGCAGATGCCGTCCCCCGGAGCAGTCTGACCGAGAATTGTTATATTGTCATGACCTATCGTAACATTTGAGTCAAGATCAACATATCCCGAAACGTCAAAAACAACAATTCTGTTGCCCTTAGATACCGCGTCACGGAAGGAGCCATCACCGCTGTTGTTAAGATTTGTCACATGATAAACCTCTATCTTCTCGTCATTATCCAGCGCCGCCCGCGCGCCCTTGGTGTACATACCTCCGCCCTCGGCGCCCTTGAATGCCGTAACCTGTCCGCTGCCGTCCGTCGTTTCGTTCTCAGCCAGCGCCGGAGCCGTCATGCCGCCCGCGGCCACCGACAGTACTGCCAGAACCGCGCATGCTCTTTTTAATATCTTATTCATGCACTTCACTCTCCTCATGAAAATAACTATATATTTAAAGTATATCATATGTTTAGCCAAATTTCCACAATTTTTAAAATTTTCCCTACAGAATTTTTGTTGAAAACATTAAAGGGACCGCCGTGCGATCCCTCTGAATGATAATACATATCTAATTGTGTGCAAGCTCTTTGTGGGTAACTTTGAATACCTCATTGAGCAAAAGTATGGTTCTTGTTCGTGTTTTAATACTATTTTATTTCCGTGTAAGATATTGTGTATTCATATAATTTAATGCGTTTGTCTTTTTTTGTGCTCTTAATTAATTCTTTTGAAGGATTATTAAGACATATTATCCCATAAATCTGTTGTTCGGAAGATTTTTTATTTTTTTCAAACCAATCTATATAGCTGACAATTTGTTTATAAGCGTCATCGTAACCACTATCCTTCTTTAGTTCAATAACATATAAATTACCATTGCTGTCTTCAGCAAGCAAATCAATTCTTCCGACCGGAATGATATACTGTCGTCCATATTCTCCTTTTCGCTTATATATTTTTAATTTTGTTCCAAAAACCGGTTTACCTGATTCAATACGCAGCTCCAATTCATCCTCCAATATCTTTTCACTGCTAAACTGCTGTGTATTCATATCAGTGTGCTTTGATAAGGATTTGATTGAATGTTCTTCGCTTTCGGTTTCCTTATCCAAAAGAGTGTCATTTTTGTCTTTTACTGCTTCAAGCTTATTCAGGGTTGTTTTCCATAGCTTTATTTTTGACTCCGCAACAAATTTTTCCGCTTTATCAATCTCTTTCGCGCCGATATAAGCTATCACAAGATTATTTGCCGCATATTTCTGTTCATCATATGTACAGCTTTCATTCAGGCATTTTTCCAACACATTTATTGCTTTATCAAATTTATTTTTTTTAATGTAAAGCCAACCCAAATTATTGTTTGCATAATGATATGCGGGAGATATCTCAATACATTTTTGATAGTATTCTATCGCTTTGTCAATCTCTTTTGCTTTTCCGTATGCCCAAGCCATATCAAAATATAAATCATCTTGATATAGAATACAAGGTTCATTAATTTGTTCATAATATGCAATGGCATTATTCCACATCTTATTTTTAACATAAATTCTTGCCAACAGCTCTCTAATTGCTGCGCTTTTACTGTCAATCTGAAGAACTTTGCTGCATTTTTCTATGATTATTTCAAAAGAAGATGCAGTGTAATACGCTTCTATGGCATCAATATATTCCAATACACCCGGCTCAGATTTTTTGTGAATTATAAACTCACGCATATGTTGCCAAAACCCCGAAAACGACTGCTTGAATACCGGAAGCAAATCAAAATCTATAACAGTAACAGTAATTATTTCTGTATCTGAATAGTATTCATCTAACAGATTCAGGCATTCTGAATAATCCTGTTCAAAAAAAGCCGCCACAGCTTCAAAGAAATAATTTTTGCTTTTTAGCAATCTTTCTTGCTTTATAAACAATTCTGCAATAGTGTTTTTTATTGTCTGATTAAAATCTGATTTCCAACGATAAAATCCTCGTACCATTACATCCAGTATGAGATTACAAAAAATAAATCTTAACTCATCTATGTGTTCATTATTCATTAAACACAATTTTTCTGACATCTCCATATAAGACATTTCCGGTGGGAATTCTTTGTCAAATAATTCGTTTATTTCTTCCTTGGTTAATTTTTGCATATAATAAACTCCTGAAAATCATAAAACCGACAGCCTTACAATATACAGCACAATAAGCAGGAATATGAAAATACATAGCATCATTGTATACAAGGTCTTTGCCGGTGACTTTGAATACCACATTGAGCGAAGGATTTCATAGGTCAGAACGATCGTTCCCACAACGCCGCACAAAAGCAGCACCGCAAAGGTCGTCTGCGAGAAGATTCCGAGTATAACGCCCACTGCGCCGATTATAGCCGCAGGAATTGCGACAAAGGCAAAGCGTTTTACAAATTCCCAATACGGAGTGAACATCTTGAATACCCATTTGTTTACAAGATAAAATACTCCTGAATATATGAAGAACATAAGTACACCTCCGATTGCGCCAGACAATGCCGATGCAATCCAGCCAAGCAGCACACCATAGCCTGCGACGCCCTTGAAGCCCAGAAGATTGCCGAGCAGTCTTAACGGTCCCCGGCTTACGCCGGTTACCACCGAATATACACACAGTCCGCCGATAATGCCTTCTATTATGGCAAACAAAAGTATTTCCGCTTTTGTCATATCTCCGGGATTGAGCACGGTTTCCACAGGAGATTTCACAAAGTCCTTAAACAGCCGCCAGACATTCGCAAAGGAATTCTTTTTGTAAGCGTTATATGCGCTGCGGTTTGCGCGCTTTTCCTCAGCGCGTCTTTCACGCTCATTCCTTTTTGCATTTTTCTCTCTTTCCTTCGCCTGCCTCTGCTTTTCTCGCGCCTTTGCCTTTTCCTCTTTTTTTGTCTTAGGCTCTGCCGCCTTTTCGGCGGCAGAGCGCGCTTCCTTTTCCTTACGCTTTGCCACGCTCATAGCGCAGGTGCATACCTCACCTTTTTCAAGCTGTTTTCCACAATAAATGCACTCTCTCATAAAATCATTTCCTTTCGGTCAATATATCTCTTATTTATACAGCTTTGCTTCAAACTCCCGCTGTCTTAACATATCAACATCATTTATTCTCTGATAAAGCTTTACATCAAGGCTGCCGACCTGACGCGCAAAGCTGTATATTTCCACAAAATCCTGAGCAACATCGGTGTAGTTGGCAAAGCTCTCCACCAAACGCTCTGTAATCGTCTGCTGTCCCTCCGCCAGATAAGTCTGCGCAGGGAACGCTACAAGTATATAATCCGCATTATAAATTTCCCACAGCCTGTCACTGTCTCGGGAATCAATCTCCGGCAGCGCCTTTATATAATCCGCACAACGATAGGTCTCAACGCCGAGTGACGGTTCTACATTTCTCAGTATACTGTCATTGAGCAGGAGAGACGAGGAAAGAACCTTACCCTGCTGCCATTCCGGTATTAAAGCATCAAGATCACGCTTCAGTGTAAGAAGCGCCTCAACATCCTCACGTTTATCCGGACGAAGCGAAAAGTCCGGTATAAAGGAATAATGACTGATATTCTGAATATTATCCGGTTGCTCCCTGTCTATAACTGTATTGCCGATATTAAAAACCGTAAGCAGGCACATTCCAATCAGCATCCACTCCTTTGATATACAGTTAACAAGGAATATCGTCATAACGGTGAACGCGGGAACATACAGCAAAAGATGCTGCTGTCCATGTGTCTGTATCGCCATAAATATTGCCGCGCATGATATAATCTGTATCCATAGAAATACCGGTCTGTATTCTTTTCTTTTAATTCCGCTTACAAACGGAACAATCGCAGATATTATTATAAATGCCGTTCCGAAATATCTCGAAATAATCTTCATATCGGTGGCAAGAGAATACTTGTATCCCGCATATAGTGATCCGTAGTTTTTTAATAAAATATTTATCATAAACGGTCTGAAAACCGTCAGAAGAAGTATCGCCGCCGTAATAATGAGCAGAAAGAGATTTCTCCAGTTTCTGCGGTTTATTATACAATCAGCAATCATCGCCGTTATAAACGAAACCGAGAAGAAGGCAAAGTATCTTCTGAATACCATTATAAGCACAAGCAGTATTCCTATAATGATGTATTTATAATGTCCCCGGCTTACACCCTTTGCCGAATAATAGAGATTGTAGCAGCACAAGGCGATAAGCAGTCCGCCCACATCCACAAATCCGTTGTATGCAAGGAATGAGGTAACCGGCATTATAAACATCGACAAAAGAAATGCAGTTTTCGGTGCTTTTGAAAGCTTTATACACATCCTGTACGTCAGTATCGATGACGGTACAATATACATCACTATAAGACCGGCAACAAATGCCATTCGCGACTGTCCGAAAATCTTCATCCATAACGCCGAAGGAAGCGCTGCGACATAGTTGTAATCCAGAGTACCTATAGAATTATATACCGATCGCCAGAAGCCGTCACCGGTGAGCTCGCCGTTGACCAGATATCTCGTCAGCTCCCAATAGGTTGAGTCATCCCAGAAATATATTGTTCTGCTCTTTGCAACATAATATATACCGGCAAGAAGAATCACAAGACATGATACGGCTACCAGAATTATATCAGCCCTATTTTTTCGCAGTTTATCGAATTTTTCCCGGCTCTCTCTGCGCCTTTCATCCCTTAGCTCAAGTCTTTCAATAATATCCAATGGATGAATCCTCCCTTTAATATTTATACATCAAATCTCAAATAAAGACATAACCTCTTCATTTGTAAGACTTGCCAGAGTATCAGTGTTTACTCTGATTATATCATCAGCAAGCATTCTTTTTCGCTCCTGAAGCTGCAAAATTTTTTCTTCTATTGTTCCCTTTGCCGCAAGTTTTATTACATGAACGGCGCGCGTTTGTCCTATCCTGTAGGCTCTGTCAGTAGCCTGATCAGTTACTGCCGGATTCCACCATGGGTCATAATGGATTACCATATCCGCGCCTATAAGGTTCAGACCCGTTCCTCCCGCCTTAAGCGATACAAGAAATATCGTTCTTTCTCCTTTATTAAAATCCTCCGCCATCTGCGTGCGTTCATCAACTGGCGTTGAACCGTTTATATAGAAATAGTCCAGCTTATTTTCGTTAAGAGCTTCCGCAATAATATCCAGCATTGAGCGGAACTGAGAGAATATAAGTATTCTGTGTCCCGATTCCACGCCGTTCCTTAAAAGCTCGAGCAACAGGTCAAGCTTTCCGCTTTCACCCGAATATGAGCTGTCAAATAAAGCCGGATGACAGCAAATCTGTCTTAAGCGCAAAAGCAGCGTAAGCAGTACAAGACGGTTTCCGTTTTCACGGAGAATCCCCTCTGCCTGCCCCTTAGCCTCTCTGAGGAACTCAGTGTAAAGCGCCTTCTGTTCTCTGTTAAGGTCAGCCAGCATTGTGGTTTCAATCTTTTCGGGAAGCTCATTAAGGACATCATTCTTCATACGCCGCAGTACAAACGGGCGTATAAGGCTTCGCAGCATATCGGAAACTGCAATATCGCCGCCTCGTATTGCCGGTATTTCAAAACGATCTCTAAACTCACGGGAGCTTTTCAGATACCCGGGCATTACAAAGTCGAATATTGACCACAGCTCCATAAGCGAATTTTCTATCGGCGTACCGGTAAGAGCAAACCTGTGACGCGCATGTATTCTTTTAACACTTACAGCATTCATCGTCTTTGCATTTTTAATATACTGAGCCTCATCAATGAAACAGTATGAAAACTCGATATTTTTATAATAAGCGATATCTCTTCTGAGCAGCGGATATGACGTTATTACAAACTCATATTCATCTATGTTCTTTATAAGCTCCGCGCGGCTTTCCTTCGGTCCGCTTATAATAATCGAATCCGCATCAGGAGTGAAACGCTCAATTTCTCTCTGCCAGTTATATATCAGCGTGCTCGGTGCCACGATAAGAACAGGTTTGTCGGGTTTTATTCCATGTATATATGCAATAACCTGCAGCGTCTTGCCAAGACCCATATCATCTGCAAGAATACCTCCCATTCCCATTGCCGAAAGCTGAGTAAACCACTTTACGCCATCCTTCTGATAACCCCGCAGCACATTTTCAAGATTGCATGGAATTTTTTCCTTTATTGCTCTTATACCATCCATGTACTTCTCTACGCTATCATCCTTTTTAACACCATCTGTGGCTTCCAGATACAGCATATGATACTTCGGCAGCTTTTTGGTACCCGAATTGATATCCTCATAGGTAAAGTCCAGTCTCGAAAGCAGACGCAGAAGCTCCGACTTTTTATTATGTTTAAGCCCTATGAAGCCGCCTTGAGCAGTCCTGTAGAAGCTGTGTCCAAGACGCACCGCATTGAGAATACCCCTTATTTCATCCGGAGTAAGATCAGTATCAAAGTTTATTTCAAGAAAGTCTATATCATTTTTATATGACATTCCAACCGATAAATTGACGTCATCACGGATACTCATAGCCTTGAATCTGTCAGTCATCACAACACTTGCCATCCTTGACAGTTCTTCAAGCGCATCTGTTATAAAATTATATATATTCGCGTCGCCGCTCAGAATGTATACCGATTTTTCCCTGTCAAAATTGTTGAAAAAATATAAAATCTCATTTTCTCTATCTATGTTACGGATTACAATTTTACCGTTATTTTCCGTCTGTTCCGTTGGAATCCTGAATTTTATACCTCCATATCCTGCAACAACAACCGCTGTTAACTTTCCGTCTATCGCATCAAGACATACCTCAAACTGAGGCTCTGCATTTACAATAAGGTCATCAACACCTGTTACTACAACACCGTGTCTGTTCTTGATTTTAGGCAGGACATGCGCGGCAAAAAGCAGCGTATTGTCACCCTTGAAGGTTATCTGGGTCCTTCCCGCACCCATAAGAGCACGGTAAATCGGCATGAAATAACTCTGCCATTCCTCCGAGGTTTTGTAGATTGTATCATTATGCAGAAACCATTCGCCATCCGGTGTTATCGCGAAGCCATGCTCGGAAATTGACATAATAATTTCACGGTCAAATGCTTCTACATCAACGAGTATATCCGGATCCTCATTAAGAATCCTTACACCTCTTAATGTGATGCCGTCATGAACAAGACTGAAATCCATATTCGCAAGCAAGGGCAGGATTCTTCTTGCCACCAGCACGCCGAAGATGGTTCTGTAAGAAGCCTTCTGATAGAGCGGGATGTCAGATGATCTTGTTTCATATACCTCGGCAAGAATTGAGATTATTTTATCCTCATTTTCCGGAAAATACATAGTGCGCCTGTTATAGACAGTGCCTCTGTCCGGCTTGAAATCCTTATAATTAAGATAACAGTCAAGAAAATTCTCAAGACCTTGTATTATTCCGCCATACTCAGGCAGTGAAACTGACATTTCATAAGATGGAGTATTTCCCAAACCTGGCTTTATATAAAGAACAAATGAGGCACGTATTTTCTTTTTGTATTCCGGAGTATTGAACTCAGTGCATAGAGCCGTCGCAAGCTTATCATTTTCATTTGTAAATAAGCCTCCGGCTTCAAGCTCGGCCTGTCTCTCTTTGAGCGCGGCAACGATATGCTTGCAGGTTGTCTGCATTGTTTCATAATACGGGCAGGTACACAGAGCATTATTAATCCTTCCGCCGTCAAATGTAATATAAACATTGTACAGTTCCTCACCGTCCACGACAGCGGTAAGCTCTTCATCTCCGCGCTTACGCATATGAACTCTGCCCTCGTGGAAGTATTCCACCCCGCGTTTATATATCATTGATGAGCATGTCTTTTTTATCATTGCATCTGTTATCTTCAAGCTCAGCCACACTCCTCTTACTGCTGTTTTATACCGGCAAGCTCAAAGGTACTATGCCGGATAATACATCATTACCTTTATCTTTTTATTATATCACCATATCGTATCAATTACAATATTTTTTTTGTTAATTTTCCTTTACATTGAAAAAACGACGGCAAGCTTCCTTGCCGTCGTTTTAATTATTCAATATTATTCTGCTGTCTCAGCATCTTCTGATGTCTTTGTTACTTCAGTCTCCACTGTTGCAGCTTCTTCCTCTGCAGCAGTCTCCTCTGTTGCTTCTGCATTAGCGCTTGAAGTATTATCTCTTGCTTCTTCATCGAAGTATACTGACTCCTCTGAACCTGCATCAGTTACCTGTGAGTATGACTTCTCAAGAGCTTCCCAATCTCTCGGATCTCTCATTGTAGTCCATGTCTCATATGCGCCGATTGCAACACGGTCAAAGTGATGTGAGTTAGTAGCTTCCTGAACATTTGCATAGTACCATGTACCCGGGTTGTTGTCGATCCACTTAACCATATCTGCAGTGTTAAGTCCGTCTTCATCAACAAGTCTGTATAACAATCTGTTGATAAGGGTCATTGCCTCTGAACGAACTATGTACTGATTCGGTCTGAATGTACCGTCTTCATAACCGTTGATCCAGCCTGCTGCCGCAGCCTTATTTATAGCCTCTTCAGCCCAGTGTCCTGAAATATCGCTGAACTGAGTTCCGCCTGTGTAAGGATCTGTATCAAATCTTGCAGCAATTGCAGCAAATTCAGCTCTTGTTATCGGTCTGTCCGGACCAAATGTACCGTCGTCATAACCGTTTACAATACCTGCATTTGAAACAGTTGAAATTGCATTGTTATACCAGTCTGTGATGACTACATCACTGTAGCTGTTATCCTGTGTCCAGAACTTAGCGCGTGAATCATCTGTGAGCATTCTGAAGAATATTGTAGCAACCTCAGCACGTGTGATGTTGTTCTGCGGTCTTACCTCACGATAATCATCGGTCTGTCCCGGTTCTGCCGGATAACCGATTATGTATGCATAATGGTCGTCATAGTTGAGCTTTGCGCCGTTTGCGGTACCGCCTGTCTTCGGATTCGGAACAGGTGTCGGTCTTGAAGCTTCTCCGCCCGGTACACGTGTTGCCTCAGGAGCAGTTGTTGCATTAGGATCTTCTGTTGCATTCGGATTCTCTGTTGCATTAGGATCCTCTGTTGCATTCGGGTTAGCTGTTACTGTCGGCGGAGTTGTTGATGTTGAACCTGTTGTACCGCCGCCGCCGCCACCGCCGCTTCTGCTGTAGTAGATTCTTACTGTCTCTTTATCTGTTGTATCAAACTTAACAACACTCTTATCAGTACCTGCGCCAAACGGGTCAATAGTTACGTCTCCTGAGAAATGACCGTCAACCTGAAGAGCTGTAGTGTCATAGGTTGTAGTTGTCGCAGGTGAAGAAATCTCATTGTCGTTTATTGTAAGCGTAAGCTTCTGACCTGAACCTTCATTGAGCGCTGTAAAGTATTCGTCAAGCGCTTCGTTAACATTCTCCTTAAGCGACATTACAAGTGTAAATGTCTTTGTCTTTGCAGCTTCATCAACTGTGTAATCAACACTCTTCTGCTCAAACAGCTCAAGCGTCTTATCATCCCATGTCCAACCTGTGTCGTCCTTAGCTGCAAGCTTATCATTTGAAATGCTGCCGGTATCCTTATCTGTTACTGTGATCTCAACAGTAAAATCACCTGAGAGCTTTGTTGAGCTTATTGCAAGAGCGCGTCTCGCTTCCTTCTGTTCCTCTGTTGCTTCTTCACCTAAAAGAGCCACAGCAGCATCAAGATAAGCCGTCCATTCCTTGGCAACATTTGTCATATCAAGTGTTGCTGCCGAATCAAAGCTTGCTTTCTTAGCTGTAGTACTCTTGCTCAGAGCTGCTGATGACGGTGTTGATCCGCTCCAGCCTGCAAGCATGTTCAATGTCACTTTTACTTCATCTGTTATCGGTACATTAAACCGATTAAGCTCTTCCGCTGCAAATTCTTCCGGCTTATCCCAGAAAGAATACAGAGGAGCTGCGGCAAATGCACTGAAAGACGATGATGCAACAGCTAATGCCGTTGCAAAAAATAATGCCTTTTTCATTTTAACCTTCTCCTTCTTTTTTAATAATTTTTATAATTAATATCATTATACCTCATAAAAGTCTGTTTGTCAAGAAAAATACTCCTAAAAAAGTAATTTTTTAATATTTTACTAAAAAAACATAAATATCCATAATATACTTATGCTTAAACGCTAAAAAACGGATCATTAAATCTTATATGCTTTTGACTAAGTTTTCTATAGTCAATGCAATGAAGAAAACTTAGTCAAAAGAGGTCTTAACCGCTTGCATTAAGTACGATTAAAATACAGGGTACTTAATGCAAGCTATATAGTTATACCATAACAAGACCGGAGTTTATCCGAATAGTGTTTTCTTCTTAAAGCTTTTAAGAGCTTTGAATGACAGACTGTTTTCTTGCAGAACACTTTGGGCATTATTCATAAGATATTCCCAGCATTCACTTCCATATCTTTTTGTTATATATTTATGCGCAATATCTATATTTGGCTTTCTATTCTCCATGTTGTGCATATCAGTTCCTATTATATGTATGAGCTTATTCTTCATCATATTGTCAATATACTTTTTAAGAGGGCCAAATCCAAAGCTTTCGGCATTAATCTGAACAAGTATATCGAGGTTATATAACTGGTTAAGAAGCTCCGGTTTCTGACCCAGATTACGTTCCATATGAGCTATTATAGGAGTAATTCCTTTTAAAGACATTTTATATACACATTCAATAATACCGTCACTCCACGGTGAAGACGGCATTTCAAGCAGCATATAGTCAGTTCCCTCAATACAAAGCTTGTGGATTGCTCTCATCTGGGAAATATCACAGGTCAGATGCACCTCACTTCCAAGATATATTCTTGGCAGCTCCTGACCTTTTTCCTCCGCCGCGCCGATAAGCTTTTTGTATGCAGCATCCCTGTCCTCTATAAAGGTTTCTATTTCATCTGATGAGTATGCATAACAATGAGAGGTTGACACAATATCAGTAACCCCCATTTTCCTGCTGTCCTCCAACATCTTTAAGGATATTTCGACATTCTTTGCACCATCATCAATTGACGGAAGGAAATGTGAATGAAAGTCAATTATCATCGCTTATTTCCTCCTTTCCTCTTTCGGTAAATTTTTATTATAAATATCAGTATTGAAATAAATATCACTCCTGCCGCTGCGCCGCAGGTATCCACAAATACATCAAATATTCTTTCCGCACGTCCCGGCACAAAATATTGATGTATCTCGTCCGTTACTGCGTACAGCATACAGAACAGAATTGTGTATATTCTTGCGCGTCCGGCAGTTTTATTGATTGAAAGTTTTATAGTTACATAAGCAGACATTCCCAACGCGGCGTATTCTGAAAAATGGGCGCACTTTCTTATAAAATTATGGATAAGTATCGTAAGCGCCTCAGCGCCCATGCTTTCTATGTGCGTCAGTGAAATAATTAATTCTGCAATCCTGTATGTTATTCCTCTTGACAGCGCTGATGAATCAGAGCTGTCCTGATAAGAAAAAAAGAAAATCAAAGCCATGATACCAATTGTTAATATACTTGATATGACTTTGATTTTCTTCATAAATTAACCTCTTATATAATATTAGTCAAGATCGAAATAATATACTTCCGGAACTTCTGCAGGTGTATCTGTCTCCGGCGCAGCCGTAGGCTTGGCTGTCGGTGCAGCAGTATGTACAACCGGAGGATTGGTCACTGCCGGTTTCTCAGTGGGTTTTATATTTTCCGTCGGCTTTGGTACTTCGGCAGCCTTTTCAGTCGGTGCCTCAGTAGGCTCTTCAGTTGGTTTCTCTGTCGGTTCATCGGTAACCTCCGGCTCCGGGGTAGCTTCACCCAACTGGCGCATCAATGAATCAATATCATCCTCGGATAAATCATTATCCGATTCAAGAAGCTTTCTTGCCAATGCAACATTTGCAGCCGTAATAACCTCGGTGTATTCCGAGGACACGCCGCCATAAACAGTATTAAGCGCCTTAATAAGCTCGTTATTTTTAGCTATGTACATATTAAAGCTGTCTGTAGCTTTTGCATTGCTTATAATATCCCTAATTGCCGCATCTATAATCTCATCCTGATTTTCTGCCATGAAGCTGAACGCAAGCACATTAGACCTCTCGTAAAATGTTATAAGTATATCACACAATGCTCTTTCCGGATCATCTGAATACATATAAGCGGCATAATAATCATAGAAATTCTCCGCATCCGCATTTACACGCTTAAGATAAGCAGAAATATTTGCGCAATCCACAACAGATTTAACCATGACATATACATTATCATGTAATTGAGTAGCTATATCAAGCTGAAGCTCCTTACGCCGTTTATTGCAATAATATCCTACCCTTTTTTCTTTAACCTCATCCTTATACTTCTCAGCATAATCAGAAGTCCTCGTTATATCATATGCCTCATAATACATCTCGCATGCCGCAAGCTGCTGCCGGTATACATCGTCATCTATCTCGGACAGTCTCGTACTTCCTTCATTTGTTACAGGAGGCAGCTCCATTGTAAGCTCAACACCCTCAAGCTCACTTTTCAGAGCCGATTTATCACTGCAGCCGCAGCCTAAAAGAAGTATCAATGCGCATACTATAAAGCATAGGTTAGTCCTTTTCAATACTAATTACGCTCCTTCCCCTGACTCGTCAGTCGGTGAAGGCTGACTTGACGCTGCATTGCTGTCCTTTTTCTTCGCAGATCGCTTTGATCCGCTTGCCTGATTATCGCTGTATGAATAACCATAACCATACCCGTAACCATAACCATAGCCGTAACCACCGTAACCCTTGTTACGATAGCCGTATTTTTTGCCGTATGAGCTTCTGTATGCTCCGTAGTTGATACTCATTGCATCTATATCGTTTACGAAGAAACCAAGAACCTTAGCTTCCGCAATATTCAGAAGCTTAAGAGCCTGAGCTATACTCTCATGATTAGTATAGCCTTCTCGCACAACAATCATTACACCGGTAACAAGTCTTGATAATGCCACCGCATCTGTTACAACCGTTACAGGAGGCGTATCGAGCAAAATATAATCATACATTTCCGAAAGCTTCTTAATAAGAGCCTCCATTGCATCTGACGCAAGAAGCTCCGCGGGGTTAGGCGGAATTGAACCCGATGTCAGACAATCAAGACCCGGTCTGAGATTATGATAAACCACATCCTCAAACTCCTTCTGCTTTGATAAAATTGTTGTAAGCCCATCGGTTTTCACAACGCCAAGATACTGGTGTATTCTCGGCTTACGAAGGTCGCAGTCAATAAGCAGCACCCTCGACCCTGTCTGTGCAAATGTAATAGCAAGATTTAAGGTTGTTGTTGTTTTACCCTCTCCTGCATTTGCGCTTGTTATACAGAGCAGCTTGCATGAATCCTCTGTACCTGCCAGTGAGAACATAATATTTGTTCTTGCCGTTCTGTACGCTTCCTGAACAACAAACGGTGTTTTTCTGTTTAATATAGCCTCCTGACTCTGCTTCAGCCGCTGTTGTCTCTCATCAATCTGTTCAGTCTTTTTTCTATTAAAAAGAGTCAGTTTACTTTTATTATCAGCCATCATAACCTCCTGATTTTTTTCTGATGTCAATCTCGGTTTTTGTCCGAATGATTTAAGCTCAATTCATATATGCACCCTATCAGTTAGTCTCAAGGTTCGGTATTTCGCCAAGTATAGGAAGACCATACTTGGTAACAAGCTCTTCCTTACTCTTAACACGTGTATCAAACATATTAACAAGAAATACAATAACCATGGCAACTGCAGCGCCTGCAATAAATCCGATTATAGCGTTCCGGGCAGTATGGAGCGGTTCTGCGTTCGCCGCCTCAACAGGATATTCTGTCAGCTTTGTACTACCGCCGCCGAATACTCTTGCAATCTCACTCGGAGCATTATTTACAATACTTGAGCATACAAGATATGCCACGTGCGCGTCTGCGTTTTTGACTGTAAGCTTGATAATATTTGTATCCGTAACAGCCTCCATTGTTATCATACCTTTTAAATCATCAACCGAATATTTATTATCAAGGTCATCGCTTACGGTGTCCAAGAACGACTTACTGCTGAGCACATCTATATATGTTGGCAGCAGGTTCTGCGCGCTATTGAAAGCACTGGCATTAACATCAGTCGAGGTCTGCTGCGCCTCAGTTGTTATAAGTAATCTTGATGTTGACTGGTATTCGGGAATTGATGTAATTTTAAAATATGTATATGTTGCACCACCTACAAGTACTGCCAGAATAGCAATAAACCACCAGAAGGTAAGCATCATGTTAATTATATCAACAACACTTATTTCAACATCGCT
>JBJEIW010000017.1:0-4443 GCA_051877435.1 Candidatus Ornithomonoglobus sp.
CCATAGTTATGCAGATTGTAGGCTTTTTTGTTTTGTTTTTTGGGGAAACTCAAATCTTTATAATACACTTGACATCTTATTCTGTCTGTGTTAAAATTAGAATAATCAAAATAAAACCATGGAGGCTTTGATAATGTACAGTGATATAGTAAAAAAGGGTGTTGAAAAAACGCCTCACCGCTCGCTTTTTAAGGCAAGCGGACTTACAGATGAAGAAATAGAGCGCCCGTTAATAGGTGTTGTATGCTCAAAGAATGAGATTGTTCCGGGACATGTTCATCTCGGTCAGATCGCGGAAGCCGTTAAGGCAGGCGTACGTCTTGCAGGCGGTACTCCGCTGGAATTTCCGGCAATCGCGGTATGCGACGGCATCGCGATGGGCCATGTGGGAATGAAGTATTCGCTCGCATCGCGTGAGCTTATAGCGGACTCGATCGAGTCAATGGCAATCGCGCACGGGCTTGACGCGCTTGTGCTTATCCCGAACTGTGACAAGATCGTTCCGGGTATGATCATCGCTGCGGCAAGACTTAACATTCCGGCAATCATCTGCTCCGGCGGTCCGATGCTCTCAATTAATTATAACGGCAAGTTCCGCGACCTCAATACAAACTTTGAGGCTGTAGGCGCTTTCAAGGCGGGTACAATTGACGAAACAGAGCTTAAAAACCTTGAGGAAGCGGCTTGTCCGTCATGCGGCTCATGCTCGGGAATGTTTACGGCTAACTCAATGAACTGTCTTACAGAGGTTCTCGGTATGGCACTTCCGGGCAACGGTACAATTCCGGCGGTATATTCGGAAAGAATAAGACTTGCAAAGCACAGCGGAATGAAAATTATGGAGCTGCTTGAAAAGAATATCCGTCCGCACGACATCATTACACCGGATTCACTTTATAACGCATTAAGAGTTGATATGGCGCTCGGATGCTCAACCAACTCAATGCTCCACCTTCCGGCTATCGCTTATGAGGCAAAGTGTCCGATCACTCTTGACTACGCTAACGAGATAAGCGAGGTAACACCAAACCTCTGCCACCTTGCTCCGGCAGGCGAGCACCACGTTCAGGACCTCTATGCCGCAGGCGGCGTAACAGCGGTTATGAACGAGCTTTCAAAGGCAAATCTCTTAAAGCTTGATACCCTCACCGTTACAGGCAAAACACAGGGCGAGAACATAGAGGGACATGAGGTCAAGGATTACACGGTAATCAGACCTCTTGACAATCCATATTCAAAGACAGGCGGTATCGCGGTACTTAAGGGTAATCTGGCAGTTGACGGCTCTGTTGTCAAGCGTTCGGCAGTTGCGCCGGAAATGCTTAAGCATGAGGGACCGGCAAAGGTATTTGACAGTGAGGACGAGGCAATCGCGGCTATATATGCCGGAAAGATCGTTGCCGGCGACGTTGTTGTTATCCGTTACGAGGGACCGAAGGGCGGTCCGGGCATGAGAGAAATGCTCTCCCCGACCTCCGCAATCTGCGGCATGGGACTTGACAAGGAGGTCGCTCTTATCACAGACGGTCGTTTCTCGGGCGCGACACGCGGCGCGGCAATCGGTCACGTTTCACCGGAGGCTGTTGAGGGCGGTCCTATCGCATTCCTTAAGGACGGCGATATAATCGAGATCGACATCATGAACGGTATCTTAAACGTTAAGGTATCGGATGAAGAAATGGCAGCCCGCAAGGTTGGCTGGAAGCCGAATGAGCCTAAGATCAAGACAGGCTATTTAAGACGCTATTCAAAGCTTGTTTCATCAGGTATGCAGGGCGCTGTAATGCTTGACGATTAATTCATAAGACTATAAAAGCCGCGGGTGCAAATTGCCTGCGGCTTCTGTATTTTTCAAGCAAATCTCACATTATACTCATTAAGCAATGTATTGACCTGAACGAGAAAGCCTATAAACTGCGGTCCCGCCATAAGCTGACCGAAGAACGGCTTGCCGTAGTCAAATTCACCGTTTATTATATTATAGAGCTTTCCCCTGTCGCATATAGAAAGAATGGGCGAGCTTACATCCTCAACGATTTCTTTAAGCCTTGCCTTGACCTCCGCCTCATAGAACGGGTTGTGTGTTTTGGGGTACGGGCTCTTTTTCCTCAGTCTTACATCCTCCGGCAGTATTCCCTTTGCCGCCTCGCGCAGAATATTTTTTGAAACATTATCCCTGTTCTTCATCTCCCACGGGATATTCCACACATACTCCACAAGCCTGTGGTCGCAGAACGGCACCCTCACCTCAAGCCCCGATGCCATGCTCATTCTGTCCTTGCGGTCGAGAAGATTTGTCATAAACCAGTTTATATTAAGCCATGAAATCTCGCGCCTGCGCCGTTCCTCGGCATTGTCGCCGATATATTCCGGTGTCTGCCGCACCGACTCCTCATATCTCATTCTTGAATAGCCGTCAAGGTCAAGCGTTTTTCTCACGCTGTCTATAAGGATTTCCTTGCGCATGGAAAGATCATAGCACCACGGGAATGCCGGAGTTTCAAAGGCTCGCGGATCACGGAACCACGGATAGCCGCCGAAAATTTCATCCGAGCACTCGCCAGATAAAGCGACCGTATGTCTCTTTTTAACCTCACGGCAGAAATACAGCAGTGACGAGTCGCAATCCGCCATTCCCGGCAGATCCTTTGCGCGCAGCGCATCGTCAAGCATCGGCACAAGCACATCGTTCGGGCAGATGAGATATGTATGATCGGTATCAAATTCCTCAACCATTCTCGGCACCCATTTGGTATCGCTGTCAGGCTGAAATTTTGTACTGTGAAAATACTTGTCATTATCCTCGTAGTCAAAGGAATAGGTTGAAAGCTGTTTTCCCTGCTTTTTAAATTCCGATGCCGCAACCGCGGTTATAAAGCTTGAATCCAGTCCGCCGGACAGGAAGGTCGCAATCGGAACATCAGATACAAGCTGACGCTTTATAGCGTCCGTAAGCAGAAATCTTACCTTCTCTATCGTTTCCTCATAGCTGTCCGTATGCTCGCCGCTTTTAAGCTGCCAGTATGTCTTTTCACATATCCCTCTGCGGCTCACCCTCATGCAGTGTCCCGGTTTAAGCTCCTTTATTCCCTTAAATACGCCGCAGCCCGCGGTCCTTGCCGGACTTATCGCAAACAGCTCGCAAAGTCCCTCACGGTCAAGCTGCGCCTCAATTCCCGGGTATTTCAGAAGCGCCTTTATTTCGGAGCCGAACACAAACGCGTCCTCTCTTTCGGAATAGAACAGCGGCTTTACTCCGAAGCGGTCACGGCACAAAAATACGCTCTGCCTCATGCTGTCATATACGGCAAAGGCAAAAATTCCGTTAAGCCGCTTTGCGCATTCATCACCGTAATGAATATACATATACAAAAGAACCTCTGTATCTGAGGTGGTTTCAAATTTATAACCGTGGCTCTCAAGCTCTCGGCGCAGCTCATCGGCATTGTACAATTCACCGTTATAGGTTATGACAAACTCATATCCTTCACAAACTCTTTTCATTGGCTGCTTTCCCCTCTCCGGGTCAATAACAGCAAGGCGACGATGGGCGAAAACCGCATGCTCTCCCACCCATTCACCGCCTGAGTCGGGGCCGCGGCTGTACATGGTATCCGCCATCATTTTAGCCAGAACCCGCTCGCGCTCCCCGCTCTTTACATAGTTTTTTTTATAGCTTATATACCCGCAAATCCCGCACATAGTATCACACTCCTTTAGACTATATTATGTCTTGATGCAAAACTATGTGAATGCAGCCTCTAAAAACCTAAAGGTGCTTGGCAGATTGCCCTATTATACATACTTTCGCATTTGCTTCAGCGCGGATTTTTCAAGTCTTGAAACCTGAGCCTGGGAAATTCCTATCTCGTCCGCTACCTCCATCTGCGTTTTCCCTCTGAAAAAACGCAGGTCAAGAATATGCTTTTCCCTCTCAGAGAGATGGCTCATCGCTTCATTGATAGCAATATTTTCAAGCCATGCAGAATCGGTGTTTTTAGTGTCCCTTACCTGATCCATGACATATATCGCCTCACCCCCGTCATGGTATACCGGCTCGTACAGGGATATAGGATCGGAAATTGCGTCCAGCGCGAATACTATCTCCTCCTTCGGCAGCTCAAGCTCCTTCGCCAACTCATTAATAGTAGGCTCCTTGGAATGTAAATTAATATAGCGTTCCTTTGCGCGCAGCGCCTTATACGCTATATCCTTAAGCGATCTGCTCACTCTTATCGGTCCTTCATCACGCAGGAACCGCCTCACCTCGCCCACAATCATCGGCACGGCATAGGTCGAAAACTGAACCCCCACCGATGTGTCAAAATTATCTATCGCTTTAATCAGCCCTATACACCCGACTTGAAAAAGATCGTCGGGGTTCTCGCCGCGGTTTGAGAAGCGCTGTATAACGCTCAGAACAAGTCTGAGATTTCCTCTTAT
>JBJEIW010000018.1:0-4431 GCA_051877435.1 Candidatus Ornithomonoglobus sp.
TTAACCAGCCGCGTATTTTTCTCAGCATACTGTCACGGCTTGTACCCGGATTATATTCACAAAGAGCATCCGCCAGTGTCTTTTTTATATCGTCGCTCTCATAAAATTCTGTCAGTACCTCGACGAAAGGGCGCGGGATTATGCTTTTACTGAGATAAATAAACGCCTCGTCAGCCGTCATAGAAGTATCGGCTATTCGGTCATATTCTTTTTGAGAGATAAAAGTCAGCTCCATAATTACCACCTGAACAATAAAATTTAATATATAAAAATTACGCATATCCCGCCATAAGGGTTGGATATGCGCATTTAACCAAAATCAGAACTCAGCCGTGCCTACAGTTCTGGGGAACGGAAGCACATCTCGGATATTCTGCATGCCGGTGATATACATAACCGCTCTTTCAAAGCCGAGACCGAAGCCCGCATGCTTGTTTGTACCGTACTTTCTGAGGTCGAGGTACCAGTCGTAGTCCTTAGGATCAAGACCAAGCTCGTTCATTCTTCCGACAAGAACGTCATAGTTCTCCTCTCTCTGGCTGCCGCCGATGATTTCGCCGATGCCCGGAACGAGAACGTCAACCGCCGCAACGGTCTTTTTATCATCATTGAGCTTCATATAGAACGCCTTGATCTCCTTCGGGTAGTCCGTTACCATAACAGGACGCTTGAATACCGTCTCGGTCAGGTAGCGTTCATGCTCTGTCTGTAAATCCGAGCCCCACTCTACCTTGTACTGGAACTTGTCATTATGCTTTTTAAGTATCTCTATCGCCTCGGTGTAGGTCACACGCGCAAACTCGTTTGATACTACATTGTGCAGTCTGTCAAGAAGTCCCTTGTCGATAAACTTGTTGAAGAACTCCATTTCCTCCGGCGCGTTTTCAAGACAGTAGTTTATGATATACTTTAACATATCCTCCGCAAGGTCCATATCGTCGGCAAGGTCGGCAAACGCGATCTCCGGCTCTATCATCCAGAACTCCGCGGCATGTCTTGTCGTGTTTGAATTTTCTGCGCGGAAGGTCGGTCCGAAGGTATAAACATTTCTGAACGCCATGCAGTAGGTTTCAACATTGAGCTGTCCGCTTACGGTAAGGTTTGTGCTCTTTCCGAAGAAATCCTTTGAATAATCAACCTTTCCGTCCTCTGTTTTCGGAGGATTTTCCATATCAAGCGTTGTTACTCTGAACATCTCGCCCGCGCCCTCACAGTCGCTGCCGGTAATAAGCGGAGTGTGAACGTATACAAAGCCTCTCTCCTGGAAGAACTGATGAATTGCATAGGCAATAAGCGAACGAACGCGGAACACAGCCGCGAATGTATTTGTACGCGGTCTCAGATGCGCTATTGTTCTGAGGTATTCAAAGGAATGTCTCTTTTTCTGGAGCGGGTAATCAGGCGTTGAGTGACCTTCAACCACAACCTCTGCCGCCTTGATCTCAAACGGCTGCTTTGCCTGCGGCGTAAGCTCCAGTATTCCTGTTACCGTAATCGCGGCTCCGACATTAAGCTTCGCAAGCTCGGTATAGTTGTCAAGCTTTTCTGCCTCAATAACGACCTGCACACTGCTGAAGAAGCTTCCGTCGTTAAGCTCGATAAAACCAAAGTTATTCGACGCGCGGACTGTTCTCACCCAGCCCGAAACGGTTACCTCATTTCCTCCGTGGATTTCTGTATCACGATAAAGACTTTTTACAACTGTTTTCATTCTTAATAAATCCTTTCGGTTGATTTTGTTTTCTCTGACGGTTAACCCATTATATTTATACCGTTATCTCTGCAGGTTTTAATCATATCAGCGGGCCATACGCTCTGCTGAACCTCACCGATATGCGCCTTATTCAGCATGATCATGCAAAGACGCGACTGACCGATACCGCCGCCGATTGTATACGGCAGCTCCTTATTGAGTATCATCTTGTGGAAATCAAGCTCCAGTCTTTCAAGGCAGTCCGCCTCCTCAGCCTGCGACCTGAGCGAAAGCTCATCCACCCTGATACCCATTGACGAAAGCTCAAACGCGCAGTCAAGCAGCGGATAGTATACCACGATATCGGCATTAAGCTCCCAGTCGTCATAGTCCGGAGCGCGTCCGTCATGACGGATGCCCGATTCGAGAACCTTGCCTATCTGCATAATGCATGCCGCATGGTGCTCTCTTAAGAATTTATTCTCCCTCTCCTTAGGAGTATCATCGGGATACATATCCTCAAGCTCCTGTGTCGTTACAAAGGTTATGTCCTCCATAAAGTAATTTTTAAGACACTCATACTCTGCGCATACCTTCTTTGCGGTTCTGCGCATTGCGGCGTATATCTTCTTTACCACATCTTTAAGCGTTGCAAGCTCGCGCTGTTCCTTTTTGATAACAGCCTCCCAGTCCCACTGGTCAACATACATCGAATGGAGATTATCAACCTCCTCGTCGCGGCGTATCGCGTTCATATCCGTATAAAGTCCTTCGCCCGGCTGAAAGTTGTACTTACCGAGAGTAAGACGCTTCCACTTTGCGAGTGAATGTACGATTTCAAGATTTGCTCCGCCTATGCACGGCGCGTCAAAGTTAACAGGACGTTCAACGCCGTTAAGGTTATCGTTAAGTCCTGTTTCCGGACGTACAAACAGCGGCGCCGAAACACGCTGAAGATTCATTGCCGCGATAAGCTCCTTCTGGAAGGTATCCTTTATGAACTTAATGGCAGTCTCGGTTGTTCTTCCGTCAAGATCGGAACTGTAGTTTTCAGGAATGATTAATGCCATTTCCCATATACCTCTTTTCTTTTTATTGGATATTTTGCAGTTATTTAAGTAGTTATATAAGTATTATTTTAATCGACAATTTCAATATTGTCAAGCTGAGCCTTAAAGCTCTTTCTCACAGCCGCAAGATATTCCTTTCTCAAAGCCGCCTGTTCAGTCTTTTCTTTGTCTGTCAGCCCCTCGGCGGTTCTTGATTTTCTTGCAAGCTCGTTTATTCTTTCTATCTTTGCCTTTTCCATAATCAGCTTTCCGCTATTTCCCTGCCAAGATATTTTGCAACAGACTGAACATCCTTATCGCCTCTGCCGGAAATACAGATTACCATAAGCTGATCCTTGCCCATAGTCGGTACTATCTTTCTTGCAAGAGCCACAGCATGAGCCGACTCAATAGCAGGTATAATGCCCTCAAGCTTTGAAAGATATACAAACGCGTCAACAGCCTCGGCGTCGGTTATCGGCATATACTTTGCCCTTCCGGTATCCCGGAGCATTGCGTGCTCAGGGCCTATACCCGGATAGTCAAGTCCTGCTGAAATCGAATATACCGGAACAATATTTCCGCCTTTATCCTGAAGGAATATCGACTTCATTCCGTGCAGAACTCCCACAGTACCGCAGGTGAGCGACGCAGCTGTTTTTTCCGTGTCTACTCCTTCACCCGCCGCCTCCGCGCCGTACAGCGCCACTGACGGCTCATCTATAAAGTCCGCAAACATTCCTATCGCATTTGAACCTCCGCCGACACACGCCATTACCGCGTCGGGAAGCCTGCCCTCTGCTTCAAGTATCTGCTGTCTTGTTTCAATCGAAATTACACTCTGGAAGTGCTTTACTATCGCCGGATAGGGATGCGGTCCGAGCGCGGAGCCGAGCACATAAAAGCTGTCGTCAGCATGAGCCGTCCACTGTCTCATAGCCTCGTTTGTCGCATCCTTTAAGACGCCCGAGCCTGATGTAACAGGATGCACCTTTGCTCCCAGGAGCTCCATTCTGAACACGTTGAGCGCCTGACGCTTTGTGTCCTCAATACCCATATATACATCGCATTCAAGTCCGAGAACCGTTGCAAAGGTCGCGGTAGCGACACCGTGCTGTCCCGCGCCGGTCTCCGCTATTACCTTTTTCTTGCCCATTCTCTTCGCTAAAAGACACTGACCGATAACATTATTGATCTTATGCGCGCCTGTATGGTTAAGATCCTCACGCTTAAGATAAATCTTTGCGCCGCCGAGATCCTTTGTCATTTTTTCAGCATAATAGAGCACCGACGGTCTGCCTGTATACTGCTTATGATAGTAATTGAGCTCCTTTAAAAAGTCCTCGTCATTCTTATACTTTTCGAATGCCGCCTCAAGCTCAATCAGCGCGTTCATGAGCGTTTCCGATGCATACTGACCGCCGTACTCGCCGTATCTGCCTTTCTTATCCATTATATCCTTCCTCCAAACACACAAACAACGCCAACCGTAAATGGTCTGATTGGCGTTAATTGCTATTAAATTATTCTGTTGTGATAGATACCGTATATGTATCTCCGTCCCAGTCAACCTGAGCGCCGAGCGATTCCATAACAAAGTGCAGCGGAACAAAGGTTCTGTCCCCTGTTATTTCTGCCGCAGCCTCAAGCTCGACCTTCCGGTCATTTACAAATGCCTCGTTCTTGCCA
>JBJEIW010000019.1:0-4428 GCA_051877435.1 Candidatus Ornithomonoglobus sp.
GCTGGATAAGCTGCTCGTATGGGACAGCTTTAAAAAAGAAAAAACCAGTATTTTATAGAAACATGGCACGGCGGTATTGGGATTAAAAAGATAGAAAATGATGTAGCCAGATTTGCCGACAAAAATTGGGTGGCACAGAAAGTAAAGCATACAGCGGACACCGCGGATGTTTTTGTGTCAAATTCGGATTTTCTGTCATCAATTTACAGACGGGCATTGTTGTTTAAGGGACCGATAATGAAGTCAGGCTTTCCTAAGAATGATATATTTTTTGCAGAAAATGCTGATAAGAAGAAAAAAGTCAGAGATTTCTTCGAACTTGATGCGGACACTAAAATATTGCTTTATGCGCCTACACATCGTGACGGTCACAGGAGTGATGTAGAGTATTTGAATAATGTGTATAACATAGATTACCCGCGGCTGATAAAAACACTGAAAACAAAGTTCGGAGGTAACTGGGTTGTAATGATAAGACTGCATCCTTTCCTTCTGAATGTGGATTTAGGTATAAAATATACCGATAAATTATTAAATGCCACAGTATACCCGGATATGCAGGAGCTGCTGCTCACTGCGGATGTTATAATCTCGGACTATTCAAGCTGTATGTTTGATGTGGCGCTTCGTGAAATCCCGTGCTTCACATATGCAAATGATTTTGAGGATTATAAAGGTGACAGAGGTGTATATTACGAAATGGAGGAGCTTCCGTTTCCGTATGCAACAAACAATGATGAGCTTACGGAGAATATCATGGGCTTTAATCAGGAGGAATACAGCAGGGCGTGGCAAAAATTTGCAAAGGATAACGGACTGCATGAAACAGGTCACGCAGCCGAGGATGTTGCAAGAAAAATAATAAAGCTGCTTGACGGCGAAAAGGTAGAATGGTGACTGAAAATGATGATTGAGAGTATAAATGACAAATATCTTCAGGAGGATTTGGACTACATAGCAGAGAACACTGATTTGTCCGATATAAAGAATAAATCAGTGCTTGTTACCGGTGCAACCGGACTTGTAGGCTCAAGACTGGTGCTTGCAATACTTTGCTGCAACAGATTAAAGGGTACAGGTATAAGGGTGTATGCGCTTGTAAGGAATGAAGAAAAGGCAAAGGACATATACGGAAGTCTGCTTGAAAGAGAGGATATAGAGCTTGTTAAGGGTGATCTCACCGAAGGCATAAGCATAGATGAAGAAATAGATTATATAATCCATTGTGCGAGTGTAACAGCTTCAAAAACAATGGTGGAAAAGCCGGTTGAAACTATAAAGACTGCTCTTAAAGGTACGGAGAGTATGCTGGAGCTGGCGAAGGTGAAGAATGTGCGGTCAATGGTATATGTTTCGTCAATGGAGATGTACGGCTCATTCACAGAAAGTGATGATGTAACAGAGGATAAGCTCGGATATATCGATCCGCTTGCGGTACGCAGCAATTATCCGGAGAGCAAGAGAATGTGTGAGAATATGTGTATCGCATATGCGGCAGAGTATGGCGTTCCGGTTAAGATTGCAAGACTTTCACAGGTTTTCGGCGCGGGAGTTCTGCCGGGGGAAAACAGGGTGTTTGCTCAGTTTGCAAGAAGCGTTATGAACGGGACAGACATAGTTCTTCATACGCTCGGCAAATCGGAGGGTAACTATTGCTATCTGAGTGATGCTGTAAGAGCATTGATAATACTTCTTTCAAAGGGCAGAAACGGTGAGGCATACAATATATCAAATCCTGCATCGCACACGACAATAGCCGATATGGCTCATATGGCAGCCGAAAGGCTTGCCGGAGGTAAAATTAAGGTTGTGTTCGATATCCCCGAAAGCAATGTTTTCGGTTACGCAAACGATACAAGGATGAAGCTTAATTCAGATAAGATGCAGGCATTGGGCTGGCAGCCTACTTATAATCTTGAACAGGCATATAAAAGACTGATTCTGAGCCTTAAGGAAGCAGAGGGGCAGTAAGCAAGTGAAAAAATACAAGCATTGATTTATCAATTATAAGCAAGTACAGAAATAATAAGGGGAGAGCATAATGGAATACTTTGTAAATGAAGTGCAGTACATGAAGGATGCTTCGCGTACTGCCGGACAAAAGGCGAGAGAGGATATAAACTCGATTTTTCGTGAAGAGAAGGTAAAAGAGCTTGAACTGCTTGCAGAGCTTAACAAGGGGAAGAACTTTGTAAAGAGCTTTATAATGAGTATAAGAGTTGCAGTCGAATGGAAGAAAAGACTGGATGTTTTAAAAAGCGGTGATGTACTTTATGTGCAGTTTCCCGTCTTTAACAAGCTGAGCTTTTTATATAAGCATCTTGTCACATTAAAGAAGAGAGGCGTAAAGACGGTTCTTATTATTCATGATCTGGAAAGCTTCAGAATGCCTAAAAAGGATATTAAGGCAAATGTTGACAAGCAGCAGCAGAGAAATGAAGAGCTTAAAATACTGCTTTTATGTGATAAGATCATTGCGCACAACGCAAAAATGGCAGAAGTGATAAAGCAGCTCGGAGTTGATGGTGATAAGCTTGTAGAGCTTGGAATCTTTGATTATTTAATACCTGAGGCAGATAAAAGGGGCTTTGACGCATCAATGCGCGGTATCGGTCTGCCGGTGATAATTGCCGGAGCATTAAGACGGCACAAGGCAGGCTATGCCTATGACTTGCCGGAAGGCGTTGATTTCAGCCTGTACGGGGTAGGCTATGCGGGTGAAGAAAAGGCGAATGTATTGTATAACGGCTCATTTCCGCCGGATGAACTGCCTTTCAGCTTAAAGGGCAGCTTCGGACTGGTATGGGACGGAAGCAGCGCAGATACCTGTGCCGGGATAAACGGAGAATATCTGAGAATTAACAATCCGCATAAAACCTCACTCTATCTTGCGTCGGAGCTTCCGGTAATCATATGGTCAAAGGCGGCACTTGCGGATTTTATAACGGAAAATAAGTGCGGATTTGCGGTTGATTCTCTGGATCAGATACCGAAAAAAATTAACGGTATTTCCGATGAAGAATATAATGCTATGATAGAGAATACAAAGCATATTGCAAAGGCTTTAAGAAGCGGTCGCTATACCAAGGCAGCGCTTAAAAGGTGCAGAAGCTGAATAACAGCATAAAATCAAAGGAGTAATTTATAATGAGTACACCGAGTGTAAAGAAAAATTTTCTTTATAGTACATTTTATCATATACTGTCCTTAATAACACCGTTCATAACGGCGCCGTATATTGCGAGAGTCCTCGGCGTAGGCGGAGTAGGAATACAAAGCTATACATCCTCAATACAGGCATATTTTACGATGTTTGCAGTACTCGGAACTTCGGCATACGGATCAAGAGAGATTGCAAGAGAGCGGGATAATGCCTATAAAAGAAGTAAGGTGTTCTGGGAAATAGAGCTGCTTACCTGTATAACTACTTCAATATGCTTAGCGGCATGGTTTGTTCTGATATATTTCAGTAAGGAATACAGGCTGTATTATCTTATATGGACAATAAGTCTTGTTGAATCCGCATTCAATATAACATGGTTTTTCAGAGGTCTTGAGCAGTTCAGGCTTATTGTTGTGAGAAATACAATTTTCAAGCTTCTCGGAATTGCCGCCATTTTCCTGTTTGTAAGATCGGAAAATGACTTATGGATAAATATTCTTTTATCGGCATTGTCAAACATACTGTCAAGTATAGCTATGTGGCCTTATCTGAAAAAATGGCTTGTGAGGGTAAGTATTAAGGATATTAATATAAAGCCGCATTTCAAGGAAACACTTGTTTACTTTATACCGACCATTGCAACCTCAATCTATAATGTGCTTGATAAAACCCTTATCGGACTTATCACACATGACAGTGCCGAAAACGGCTACTATCAGCAGGCGGAAAAGATTATTACTATGGCTCAGACTATAGTTTCAACCTCCATAGCCTCCGTGCTCGGAGTAAGAATTTCATATCTTTTCAAACAGAAGAAGTATGAAGAAATTCACCGCAAAATTGATAATTCAGCAAACTTTATTCTGTTTATGGGTATAGGCTGTATGTTTGGCGTGGCGGGAGTAGCAAAGAACTTTGTTCCCTTATTCTATGGACCGGGATATGACAATGTTGAATATCTTCTATATATATTCTGTCCGGTTATAGTAATAATAGGCATAAGCAATATGCTTGGCTCACAGTATTATAATCCTGTCGGCAAAAGAGCGGAAAGCGCAAAATATCTTATTGTAGGCTCATGTATAAACCTATGTCTTAATCTGCTCCTTATCCCGAAATATAATTCATATGGTGCGGCTGTCGCAACCGTTGCGGCGGAAACAGTGATAGCAGTATTATATATAAGGCACAGCTGCGGTTATATGAGCTTTGCTATGCTGGCGCGAAGCGGTGTTAAAAAGCTTATTGCGGGTATTATGATGTGT
>JBJEIW010000020.1:0-19731 GCA_051877435.1 Candidatus Ornithomonoglobus sp.
ATGGACAAAGCGTTTACCGGAGCATTCTCCATAAGATATGTTGTGCTGTTGCTGAACTCATGTCCTGTAAGACCGGTTGACCATTCGTTATAGGTCGGGTTGTAAGGAACCGTGCCGACGCTCATTGTAACGGTGATGTCGGACATATCCTCCGCATTGAAGTATACCAGATCGGAAACAACCGTTCCTCCCTTAGGAATTGTAACCGACTCGCTGCCGCCGAAGGTTACCGGAGTATCGGTATCAAGCTTAATAACCGACTCCTCCATCGGTAAAGCGATATGCACCGAGTTAATTCTGAGGTCACCGTAGCCGAACTCATTGGAAAGCTCAAGCGTAAGCTTGTCGCCGCCTGTTGAAATATGCACACGCTGGCGGATCGTCTTATTTGAGAAATCCGGCTCGCGCAGCTGGAAAACATCCATTGCCGCCGCTGACCATGTTCCTGTCATTTGTGTTTGTGCAAGAACGGTCTTTTCAGTAAGCGGCTTCATATTGCTGTCCCATACAAGCACAGTATCTCCGGCAGCGCCCGGAATCTCGATCTCCTTGCCGATTGCGCCCGCCTCGACAGCCGCATCGGTAACTTTTACACTGCTAATAGCTGTTCCGTTATATGACACCGTATAAATTTTAACCTCCTGCGCCTTATCCGTTGTGTTGGAAACCGCAGCTACCGCGCCGTTTTCCGTCAATACCGGCGTGTATGCCGTAAGCGCTCCCTCCGAGCCGGCGCTTACCTTGCCCCAGAAGTAAATATTATCATAGTACTGGAGCGCGCCCGGCTGAGTTACGCACAAATAAATCTTATCCGCCGCGTCAAATTCTACCGCAGCTTCACCGGTAAGCGGAGCATCAAGCCAGCCGGTACCCATACAGAAGGTGCCGTCCGTGCGCGCAAGACCCTCTGATGAAGCGAGCGGATATGTGTTTTTAACCTCTCCGTTTTCATCCCTTACCTCAATAAACATTGAAGCAGCCGCGTCCGACCCCGGAGTTTTCATAATCATCGCCGCGCCGAAGGTATCGCCGCTTGAGCCGAGCTTTACATACTCGGAAATATCCGTTTTGATTCCGTCGCTGTCTGTAAGCTTCATCGCCTGAATGTCGGCTCCTGAAACGGTACCCTCACTGTACGGGCTGTAAAGAGCTATCTGAGCTGCCTTCTGAGCCGAGGCAAAATCATGCAGGAAGAAGGCTGTCGCGCCGTCCGGAATAATCTGCGGCTTTACAGGCTTATTGCCTATGCCTGCCGCGTATGACAGACTGATATTGTCATAAATATGTATTCCGGCTACCTCGGTTGCGCAGAGATATATACGGTCGCCTTCGTTAAAGCTGAGCTCGGCGCTGCCCGATACCGTAATTGTATCTCCGTTCTCGCCCGCGCCTGATGCGATCTGCACAGTCTTTACCGCGCCGTTCTCATCAACAACCTCAAAGAAAAGCTGTGCTTCTCCGTAATACCAGCTGCGGAAATCCATTGACGCATAGAATCTGCTGCCGCCAAGTCCCGCTATGTCGGCCGTTATTTCACGGCGGATACCGTTTGTCGCACCCCATGACTGCTCGCCGTTATCATATTCCATTGTTACAGCGCCGTTTTCAACCGTCTTTGTATACGGTACCGTGCTGTCATAACCGCTGTACTGCTCCGCCTGAGTCTCATCGCCAAAATCATCCGTAAAGAGCGGTGTGGTATTTACGGTTCCGTAATAATACAATTCAATATTATCATATCTGTGCGTACCGCTCGGGTGTGTTATACAGAGATATACCGTATCTTCATCGTCAAAGCTGAACGCTGCCTCGCCGCTGATTGAGGCATACTGCCCGTTCTCGGCAATTCCCGAGCCAAGCTCCGTGGTTTTTACCTCGCCTGACGGTGAAACCGCCTCAAGAAGAAGCTTAGCGTTTGTATCGCCGAAATACCAGCTGAATACCTCCGCTGACGCGCCGAAAAATGCGCCGCTGTTCCCCTGAACCAGATTTGTTACGTCAAGCTTCACGCCATGATGAGTGTTCCAGCCCGTATCAATAAAGCTGCTTACAAGACAGCCCTCGGCCGCGTAAATTTCGTATTCGTCGCTTACGGATGAGTCATATGCCATAAATCCGTCCGCGTCCTCTGCATCCGAAAAATCAACGGACAAGACTTCTGCCTTATCGCCCTCCGGCACAGGCTCTGCATCATCAAATACGGAGAAGCTTATTTCCTTATACTGCTGTGTTCCGCCGCCCTGTGTAAAGCAAAGGTAAACGGTATCTGTATCCTCAAAGCTCAGCACCGCGCTGCCGGAGATATTTGCTTCATTTTCAGTAATATCCTCCGCCGAAGCCGGACCGCTGCATATATCCGTTACAGTCTCCGTACCGTCTTTGGAAACCACCTTGAAGAACGCTTTAGCTTTGTTGACACCCTGTGTTCCGTCCTCATTATCATAAGTAAATGCCCAGCTTGTAACATTTACCGAAATACCAAATTCCTTTCCCGAATAGCCCGAAACATATTCTGTAATATCCGTTTTTACACCGTTGTCCTCGTTCCAGCCGTTGCCCATTTCCGCGCTTATTCCGAAATTATCCCATACCTCGGCAATCGCTCCTTCGGTATTCGTATCGTCATAAATCGAGAAATTGCCCTCGGCAAAAATCTCATTTCCGAAAAACTGAATTTCCTTTTTGAGGGTCCCCTCCTGCTCATATTCTCCGCGTACCAGCGAAATATTGTCATAGCGCTGATTTCCGGTATAATGTGTCACGGTCAGATACACCGTATCCGTATCAGCCACGGTAAGCTCCGCCGAGCCGGTAAGCGTTGAAAATACGCCGCCGGTTCCGATTGCAGAGTCTAATACTACCGTTTTTGCGGTATCATCCTCCCCTACGATCTCAAAGGCAAGCACCGCGGGATTGTCATAATAGTCCCATGTGAGGAAATCAACCGACGCGCTGTAAATGCCGTCCGCGCCCCTCACATATTCTGTAATGTCCGTTCTTATGCCGTTTGTTGCCGACCAGCCACTTGAAAACTGAGCTTCAATATAGCCGTTATCGGCGCTTAACGGCGCGCTTGTTGAATCCGCAGCATTTTCCGTATAAGCCTCAAGCTCCGCCGCGTCGGTGAAATCATGGCTGAAAAGCAGCTCAGAGCCTTGCGCAGGCTCCGCCGCCGTTACCGGAACATACAGCGTTCCCGCAAGAGCCATAGAGCAAATAATCGCAGTAATACGTTTATTCATGTAAACATCTCTCCTTCTGTTGATTTTTATATGGTATTATTATATAACAGTCCTGTCATTTTCCTCAATAATGAAACTTAATTAATTATCATGATAAAACAGACTTTTTAAAGATATATTTTTTAAGTACCAAAGGAAAATGGCAGCCTTATGACTGCCATTCCAGACTGTAGACATGAAGTCTGCACTGCTTACATATGCATTAAAATGAAATTACGGAACGTAATTCGGGTTGACTGCAAAGAGCTTTGCCTCCGGAGCAGCCTTCCCATCTGTTAAATCAACAATAACGCCGATTCTTGCTGTACCTCCTGTAATAACCGTATCGGTTTTAGTAGCAGTCGCTGCAACCGAATAGCTTGTATTATAAAGCTTCAGCTCAATACCGCTGATGCTCTCTCCGTCCGCCACGGTAACATCGAAGTAATACGCTGCTGAGCGTGTATCACCTGCGCCCTCAAACACCTTAATGCTTTCGCCGTCCATGACAGGGGTAACTGCGGTCGCGCTGTTTACCGTCCTGCCCGTTTTTCCGAAGTAGATATCCGAAGCATAGAAGTTATTCTGCTGATACCATGCCGACCAGATCATGAAATCAGCATAGGTCTGAGCGTTAAAGCGGTTATTTACAATCATTGTACCCTCGTACTTTGTCCATGTCTTAGCCGGTACATATATTACAGGAGCCTCTGCGTGACTGCCGTTCCATGTTGATATTTTAGCCTGATAATTCTTACCCTCATCATACGGATTATAGATCATCATGGAATACTCATACTCTGTATACTCCTCAATATCCGAGCCTATATTTGTAACAGCGAGACCCGACCATGAATTTCCGCCGGTATAATCCATTGAATAATACTCGTAGGTATCGTCCGAATCTGTTGTTACCGAACCCTCGGCAGCCACCGTAAATGTCTTGCCGCTGAGAAGGTTTCCTTCACGGGTTGAAATCGCCGGAATCTTATCTGACGGTTCAGTCGGAGTATCCGCAAGCTCTACAACAGAAACATCATCAACATAGAAATCAGCGTTGGAGTTAGCTGAATATATGTGGAATGTTCCTGTCTCCCATTCAGTTAATGTTACATCAGCAGTAATTTCATTCCACTGATCAGCAATACATTCGCCCGTTGCCATACCCGCATTTTTCCAATAGCTGCTTGACATTCTGCAGTAGAAGGTATCTGTTACAGTAGGATAAATATATGCGGTAATTCTGTAGCTCTTGCCAACCTCAGGCTGGGTAAAATAGTTTCCTGCGCCCGAGTTCACACTGTTTCTGCCGGACACCTTTAATGAATATGTACCGCCATGTACCTGTTCTTCGGAACGTCCTACACTTGTCTCATCAGCCGCATCTCCGTCGGTTTTAGCATACCAATAATAGGGTATATTGTCAGCTCCGGCATATTCCATATGCCCTGTGTTAATCAGGTCATCTCCTTCCGCAGCGGATGCCGTTACTACAGCTGCTAATGATACGGCAGATAATGCCGCAGCGGTTAATAATGATATAATTTTCTTTGTTTTCATGTTCGTTTCTCCTTTCCTCAGAATGTGAGTGTGATCTTGTTTGCATCTGCAACACCAAGTGTTGTTAATGCAGCCGCCGCCTGTTCGTGCGCCGTTGGATCCGGCTCGCCGGATACCGTCACGATGTCTTTCGCATCAAATTTTGTGATTCTGATTTCCGGAAATTCATGTGTTTTCTTTGTTTTCATGTTTTTTCTCCTCTCATTTATAAAATTATTATTACTATGACAAATTACGGCTCGGCAAGCAATATGCCGGCTGTAATTTGTCTTATGTACTGGATTATTCTTTTACGCTTCCGAGCGTCATGCCCTGCACGAAATATTTTTGCAGGAACGGATATACACAGAGGATCGGAACCGCCGCGACAATCGTAATTGCCGCGCGGGTTGATACCGGAGTCTGCAAACCGCTTGCGCCTTCTCCCTTCGCCGCCATTGCCGACGCGTTTGTTGACGACTGGTTCATGGTCGCGGAGAGCAGCTTCATCATTTCATACTGTAAGGTTGTGAGGTTCTTTGATGAGCCGTTGTACAGGAATGTATCAAACCACGAGTTCCATGCGCCTACTGCGCTGAACAATGCAATCGTTGCCAATACCGGCGCCGAAAGCGGGAGCATTACCGACCAGAAGGTTCTGAAATCGCCCGCGCCGTCTATCGCCGCCGATTCCACAAGGCTCTCGGGAATTGTTTTCATAAACGTTCTCACGACAATCAGGTTAAACGCGCTTACAAGTCCGGGAAGAATATAAACTGCAAAGGTGTTTAAAAGGTGCAGCTGTTTATTCAGCATATATCCCGGAATAAGTCCGGCGTTAAAGTACATGGTGAGAACATATACCATTGTGATAAAGCCTTTGAAAATATAGTTCTTACGGGTGAGCGTATATGCAACCATCGCTGTACAGAACACGTCAAGAACCGCCATGATCACCGTTCTTGAAACGGATACGGTAAACGCCGTAAGCATATTGCCCTTTTTGAAAATGCTTACATAATTCGCCAGTGTGAACACTCTCGGCTTCAGATAAATTCCGCCGCGGACAGTGTCAAGACCGTCGTTAAAGGATACTGCCAGCGTATTCAGGATCGGATACAGCGTTGCCACCATAAGCAAAACCATAAAAACAGTCAGAAACGCTGTAAAAATCACATTTTCAATACTGATCGGTTTATGTCTTCTCTTTTTCAAAACCGAGCACCTCCTTATATCAGTCTGTTTTCTTCGCCGGCGAGCTTGTTCGCAATAACTATGAGTATGATACTTACCACACTCTTGAAGATACCTGCCGCCGTACCGAGCGAATAGTTTCCTATCTGAATACCGTATTTCAGAACGTAAATATCAATCGTTTCAGATACGCTTGATATCAGACCGTTGCCGAGCAGATACTGAATTTCAAAGCCTGCTTCAAGAACATGACCGATATTCATGATCAGCAGCATCATAAATGTTGTCTTTATACCCGGAAGCGTGATATGCAGCATCTTCATATATCTTCCGCCGCCGTCCATTTCACACGCCTCATACAGGGAAGGATCGATACTGCTCATTGCGGCAAGATAAATGATTGTGTTCCATCCGACTTCCTTCCATACATTGGATACACCGACAATTCCCCAGAAATATTTCGGCTCCGACAGAAACGGAATTGCCCGGTCAGTCATTCCAAGCTTCAGAAGAATATCATTTACAATACCGCTCTCTGTTGAAAGCATATTCTGAACCAAGCCTGCAACAATTACCCACGAAAGGAAATGTGGCATATACGAAACGGTCTGGATAAACCGTTTCGCAAAAGAATTTTTAATTTCATTAAGCAGCAGCGCGAGGACAATTGCGGTGATAAATCCAAGCGACAGGTTAATGATACTCATTGCCAGAGTGTTCCGTATATCGGTGATAAATACAGCGTCCGAAAAAAGCTGTTTAAACCATTTTAAGCCGACCCATTCCTGTTCAAACCAGCCCTTGGACGGCTTATAGTTCTGAAATGCCATAACCCATCCCTTTAGCGGAACATAGCTGAATATTATTCGATGAATAAGAAACGGAACCGACATAAAGATCAGCTGCTTCTGAATAGATATTTTCTGCCACAGGCTGCGTCCTGTGCCTTCCTGTTTCTTTTCCTTTTTGGCTATCTTCGTTTTCAAAATTTCACATCCTTTCACAGCGTATAAGGATTACTGCCAGTTTTCAAGTCTCCACTGTATCTGCTCGTTTATTCTGTCTTCGTATGCCTTCACATTAACCTTTGAGATTTCATCTGTATACTGCTTCCAGAGCGACTCAAAATCCGCCTCGGAGCCTGCCATAATCATTTTCGGCATATAGGAAACGGCAAGGTCTGTAAGCTTCTGATTTGCAAACTGCGCATCACTGCCGTCAACAAGGTCAATCTGCCATGCCGGATAGTACGGCGGATTTTCACGTCTCGGATTGAGGAAATCGGTCCATGTCTTTACACCGTAATTACTGAAGAATTCCTTGTCGTAATCCGAAAGTCCGTTATAGAATTCATCAGGATTGTAACCGCCGCTGGAGCCGTTGCCGTCGGAATACTCACCCTCAATTTTCGGGAGCAGTCCGTAGAACGCGTTAATCTTGTTTGCTGCCTTCCAGTCGTTGGAATCCTGCTCTTCTCTCTGCACCTCTGTTCTGTAATACATACCGTTTTCGTCTACGGTGTAGTCCACGCCTTCTTCGCCCCACTGGAGATACTTCTGCCATTCCTCAGTCATGATGCTGTCGAGGAACTTCAAAAGTCCCTCAGGGTCCTCGCATGAGGTTGAAATACCGAAGCCGCACTGCGCGTTTACAACGCTGTCATCTCTGTACCACGGCTCAATGCCTTCTTCAAGAACAGGAACAACCGGAGCGTACTGGCGGTCATCCATTCCCTGTGAATGCAGTGTATTCTCAGCTGTCTGGAAGTTCCAACGCTGGTCAAAGAATGCTACAACTCTGCCCGACGCGATCTTTGCAAGATACTGATCCAGGCTCTGTGTAAAGGTTTCAGCATCCACAAGACCCTTTTCATTAAGCTCTCTTACCATTGAAATATACTTCTTCGTATTCTCGGAATTTGCATAAATCTTTGCCTCGTAGGTTGTCTGGTCAACGATTACACCGCCGTCATTGGGCGAGCCTGAAAGATAACCCGAGGGCGAGGTCATGACGTACTCTCTGCCCGGCGCGGTAAGAATCTCATAGCCGATAGTCGGCATACCGTCGGTTGTCGGGTTCTTTGCAACATAATCCTCAATGATCTTGAATAATTCGTCAAGCGTTGTGATTTTTGGGTATCCGGCATCTGCAAGCACTCTCTTCTGAACCCAGAATGCCGGTCCGTAGTAGCCGCCGTCGCGCTTTTCGCCTCTGTAAACACCGTAGTTCGGAAGGATGTACACATGACCGTCATCATATGCCGCTCTTTTCTTTACAGGCTCAAGGAACTCATAAAGGTTCGGATAATCCTCCTCTGTTATGTACTCATCAAGCGGGATCAGAGCTTCAGCCTGTATGAGCTTTGCGTCGCCCATTACAAGGTCGGGATATTCTCCGCCCGCAATCATAACACCGAGCTTTTCGTCCAGATTGCCCGCAAGATACTCGAACTCGAACTCACAGCCAAGCTCATCCCTCATTCTTGCAAGTATTTTGTTATCCGCAGACGGTTCTTCCGTTGAATCGCCGATAAATACCGTATAAGTCTTAACACCGTCGGCAGATTTGTTGCTTCCGCAGCCGGTCAGCACGCCTGCAAACGCAGTAATACACAATGCGGAAGCAATAATTTTCTTAATAGTCTTGTTCATGACTATTCCTCCTTCTATAACAGATTTTTTAAGTTATCAATATTATACCAAATTTTCTCTCTTAAATAAATGATGATAATAAACAGATTATCGGGGTAAAATATCTTAATTTCATAATTTTAAATGTTGTATTTTAACATTGGCATTGCTTAACGCGGTTGTAAACTGCTGTGAGATTTCCTCCCTTATTCTGCCATTTTCACGTTCGAGGTTTTCCAGCTCGCTGCCCATGATCCAATTATTTGTGATAGTTGTATAATGTATTCCGGAATATATAATCGGTACCATTACACACAAAACAAAAATCAGCACGAATTTCATCAGCAGTGAGCGGTTATCCAATATTCTGATAATCCTTGAGTGCTTCATTTACTCTGCCTCACCCGCTTTCTGTATTCCGACGGCAGACAGCCGGTAGACATTTTAAATTTATTGGCAAAATATGCATAATCGCCGTAGCCTACCTCTGCCGCAATACCCGCAATTGTCATATCTGTTTTTGAAATCAGCCTGCACGCCTCTTTCATTCTGAGACTGTTCAGATAATCACTGAACTTCATGCCCGTTGCATTTTTTACGATTTTACTTACTACCGCAGGCTTTACATAAATCGCTTTTCCGATTTCCAGAAGCGTAATATTATTCTTATAATTTTTCTCTATGTAATCGAGCGCGTTTGTGAAGTCGGAAATTGATTTTTCCTTTTTTGTGCGCTCATCCATTCTGTGTAAAATGTTCTTACAGATTTCACAAATCTCACCGGAATATACAGCCTTTGAAATCCGGTACGAATACACATTAAAATCCTCGCTGCAATCCATACCGATGCGCTGTATATATTTATACAGCTCAACCATCACTGCCGCCGCAAATCCCCTTATCCGCCTGAGCGGCAGCTTTCTTTGAAGCATACCGAAAAACTTTTTTTCGACCAGTCCTTCGGCATCCTTCAGCTTACCCTCACGAATTTGATTCAGAACCTCGGAAATATCGCCGCTGTCTTCATCGGTGGACTCCGTTACCGACCATTTGTTGTAATAATTGTACAGCTTTTCAGTAAAAAAGCCCTGCTGTCTGTCCCGTACAAGGTTTGCCATGACTGCAGAAAGCTTTTCCGGCTTCTGTGGTGACATAATAATAATGCTTTCTACCGCCTGCTCTGTCATAAGCTCCTGCGCCACAGAGGTAAGCTCCGCTTCAGATTTTCGAGGTGCAATCCACGCGGCAAATGAAAAGCCTGCGTCAAACACCCCGATTCTGTTCACTCTCGGAACCGATCTGATTTTTTCAAGCACCCGCTCCGTCCCCTCCGCGCCCGCATTCTCTTTAACGGCAAACAATGTAAGAGAAACGTATTCCTCCACCGCGTCCATGCCCAAAAAGAACCGGATACGGTTTATCAGCTTTTGATCACATTCATCAAACAGCAACCGCATAAACAGATCATGGGCAATATAGTCTATCAGCTCATCCGTTTCCGATTCAAGCTCATTCTTTTTTGCGATATTTGCCAATACCAGTTCTATATGCTCATTAAGCTCCTCCCGGTTTATCGGCTTTAACAGATAGCCGGCTGCGCCGTATTTCATTGCCTTTTTAATATAGCTCAGCTCACTGAAGCCGGTCAGCATTAAAAATTCCGGCGGATTCTTCATTTGTGAACGGCATTTTTTCAGAAGCTCCAGCCCATCCATATTGGGCATATTGATATCTGCTATAACAATATCCGGCTTTTTATCCATAATGATTGAATACGCATCTTCACCGTCCTCTGCGGCTCCGATAACTTCAATCCCCATAGATTCCCAATCCGCCAGAATATTCAGTCCCTCAATTATATACGGTTCATCATCTGCAAACAAAGCTTTGTACATTTTCTCTAACCCCCTGTATTATGTTGTAAGCTCTCCATTAGTATTTTATCACAAAACAGGGGGCAGGTAAATTATTAAATTAAAGAAAATTTAAACCACCGGAGGTAAGCAATACTATCTGTATAATTCCGGCTCCATAATGGCATAATATGCCTTTTTAGGAGTAAAATCTCCGTTGAACATCAAAGGATACTGCGCCGATCTCCAGCTTGCCGCATCGCTGTAGCCCCAGAAGGTCACACGGTCAATAATATCCGAATTTGCCTTATAAATACTCATCAGCTCCGCATATTTCGCCGCCTGACGTGTTTCCAGTGAAGGCGTCAGAGTGATATCCGTTGATGTATCTCCGAGACCGTTATCCGCTACCTCCACAAGGCAGACGTCCAGCTCGGAAATATTCACCTTAACACCGATTTCCCTGAAACGCGCGATCGAGGCTCTCACCTCGTTTACGTCTGTTTTGAGATGATAATGCGACTGCATTCCGATAGCATCTACAAGATTTTCGTCCGTATTATATTCAGTCTTATATTTATCATTAATATGCTTCACCAGAAGCGCTGCCGCCTCCCGCTTGTACGGTGAATCCAGATTGTAGTCGTTATAGTAAAGCTCCGCGTCCGGATCCGCCTCATGCGCGTAAACAAACGCATTGTATATATACTCCGCGTCATTAAGCGCGCGGTACCATTTTGAGCCGCTTACTTCAGAATCCTTCCTGATATATGTAGTCCATTTTGTTGGCATTTCACTGATATTGTCACGGACTGCCTCGTTTACAACATCCCAGCCCTTTACTCTTCCCTTATACCGTCCGACAACAGTATGGATATAATCACGCATCTGCTCATAGACCTCCGCCTGTGTGCCGGTTGTCAGCCAGTCAGGTGTCTGCTGATGCCATACAAGAGTATGTCCGATAACTTCCAGCCCGTTCGCCTCCGCAAAATCCACCATCATATCCGCGTCATTCCAGTTATACACGCCTTTTTCCGGCGCGATAACCTCCGGCTTCATCAGGTTTTCCGCTGTTATGACGTTAAAATGCTTCAGAAGCATTTCCTTATCCGCGCCGAACAGATTTTTTGTATTATAAATATTTCCTATCAGAAAATCATTTTTATATTTTTCCTTCATTGACTGAGCCTCCGTCTGATAATTTCCGGTTCCCTCCGAATTTACTTTCAGATTTTCAATATACGGCGCCATGCTTTCATCCCATGCAAACAGCTTCAGAGTGTCCGCGCCGCCGCAGTCCATGCTTATATTGAAATCGCCCGAGGCATTAAGCGTCTTTACCTCGCTGAGTCTTTCATCACTGTACAGCGCCGCATAAAGCACGGCGTCCTTTCGCGCCGTACCGCTTATCTGAATTGTTCCGTCTCTGAGACGGTATTCATCGTCAAGCCCGTTAATCACAAGTCCAGAAAGAAAATCCCTTTCAGTTCTGCTCCGTACCGTTCAATCAGGAGCGAGCGTATATGCCAGAAGCCCGTTTCATTCATAATAACAAGACACACGCTGTCCGCCTCACCAAATACTACCGGCTCTGTTTCGGCACTGGCATATCCGCGCCAGACCTCCGAGTTCGGTGAGTCTCCGAGTTGATATTGCACCGTGCTGCCGTCGGAATGTTTCACCTCAATAAACGGATGTATTCCCATATAGCCCGAACGGTATTCAAACGACACCCTCAGCCGATCGCCGCTCTCTACATACTTTGTAATATTCGTTTTAATTCCGCCTGTAGGTGTGCCGCCGTAATTTACGCCCATATACTCCACGCCGTTTATATTCCATTCGCTCGCGTCATCATTCGGGCAGGAGCTTTTGAGACTGACCGATGCGCTGTCCCATGCGTCATACACCGTATATTCAAGCCGCGCGCCCTCATCATAATTTTCAGTCACGGCATTCCGCCACTCTATTGTATTTCCTGCTTCAACGCATACCAAGGACATTGCCTGAAACAGAACTGTGACAACTGCTGTCATCATCATATACTTAAATATATTTTTCATAACTGACTTGCTGACTCCTTTCATTCTATTATTAAAATTATACAACTTAATCTGATTTAAGTAAATTATCAAAATCAACTTGTTTTCGGGTGTATTCTGAATAAGACAGCAAAAGAGCCTGCCGGGATATAATATTCCCCCGTCAGGCCTTACGTCAGATATATGCTTTATTCCGACTTTTTATTCTGCTGTAAGCTCGTAATCCTTGCCCTCAATACCGCCGAGATCCCACACATTGATATAACCTGCTTCGTTTAATATACGAGCAGCTCTGCGGCTGTTCGTTCCCATTCGGCAGTACACTATAATTGTATCTTCTGGAGTAAATCCCGCAAAAGCGGCTTTCGGGTCAGCTATAATATTATCTATCGGTATGGAAACACTGCTCTTTATATGTCCTTCGGCATAATCCTCTGCCGGACGCACATCTACAAGCACTGCGCCGTTTTTCATCATTTCATATGCCTCGGCAAGCGTTACCAAGTCCTCGCCGTCCTCTGTTATCTGCGGCACAGTACGCAGCGAAGGCTCAGTAAGCCGCTTAATTGCTGCTGCCGCCTCACCGACGGTTAGCTTATCCGTGCCGTGAAAGAGACCGTCGCCATAGCCTGTCATGATGCCCTTGACGTAAACCTGCGCTATATGCATAACGCAGGTATGGCAATCATACAGATCTGCAAGCGCCTCCGCTTCCGTCCAGTTCACATCGTCCGGTTCATTATAATACCTGACAAGCATTTCATGAATAATTCTTGCCGCAGACTGACGCGTAATTGGTTCGTCAGCATTTTCCGTTTCCGAATCTGTTATTATATTATTGCTAAGCGCCCATTCCATATAGTCCTGTCCGTCAACGCACTCCGCTGCTCCGGAACTGCTTTGTACAAGTATTGTCACAAACTGCTCATTTGTCACAGCTTCTTCATCATACAACGAGCCGTCATCAAAGCTCAGAACTCTTCCGTTAAGAGTGAAGTTTTCAAACGTTACCGGCACGGAATCAGCCTCATACTCTCCGTTTGACGCATAAAAGCCTATTTTAAAGTTTTCGGCATTTGCAATATTTGACTGGATTCTTGTTTCAAGCTCATTCCATGTCACACCGTTGTCAACGCTGAAATATCCTCTGAATTCCGAGCCGGACTTTGTCAACCTTAATTTACATTCCTCGCCTCCGTTATCTGCGGTATATATATTTTCCGGGCCGGCTATGCCTGCCGTATTCATCGTAGTCATGAACACATTTCCGTTATAAGCGCTGTGGAATCTGCGCATTACTGTTACATTGTCTCCGTCTCCGGCATACGCTATAAGTCCGGCTCTCTGATAGTCTACGCCCGGTCTGCATTTTACCGTGACCTCAGCGGTAAAGCTGTCCGCAATATCCTCCGGCACAACAATAAGATACATATTTTTTGCGGTGCCGTTGTTGTCGGACTTACCCCACAAATCACCGCTTTGTGTCATTATTGTAACGCTTGATGCTGAATTTACAGTGTAATTCGCTCCGTTTTCGCGCAAAATACTCCATTTTGGCGGTTCGTTTAAAACAAAGGTTTTTGTTTCCGAAAGAGGACGCATATTTTCATCCCAGACATAAGCGCTTATCTTTGTTTGTTCATCACCGAAATCCGCATCTGAGCTTATGCTTACAGCTGAAAGCGGCTCTATATCCGCTTTTTTTGCAGAATACCTTATCAAGCTTACCGTCAGCAGCATGGCTCACCGCGAAAAGCTGAACTGTCTTTTTCTCTTTGTTTAAATTTGCAACATCAAAATTAATATTGCCGTCACCGCTTATATTGACAAGATAATTCCCGTCCTCTCTGTAATCATCTGATAGATAAGGCAAAAGGCGGTATGAAAGAGGCTTATGTAGGCAGAAGTACAGACCATTGGGGACGTAATCATCTTGACAGCCTTTGTGATAAAGGTATTATAACTACACCTGACGCTTGGACAAACTTTGAATCAGAAGTTTCAAGAGCAAATTGTATGGCTTTGATTTGTAAGGCGTTTATAGGCTGATAGAAAGGAGGTTTTATGTGAATTATTTACAAAGAAAAAAATGGGCTATTATGAGAGCAGGTAATTTTCATGGTTATTTACGAAGATCTGAAGGCTATCCTCTGACGCTCACCGACTGCATGGCGGAATATCCCGTATCGTTATCAGTATCGGGCAACACCGTTCAGGATAGCACACCTGCGCCGGATAATCCGGTGGAGGTACAGGGGTGCGGTGATAGGACGGCGAATTTGTTCACGGGATTTATTTATGACAAAAAATCCATTTCGACGTCTACAGGCATGCTGAATAATAGTAGTTCAATCGTAGTTCGTTCGGATTTTATAAAAATCGAACCCGACAAGACATATTATTGGAAACTGCCGGATGGAATTACAACATCTGATTTTACGTCCGGCGTGCTGCATGGATACACCGAAGCCGATGGAACAACATGGTGCGGACGCAGTACAAACAACGATATGACAAATTACGGCGTTAATTCGCATATTGTCAAACTGGGTTCACGAATAACCACCAATATTCCGTCTGACGCAGGTGAAATAAATTATGTCAGATTTAATTTCATATGTGCAACAGCGGACGTTAAGAATAAACTGCTGAGCGAACAATCATATTTGATTGAGGGTTCTACATTGGTTGACGAACCCTACGGCTACAAGTTGCCGTTGCTGCTGAGCAATTCAGACGGGGAAACATGCACATTTCCAATATATACGGATGCACCATTGTATGGCAATGGAGATATATCCGATACGGTGGAGCTTGATGTGAGGAACAAGGCGGCAACCCGTATCGACAGAATATCAGTTGATGACAGCGGCAATATAACGCTGCTTGCCGAGTCTGTTACAACCGACATCAGTAATATGCAGGACTGGGACAGCATACCGCAATTCTGGCGCGGTACGGTCATCATTACGGCAGACACAACAGTACCGCCGTCAGGAATGAACGCTATGTGGTATGCAAAAACACCGGGAGACGCTATTCTGGGCGACATGCTTCTCGGAGTACAGTTACTTACTTAAAAAAGAAAAGGAGGAATTATAGAAAATGGCATATAAAAGACATAATTTTGTGAATAAAACACCGCTCTCGGCAACGTCGTTGAATGAAATAGAGGACGGCATTATTGCAGCTGAAAACACGGCAGCAGAAGCAAAAGAAGGAGTCACAACCGCGGAAGCGGTTTTAGAACAATTAGGAACCCCGATAGCTAAAGCGATATCACTGAAACCAACAACAACCGGCTATCTCAATTCGGACGGTTCTATTGCAAACTCAACAAGTAGAAAGTGTAGTGACTACATTGATATATCAGGTGCTGCCACAATTGATATTGTTAATGTAATAGCTATAGCTGCTGCAAATAATACATATGCGGCTTTCTATGATAGCGATAAGGCTTTTATGCAGGCACTAAAACATACTTCGAACTCCGAGAGTTTAACTGTAAGCGGTATCGATGTGCCTGAAGGAGCGAAATATATAAGAGCTACGGTTAATCCTACCAGTACCTCAAAATGTAAAATTTATATTCCGAATGAAATTAATGAATATATAGGCAATGTTATATACCCATTATCAGGCAAAACGATAGCTTTTTTCGGTGGATCGGTATGCAAATACATGAATGATTACAGTGTTAGCGGTGAGTTAACATATAAAATGACAGGGGCTGCACATGATTTTTATTCCGTATATGGCGACGGATATGCAAATCTTACTACCATATCAGACGGAGTTGCTACTATGGGAGGAATCCCGAAACAGGTAGATAATTTTATCTCGAGCGGTAAGAGTGCAGATATATTTGTACTCTGGTCAAGTACCAATGATTTATGGGGTGTGTTGCCCGGCGAATCAACGGATTATACCTCCGCAGATAGCTTTGACATAACAAAATTGGCAACTCAATCGGGCGGTATGAATTATTGTATTAATAAACTTCAAACAAACTTCCCGTCCTCAAAAATTCTGATAATAGGTTCATTAAAACATTTTCAAAACGAAAATGGATACGGAGTAAATGGAAATTTTCATAATTTAGTTAAAGCGCAGGAGGAAGTCGCTCAGCGTAATTCGTTACCGTTTTACAGCCTTTGGGAAAATTCAGGTATAAACGAATATAACTACGCAAATTATATACAACTCACAACCTCGACGGGAGATGTAGACAAAATACATCCCACGGCAGACGGGTATAGATATTTCGCACCTAAGATGATTAGATGGATTGTTGACAATGCTGTATAACATCACTAAGACTATGTTGGAGAGGAGAGAATAGTTCAGAAGATGACAATAACAGCCAAATATTATGCGGACAAGCCGGGCGAGGAGGTGAATTGATATGAAGTGGTTATTTGAACAGTTATCTGAATACGGCAATAAAACTGTTCTTTTATTTCTGGTGATTTTAATCGTTATTTTTTGCTGTATTATTAGGTTTATTTTTTCACATAGAAAAGATATTAAAGGCTTGGTTGACAAATGGTTTGAAGGGCGTATGAAAAAGCAGGAATTGATTGAACTTGTTTATGAAAGCCAAAAGAGAATTGATGAACTGGCTGAAAATCGTGTGCATGACAGAGAACAATCTTTAGCCATACAGAAACAGTTGACCGATGCTATACAAGAAATTTCCAACAAGTTGGATATTATTCAATCGGATTTTACTGATGATAAAATAGAAAATATGCGATGGAAAATTCTAAGTTTTGCCAGCAATCTTATTAATGGGGTTATTGATGGGAAAGCTTGCTACAAGGAACAGTTTGATAACATTCTTAAAACCTATGATAAATATGAAAACATATTGGAAGAGAATGATATGAAAAACGGACAGGTTGAAGAATCAATGAAATTTATTAAAGAACGATACCACGAATTAATAGAACATATTTCAGAAAAATAGGAGGATTTTTATGAATATTGATATTACAGAAATTATTATTGCTTTGATTGGAGTTTTAGTAACAATTATCACATCTGTGATAGTTCCCGTTGTTGTGCCGTGGCTTAAAACAAAACTGAGTACAAATCAGATTGAGATTGTAAAACAGTTGGCTTCGGTCGCCGTTTATGCCGCACAGCAGATATACACTTCAGATGAAGCACAGAAGAAAAAGGAATATGCTATTGCTTATGTAAAAGAGGAACTTGCTAAGTATAATATAACATTTTCGGAGGATACAATCAGTACATACATTGAAGGTGTCTTGAAGAATATCAAGGTTGATGAAGGTGCTGAGTGGTAAATTAAAATGGATTGATAGAATTATAGGGTAGAGGATTTTTAAAGTCCCCTACCCTATTTTTTACGGAAATTATTATAAAAGACATTTTTATGGTTTATGTATGAAATTATTTAGAATATAAATATTTTTATTGTCTTTATTATTGAGAGAATCAGAGCGAGAATTAATCCCCCTACTACTGTAGCAATAATTCCGTTAGTATAATTCCCAAGTAGATTCCATAGTTTTACATATATAGGAATTTTTATCGTAAAATCGCTCGAAAAGCATCTGACAAGGGTTGCATCAAACAATTCGATGGTTGCTTCTTGATAGGGACTCAGATTATCTCCCTCAATTATCCTTAACATTTTAAATTTATTCATAATTGCTTGGACTTTTGTATTTAAACTGTCTATATCTTTAAACCCTTCAAGCATTTTATTAGTTATTTCACTTTTGATTTTATCTGCCAGTATGCTGTGTTCAATAGCAATCAACATTTCACATCTATTAATCACTGTGTTGGTATCATAGTGCTTATATCCAAATACCAATCCTAAATTTGTGAGGATATGTGCTTTTTTCTCTGCAATAAAATCTTTATCATTAGACTTTCCCCATTCATTTGCTAATAAATATGCAAGAATGGATGCGCATTGTTCTCTAGTGATTGAACGTGATAATAATTCTTCATTATAAATCGAAAACTCATTAGCTATTGCCTGCTGTGTTTTTTTCTTCGCCTTTTTTTCTGCTTGTATCTCACCATGTGTTTTTCCACTATAAATAATTGTAAATACTTCTCTTTGTCTCATAATCTTTTCCTCCTTGTCTTATTAAAAATTTTCTATTTATATTATATCATACAAAGAAATACATTGCAACACTTATTGCAAAATTTTTCTAATGAAATATTTAATGAATTTTTTAATGAATTTTTATATGAATTTTATATTGATTTTTCATAAAATTCATGATATAATATATAATCGGTTTGAAAATAATTAATAATAGATTTTAGGAGGTTAATAAATATGGGACAAAAACAATCTACTTATGAATTATTAAAAGAATATATTATTAGTCAAGTACATGCTAAGCAATTGTTCATTGGGAGCAAACTTCCTACCGAAGATGAACTATCCAGCATTTTAAAGGTTACAAAAAGCAGTATTCGAGATGCCTTAAAATTACTATCTTCTAGAGGTATTATTGATATCCGTCAAGGTTCTGGAAATTACCTGCAAATGAATATTGGAAAAGATATATCGGAAAGTATTAATATAATGCTTATGTTAAAGCAATATTCTCAGGAAGATATAAGTCAATTAAGAGAAGCAATAGATCTTAAAGCCTTTGAGCTAGCTTGTGTATATCAAACAGAATCTGACATAGCATTACTCAAGCAATATCTATATCAAATGAAAAATAATATAGATTTAAAAGGTAACGATATGTACTTCCATCAAAAAATAATAGAAATGTCAAAGAATCCTTTATTAGTTGTAATAACTGAAGCACTTATCAAAAATGCACAAGAATATATTCTTATATCATGGGAAAATATACTCCCAGAAAACAAAGAAAAATTAATGGGGATTCATTTTGACATTTGCAATTGTTTGGAAAATAATGACGTTCAGGCAGGAAAAAAATTAATATCAGAACATTACACTCTAGCAAGCACTATGTTTGTTAACAACAAAGAGTTACTACTCAATAAAATAAAGAAAACAGAACTAAGCGAAGAACAATTAAAAGATATTCTTGAAATTTTGAACGTATAAAAACCAGAAAGTTAAAAATATAAAATAAAGTGTCGGAATTTTTGAACTGGCACTTTATTAATTATATTCCAGATGTACGATACTCCCCATTATTAACTCCGATAATTTTTGAACACAATAAAATAAGCATACACACCCGTATTTTTACAAGTATATATGCTTATTTAA
>JBJEIW010000021.1:0-19632 GCA_051877435.1 Candidatus Ornithomonoglobus sp.
TCCTTCCCCCCTTTTTGATAATTGCCTGCGGCAATTCTAAAAAAGGGGGGCAAGAGTTATCCGCTAAACAATAATTTATTGCTCTAATTTCAAACACATGAATTTCAACTTAAACAAAGTTGAAAAAATCTGATAATAGAGCCGGTTCTGTTTTGATACAGCCTCTGCGTTTAAAAATCATGTCTGTTCCCTGCATCAAGCCTATGCTTTTCAAAAATACATATAATTTCTTCTATCACATCAAAGTCGGAAAGACTGTCGTTTTTAATTGTTGTCTGTATTTCTTTAAGTATTGCCGCTGCCTGTGTTGCTGTCTGCTTAGTGACGTCCTCAAAATTTAAATCGTAAAGCTCGGATATGAGAGCATCGGCAATCCTATGGGCGAAAAGCTCCTTTTCAAAATCCATAATATTTTCCTCCTGTTGCGGAATTTTTTTTAATTAAAAATGCGCGGCAACATCCAATCGGAATAAAGCCGCGCAATAAAACGCAGACCTGATAGGATGTTGCTACGCATCTTAACCGTTTTGAAATAACAGGTATGATAAATCAGAGTCCACGCTTTTAACAAGTTATGGACCCATTATTTCAAAACCATTATTCAAGATACGTAGCATTTATATATTATCACAATTCAGTAGATTTGTAAACATCAAATTTAAATTTAATAAAAATTATTTACGATTATTTTGCAGAAGATGCAGAAAAGCATATGATAAAACAGTAGACAAAACAAAAAAAATATGCTATAATTTAACTAAAGAAGCAATGAAGGGGTGATTCCGGTGGAAATAGTAAAAGCTAAAACCGACATTGTATTTAAAACAATGTTTACAGACAAGAATAATGAGGATTTGCTGAGAGCTCTTATATCCGCGCTTTTGTGTATTCCCGACGAGGATATAAAACAGCTTGTTATAGAAAATCCGGAAATTTCTCCGGAAGAGATAGACGGCAAATTCACAAGACTTGATTTAAAGCTCACGGTAAATGATAAACTGGTAAATCTGGAGCTTCAGCTGTATAATCACGGCAGCTTCAAGGAAAGAATATTGTATTATTGGGCGCACAGCTACGGAAATCAGCTGAAAAAGAATGAATCATACACCGATATCAGGGAAACGATAACAATAGCGATTGTTAACTTTAATTTGTTTGATATAGAGGATTATCATTCGGAATTTACAATGGCGGATATTAAGAATAATCTCATATTAACCGACAAGTGTAAGATACATTTTTTTGAACTGACAAAGATAGGAAAGCAGCCTGATGCTGAAAATATGCAGAAAACATGGCTGCAGCTGCTCAATGCGGAAAGTGACGGTGAATTGGAAATGTTGGCTCATACAGAAAATCCTGCGATTCAGAAGGGAGTGCGGGTAATACGCAATTACAGCGAGGATGCCAGGCTGCGCAATCTTGCCTACAGCCGTGAGAAGGCAATGCATGATGAGGCGCAGGCTCTTGAATATGCAAAGAAGCTTGGTCTTGCGGAGGGCATGAAACAAGGTCTTGCAGAGGGCAGAGAGAAAGGTCTTGCAGAGGGCAGAGAGAAAGGCCTTGCAGAAGGCAGAGAGAAAGGTCTTGCAGAAGGCAGAGAGAGAGGTCTTGCAGAAGGCAGAGCGGAAGGCAGAGCGGAAGGCAGAGCGGAAGGTATTAATGCGGTAATTGAGGCAATGAAGGCCGCAGGTATGGATACTGCTCAGATAGAGAAGCTGCATATCAGTTGAACCGGTCTTGCAGTAATAACAAATAAATTATACACAGCAGGAAAGAAAATGCCTTTCCTGCTGTTTTTCTGTATACAGGCTTATGTATCATATTTTGAATTAATACGGCAGCAGCACCACAGCATAAATACCACGGCAGCGCTTGCCGCAAGCATGAGCGGTATTACGACACAGGAGAAGGAGAGAACCTCTGCCTTGTCGGAGAACACATATGCCGAAACCGGAAACGCGCACAGCGCGCCCGCGGTTATTCCTGCCGCGGTTATGCTGTGGAGCAGCTTTCCGAGAATATAGGGCTTAAGGCTTAAGCCTGAACCGGCGGTTACCGCCATGACCTGAAGATGCACGCTTATGCCGGAAAATCCGACGATGAAGGAGGTTAAAATAAGCTTTTCGTACATGCTGCTGTCAAGCACGGAAACCTTGAGTGTTCCCGTTGAAAATTCGCAGATTCCCGAGGCAAGAGAGTACAGCAGGGGCGGCAGCGGCAGCAGATCAAGCAGCGCGCGGGAGATTGCCGAGAAGAATATTATTGAAAAGCATACCGTTATTATATTCTTTGACGCATTGGAGAGAGCTGTTGAAAACACCTCACTAAGCGGCATTTCGGCGGTGTCAAGACGGGTAGGAGGAGAATTATGTCTGCCGCGACCGTAAAAGCGGAATACAATTCCGACAATTACGGAGGATATAATATGAATTACATAGAGTATTACGCCGTAGGACAGCTTTCCGTAGATTGCGGCTCCGACCGAGCCGATTATAAAGAGGGGGCCTGAATTGTTGCAGAAGGCAAGAAGCCGCTCCGCCTCCGATTTTGACAGGCTCCCGCAGCGGTAGAGCTGACATACTGTAACGGCGCCGAGGGGGAAGCCGCTGATTATTCCGAGAACAAACGCCGCAGCGCCGGAGGGGGCGACATTAAACAGCGGGCGCATAACCCCTTGAGCAGCGCGGGCGAGCGCCGACCCGAAGCCGGAATATATTAAAAGCCCTGAGCACACAAAGAACGGAAATAATGTGGGAATAATGAGCATATAGCACATTTCCATCGCGTCCCTCGCGTAGAGTATAACGGAATCGGCGCGAATAAGTATGAGAGCGATTGTTAATATTACGGCTGTATAGAAAAATGTTTTTTTCATAAGATCACCCCTGTCGTTTTATGTATATTCATTTATCGGGCAAAATAAGCATATAAATTAAAGAATTGAATTACAAGGAGAGGACGCCATGAAAAAACTGAGCGAGTATATTGCGGATAAAATGCGGATACCCAAGGATGTTATAATGGATCTCCCGAAAGTGTCGGTCTGCGGCGATAAAGAGGTATATATAGAGAACCATAAGGGACTTTTAGGCTATACGGACAGTGAAATCAGCGTTAAAATGAATGACGGAATAATGTATGTCTGCGGTGTCGGGCTGAGAATAATCGCTATTGATGTCAACAGAATGGTTGTAAACGGTGATTTAACCGGTGTTAAATATGAAAAAGTCGGGAGAATAAGAAAAAATGTTCAAAAAAATCTTTAAATTTATAACAGGATATGTTATAATAGAAGTAACAGGCAAAAATAAAGAGAAGTTTATCTCAATGTGTCTGCATAATTTTATGGGGATTGATAACATTGTTCCCGACGGTGACGGATTTCTGCTCAGAATGGAGATACGCGATTTCCTGCGAATACCGAGGCTTGCATATAAATGCGGGGTGAGGGTGAGGATCAGATCAAAGCATGGTCTGCGGCAATGGCTCAAGGGTTATCGCTTCAGATACGGCTTTGCGGTGTCGGGTGTAATGGTCTGTATATTTTTTCTTGTAATTCCTCATTATATCTGGTGTGTGGAAATTGACGGCGCGTATTTTGCCGATACCGAAAGGATTACGGAAATACTGAGGGAGCATGGCGTGTATGTCGGAGCAAAAAAGAGCGGTATAGACGAGCTTGATGAAATAAAGACGGCGATAATTTACGGTGTGGACGGCGTCAACTGGGCATGGCTCTATACCGAGGGAGCGCGGGCGCGGCTTCAGATACAGGAGGAGACACCCAAGCCTGCCGTAGCGGATAAAAGCACTCCAACGGATATCATAGCAGCCTGTGACGGATATATAGAACGGGCGGATGTTTTAAGCGGTGAAAGACGTGTAAACAAGGGAATGACGGTGAGCGCCGGAGATGTCCTTGTTTCGGGAAAAATGGCGGTTTATATGGAAGGCTATCCGGAAAAATATATGTATGTACATTCCAAGGCGGATATTGTCGCGGAAACTGTGCGGCATGAAAGCGGTACCTTCACAACAGAGGAAACCCTGAGAATTAAAACCGGCAGACAGAAGATAAGATTTTCAGCGTCGCTGTTCGGACGGAAAATTGATCTGTTCCGTGACGAAAACGGCGGCTTTGAGGACTGCGACACAGTGTCGCAGACCTATGATTTTGATATTCCTTTTCTGGGATATACGGGAATATCACTTACGGTCCATAAAATTTATGAGATAAATGAAACCCGGCATGAGCTGAGTGAGCGCGAGGTTCTTAACCGCGCAAGGGAGCAGCTTGAGGAGCGTATATGCAAAAAGCTGGGTACGGGAGCTGTGAAGCGTGAGGAACAGCTTACATATAACGTCAGCGGCGGCAGCTATAAGGTTGAGCTGCGGATGCGTTTAAAAGAAAACATAGGCATTGAAGTGCCTGCAGAGGAGTGACAGTATTTGATAAAACGAATGATAGAGCTGCCGGAAAACATTGACGCGGCGGAGCTTTTCGGAAAATTGGATTCCAATATGAAGCTTATCGAGAAATCGTTCGGTGTAAACGTTGCGCTGCGAGAGAATGCGGTGCGCATTACGGGCGAGGAGGACAGTGTAGAACGCGCGGGCGATGTTATCCATATGCTCATCACAATGCTTTGCAACGGTGAGGGAATTGACGAGCAGAAGATTTTATACGCGATTTCCATGCAGCAGGAGGGCGGAGGAATTGACGTTTCAAAGTTAGGCTCGGACTGCGTTGCAATCAATATCAAGGGACAGCCGATAAAAGCCAAAACCTTTGGTCAAAAGAAATATGTTGAGGCTATTGACAAAAATACAATAGTGTTCGGTATAGGTCCTGCCGGAACGGGAAAGACCTACCTGGCGGTTGCAAAGGCGGTAATGGCTCTCAAGCGCCGCGAGGTAAGCAGAATAATTCTTACAAGACCTGCCGTTGAGGCGGGAGAGAAGCTCGGCTTTCTGCCCGGAGATTTACAGAACAAGGTTGATCCGTATCTGCGGCCGCTATATGACGGTATGTATGAAATGCTCGGCGGCGAGGGCTTTCTAAGGTATCAGGAGCGGGGCGTGATCGAGGTTGCGCCGTTGGCGTATATGCGCGGCAGAACACTTGACAATTCCTTTATAATTCTTGACGAGGCTCAGAATACAACACCGGAGCAGATGAAGATGTTTCTGACGCGTATAGGCTACGGCTCACACGCGATAGTAACGGGAGATATAACCCAGATCGACCTTCCGGGAGACAAGCGATCGGGTCTTAAGGAAGCGATGAAGATACTCGGCGGAATTGAGGGAATCGCGTTCTGCAAATTTACGGATAAGGATGTAGTGCGTCATCCGCTTGTACAGGCTATTATTAAGGCATACGCTAAATACGACGAGGAAAAGGAAAAGAGAAAGAGGAAGCCGAATGGTTGAATTTATTTTTGAGAATGAAACAAACGAGGAAATTCCGCAGGCTCAGCTTGAGGAATTAAAGCGCGTATGCGAAACGGTTATGGAGGGGGAGGAATGCAACTTTGACGCGGAAATAAGCCTTACCTTTACCGATAATGACGGCATACACGAGATCAACAGGGAATACCGCGGCATAGACCGCCCCACAGATGTGCTGTCGTTTCCGATGCTTGAATTTGACGGGGAGGAAACGGATGCCGAGTTTGAAACGGAGGACGGGCTTGTGATGCTCGGTGATATTGTAATCTCAATAGAGCGCGCAAGGGAACAGGCGAGGGAGCTTAACCACAGTCTGCGCCGCGAGCTGGCTTTCCTTACGGCACATTCAATGCTTCATCTGCTTGGCCGGGATCATGTCGACGATCCGGAGGGTGAAGCGTACATGATAGAAAAGCAGAACGAGGCTTTGACGAAATTAGGACTGACAAGAGAAATAGAAGAGTTTTAACCCGTGAAAAGGGCTGAAACAGAAAGGAAACGAATGGAGAACAAGTTTAAATCAGGCTTCTGCGCGTGGATCGGAATGCCTAACGTGGGAAAATCCACATTACTCAACACTATAGCGGGACAGAAAATAGCGATAATATCGGATAAGCCGCAGACGACGAGAAATAAGATACTTGCGGTGTACTCAACAGCGCGTGAGCAGATCATATTCACCGATACGCCGGGAATACACAATCCGCACAACAAGCTCGGCGAATACATGGTCAAGGTTGCAAACGAGAGTATGCGAGACACGGATGTTGTGATTTTCGTGGTTGACGCAACACGCGGCATAAGGGATAAGGAGCGCGAGATTGCCGAAAATATTGACAAGCTCGGAATCCCGTGCGTGCTTGTAATAAACAAGATCGACATGGTTAAGAAGGAGGACCTTCTGCCTATGATTGCCGATTTTTCGAGCATAAATGAATTTGACGATATAATCCCGATAAGCGCGAAGGATAATGACGGCGTTGACAGACTGCTTTCGGTAATAACACAATATCTTGAGGAGGGACCTATGTTCTATGACGAGGACATGGTTACCGATCAGCCGGAAAAGGCGATTGCGGCGGAAATTATACGCGAAAAAATGCTGTGGCTGCTTGACAAGGAGGTTCCGCACGGAATAGCGATAGAGATTACGCGCATGAAGGAGAAGGACAAAATTACCGCTATAAATGCCACGATTTATTGCGAGCGCAAGAGCCATAAGGGCATTATAATAGGAAAGAACGGCGAAATGCTCAAAAAGATAGGCACTCTTGCCCGCGGCGATATTGAAAAGATGCTGGATAAGAAGGTATATCTTGAGCTGTGGGTAAAGATCAAGAACGACTGGAGAAACAGCGATTTTCTGATTAAGAATTTCGGTTACAGGGATGACGATGAAATCTGATGGATGATTTAATATTCAGAGGAATAATAATCAAACAGAATAATTACGGTGACGCGCACAGGATGCTCACAATATTTACCGAAAGCGACGGTATAATCAAGGCTGTGCGCTACGGCGTAAGGGGAAAAAAGACCTCAAACGCCGCCGCGTTTCAGCTGCTTTGCTACGGTGATTTTAAGCTGCGCCCGTCAAGGGGCGAGATAATGACCGCTGTATCGGCGGAGATAATAGACGGGTTTTATCCCGTGAGCGAGGACATTGTTAAGCTTTCCCTGCTGTCGTATTTTGCCGATATTACCTATGCGCTGCTCGGTGAGGCGAATCCTGACAGAAGAATTTTATCGCTGTTTTTAAACACCGTGTATGCGGCTGCATACCGAAAAGAGCCGTATCTCAAGCTGAAGGCGGTATATGAGCTGAAGCTTATGTGCGCGGACGGCTTTATGCCGCAGCTCGGTAATTGCGGCATATGCGGTGAGGAGACGCAGTATTTCAGCCCGGACAGAGGCTGTATGGTGTGCCGGGCGCACAGAAACGCGGGTGATATTAAAATATCTATGGGAGCGGCAGCTATAATGAGATACATTGTAAATTGTCCGGACAAGAAAATGCTTGCGTTTTCGGTAAAGGATGAGGAGTATTACAGAGAATTAAACACGGTTACGGAAAAATATGTGAGCGCCCAGACGGATAAGGAGTTTGCAAGTCTTGAGTATTTTAAGGCGATGCTCGCGATGCAGAATGATTTTAGTCGTTTTGAATAAAAAACGGTAAGCTGAAACAGGCAAAGTTAATCAATTCGGAAAAAAGCAAAAAAAATAAATAAAACTCTTGCAATTTCATGAAATATGTAGTATACTAATATAGTATTATGTATTAAATTCGTGGAGGTGTAAACTTTGCCAAACATTAAATCAGCAAAGAAGCGTGTTAAGGTAATCGAGAAGAAGACTGCCATAAACACTGCTCGCAAGACTGCTCTTAAAACTGCTATAAAGAAGTTTGAAGCAGCAGCAGTTGCAGGCGATAAGGCGGCTGCTACAGCATTGTACAACGAAGCTGCTAAGAAGCTTGACCAGGGCGTTGCTCACGGTATTGTTCACAAGAACAAGGCTGCAAGAAAGAAGTCACAGCTGGCTCTTAAGCTCGCTAAGCTTGCGTAAAAAACGAATGATGAGGGTTGTGAAAACAGCCCTTATTTTTTTACACATTTTGTGAAATTTATAAAAAACAGAGATTTTATCGGTTTTCTTGAGAATATTATTGTATAATTTTTTGCTGAAAATGAGGTTGACATTTATTTTAATAGGTGATATAATTCGTTCGTAAATAATTTCAGAGAGCTCTTAATAATTATTAAAATATCTTTTGATAAGCAAAGGCGCTTGTTTACTTCAGAGTAGATAAGCGCTTTTTATGTTGATTGAGGATATTTTAGATACAGACATATTTAAATAAATATGTCTTAAGGTAAGCAAAGGCGCTTATTTACCGCAGGGTAGATAAAGCGCCTTTCACGTTTTAAAATGAATGAAATTTATTCAGGAGATGATTGATTATGAAAAAGACAACGGTTTTAAAGAAAATGATGGGTTTGACAATTGCGGCTGTAATGGCGGCGAGTGTTCTTGCCGGCTGCGGCTCACAGGCTCCGGCTCCCACAGATGATACGGCAGCGGATACCTCAGCATCGGCGGAGGTTCTCAGAGTGGGTATGGAATGCGCGTACGCTCCGTTTAACTGGACGCAGACAAGTGAGAGCGTTCCGAACGGTGATAGTGCGGTTCCGATTTACGGCGGCGGAGGCTATGCCTATGGCTATGACGTTATGATTGCGAAGAAAATTGCCGAAGAATTGGGAATGGAGCTTGAGGTTCACAAGGTTGAGTGGGACTCGATAGGTCTTTCAATGGATTCGGGCGAATATGACTGTATCATCGCCGGCATGGGAAGAACCGCGGAAAGACAGTTGTCATATTCCTTCACAGACCCTTATTATTACAGAAGCAACTGTATTGTTGTAAAGAAAGGCTCCGAGATTGAGAACATAACGGGTCTTTCAGAGCTGGCAGGTAAAAATGTCAAGGTTACGACACAGCTTGGCACAGGATGGGTACCGCTGCTCGAGCAGATACCGGACGCGGCTCTCGGCGCAAATTATGAAACCACAGCTGAGGTATTTATGGCGATTTCAAACGGTACGGCGGATGTTGCGGTTATTGATGTGCCTACGGCGGAATCGGCTCTTCTCACAAATGACGATCTGAAGATAATCACATTGAAGGATGGAGATACGTTTGTAGGCGATGAAGAAATGACGAATGTCTGCATTGCGACAAGAAAAGACGACACTGAGCTGAGAGATAAAATTCAGGGCGCAATGGATTCTTTGGGACTTGAGCGCGATACAATGAACGAGATTATGGAAGAAGCCATTGAAGTACAGCCTTCGGCAGGTTAAAAAGGAAGTGAGCTTATGGAAAACACACCTAACGGAGTTTTTGAATGGGTGATATTTATTGCCAGAGAATATTCCGATCTGTTCATAACAGGAACAATTATAACATTGGTTGTAGCGGTAATCGGAACGCTCGTCGGTTTTGTGCTTGGCTTTATCATGGGTATTATTGACGACTCGAAAATAGATGAGGACGACAATATTGTATGGAAAATATTTTTAGGCTTTTTCAAGGGAGTGTGTAAGATATACATAGAAATTTTCCGTGATACGCCAATGATCGTTCAGGCGATGATAATTTACTTCGGCATCCGTCAATGCGGATTTGATATAAATCCTGTTGCCGCCGGAATAATCGTAACCACCCTTAACACGGGAGCGTATATGGCTGAAACCGTGCGCGGAGGTATAAAATCCATAGATATAGGACAGCGGGAGGGCGCTCTCGCAATGGGAATGTCGCCGGTATCGGTAATGCTCTTTATAGTACTGCCGCAGGCATTTAAAAACATTATACCGGAAATGGTAAATATGTTTTTAACCAATCTCAAAATGACATCAGTGCTGAACGTAATCGGTGTTAAGGAGCTGTTCTTACAGGCAAAGACAGCGGGCGGTACATATTACAGATACCTTGAGTCCTATCTCACCATTGCCGTAATATATTTTGTTCTCTGCTTTGTATTCAACAGGCTTTTCCTGCTGTTGGAAAAGAAGATCGCAGGGAAAAAGGATTATGTTCTCGCGGTAGAATATATGAACAATGACGAGTAAAGGAGGGTGTCTTGATGAAAAACGAAGAAATTATCAGAGTTGAGGAGCTCAGCAAAAGCTTCGGAGAGCACGAGGTTTTAAGAAAAATTGATTTTGAAGTAAACCGCGGCGAGGTTATATGCATTTTAGGCTCCTCCGGCTCGGGAAAATCAACGCTCCTCCGCTGCATCAACCGTCTTGAAAAGCCGAGCAACGGCAGGGTTTTCTTTCACGGCAAGGAGGTAAAGAAATCACAGAAGGAAATAAATCATTACCGCTCAAAGGTCGGAATGGTGTTCCAGTCCTTCAATCTCTTTAATAATATGACGGTTCTGAAAAACTGTATGGAATGCACGAGAAAGGTGCTTCATTTATCAAGGGAGGAAGCGCATGACAGAGCTATAACTCATCTCAAATCCGTTGGTATGGCACCATATATAAACGCGATGCCTGCGCAGCTTTCCGGCGGTCAGAAGCAGCGCGTTGCTATTGCAAGGGGACTTTGCATGAACCCCGAGGTTCTGCTTTTCGATGAGCCTACGAGCGCTCTTGACCCGGAGATGGTAGGAGAAGTGCTCAATGTCATGAAATCCCTTTCAAAAACCGGACTTACAATGCTCATAGTTACGCATGAAATGGGATTCGCAAGAGATGTTTCGGACAGGGTGCTTTTTATGGATAAAGGGTATATTGTCGAGGATGCGCCGCCGGAAAAATTCTTTACGGCGCCCGAAAATCCAAGAACACAGGAATTTTTATCACGGTATATAGCGGGATAGCGGGAGGAATGGATATGAGTAATTTTGTTGTTACATTTGCGAGAGGCTTCGGCTCGGGCGGAAAGGCTATTGCCTCAAAGCTTGCGGCGGATCTGGGCGTGCATTGCTACGAAAACCGTATACTTACTCTTGCATCGCAGATGAGCGGACTTGATAAAAAGCTGTTTGACGAGGTTAATGAAAAGATACGCTCATCGGGCGGTTTTACAAATTTCCTCCGCGGGCTTCCGCGGGCGAAGCATTATATTTCAAGAAACGAGAAGTTCGTTTCCGACGATAAGCTGTTCGGATTTCAGAAGCAGATTATTGAAAATCTTGCAGATACCGAATCATGTGTCATTGTCGGAAAATGCGCGGATTGGATATTAAGAGGACGCGACAATGTGGTAAGCGTTTATATTGAAGCCCCGAGAGACTTTTGTGTGAAGCGGACTATGGAAAACATGAAGGTGTCAAAGGAAACCGCAGCGGCTACAATAAAGCAAACCGACAAATTCCGCGCAGATTATTACAATTATTACACCCACGGCAACTATTGGACAAATCCCGTAAATTATGATATGACGCTCAACAGCGAAAGAGTAGGAATTGACAACTGTGTTGCCGTGATTAAGGAATACATGAAGATCAGAGGTCTTATATGACCGGAAAGGACTGAATTATTAATGAAACTGAACGAAACCGGGCTGAGCGCGCAGGACATCAAGGATAAAGTAAACCAATACATGGTAGAAACCTATGAAAGATTTGATTTTCTTGCGGATACGGCAAAGGATATGTATATGTATGATGAGAATGGTACGGGTTACCTGGATTTCTACGCCGGCATTGCTGTAAACTCCGCCGGCAACTGTAACGAAAAGGTAGTTGCGGCGGTAAGAGAGCAGGCGGGAGAAATTATGCAGACCTTCAATTATCCGTACACCGTTCCGCAGGCTCTGCTTGCCGAAAAAATCTGCACAGCTATAGGTATGGATAAGATTTTTTATCAGAACTCAGGTACCGAGGCGAACGAGGCAATGATAAAAATGGCAAGAAAATACGGCGTTGAAAAATACGGTCCGCATAAGTATAATATTGTCACCGCCGCGATGTCCTTCCACGGCAGAACCTTCGGCGCAATGAGCGCGACAGGTCAGCCGGACAATGCGTGCCAGCTCGGCTTCGGTGATATGACTCCCGGTTTTACATATGCTGAATATAATAATCTTGAAGCATTTAAAGCTGCCTGCACGGAAAACACAATTGCGATTATGATCGAGCCTGTACAGGGCGAGGGCGGAGTGCATCCGGCAACGCAGGAATTTATGACGGGACTTCGCAAATTCTGTGATGAAAATGGTATATTGCTGCTGCTTGACGAGGTTCAGACAGGCTGGTGCAGAACCGGCGCGGTAATGAGCTATATGAATTACGGTATCAAGCCTGACATCGTTTCTATGGCTAAGGCAATGGGCGGCGGTATGCCTATCGGCGCTATCTGCGCAAAAGCCGAGGTGGCAAAGGCGTTTACAGCCGGCTCCCACGGTACGACCTTCGGCGGACACCCGGTGTGCTGTGCGGCATCTTTGGCTGCAATTACAGAGCTTCTCGAAAGGGATCTGGCGGGAAACGCAAAGAAGATGGGCGCATATTTTATGGACCTGCTCAGGACACTTCCTCATGTTAAGGAGGTAAGAGGTCAGGGTCTTCTTATAGGCGTTGAATTTGAGGACGGCGTAAACAGCGTTGACGTTAAGCACGCCTGCTTTGACAGAAAGCTCCTTATCACCGCTATCGGAACAAGCGTTATCCGCATGGTTCCGCCGCTTATTCTTACCGAGGCTGACTGTGACAAGGCGTTTAGTATTATAAAGTCAGCGGTGAAAGAGGTTGCAAAAAAATAAATTTTGTTTTATAATATATACAGGCAGTTTCGCTCTTAAGAGCTTTCAGAGGCTGCCTGTAAAATATTTTTGCGGAAAGGATCAATTTATTATGGATAATAAAAGTACAGGGCACGGCGAACAAATAAGCTTTAAATATTTTCTGCCTGTCAATATCATATTCGGCAGCGGCAGCGTAAATAAGGTAGGAGAGCTTACAAAGCCTTACGGCTCTAAAGCGTTGATAGTTACGGGCGGCAGCAGCGCCAAAAAATCGGGACTGTATGACAGGGTAAAGAACAGTCTTAACGCCGCCGGAATTGACACGGTTTTGTTTGATAAGGTAAAGCAGAATCCGCTGACGACAACGGCGGAGGAGGGCGCGGAGCTTGCGAAAACAAACGGCTGTGAGGCTGTTGTCGGAATAGGCGGAGGCAGTATCATGGACTGCGCAAAGGCTATTGCATTTTTGGCGGTCAATGACGGTGATATAAACGATTACATATTTAATAGATTACAAAGTGATAACGCTCTGCCCCTGATATTAATTCCCACGACCTGCGGTACAGGCTCGGAGGGCAATGGCTTCGCGGTTCTTACCAACCCCGAAACAGGTGATAAAAAATCCCTGCGCTGCAATGCGATTATCGCAAAGGCTTCAATAACAGACCCGGAATGTATGATGACTATGCCGAAAAGCGTACTCGCGTCTGTGGGCTTTGACGCGCTGTGCCATAACATAGAGGCATATACGTCAAAGGCTGCTCAGCCGTTTACCGACGCTTTAAGCCTGTACGCGATTTCGCTTATATCCGATAATCTGGTAAATGTATATAACAACCCTGCCGACAAGGCGGGCTGGGAAAGGATAACTCTTGCAAGCACAATAGGCGGCATGGTAATAAACACTGTGGGAGTAACTCTCGCTCACGGCATGGAGCACCCGGCAAGCGGACTGCGCGACATAGTTCACGGACGGGGACTGGCTGCCATTGCTCCGGTCGTTATCGAGGCATCCTACAGAGGAAATCCGGATAAATTTGCGCGGATAGCTAAAGCCTTCGGCGGTGAAACTGCCGCAGACTGCGCCGCAAAGCTGAGAGAGTTTTTGAAGAAGCTTGATCTGGACCTGATGCTTTCGGAGCTGGGAATCGAGGAAGCGGACATCCCGTGGATGGCTGAAAACTGTATGAAGGTTTCCGCCGCAAGCATAGCAAACAATCCTGTTCTGTTTAACCGGGAGGAAATTGCGGAGATTTACCGCAGGGCGATGCAGTAATGAAAGGCTTATATATACACATACCGTTCTGTGTAAGAAAATGTGAATACTGTGATTTTGTTTCATTCCCCGGACAGGAGGGACGGTTTGAGGAATATATTGACGCGCTTATTGCTGAAATGGCGGAGTATCGCGGCGCGGCGGTTGACACGGTGTTTATCGGCGGGGGTACGCCGTCCGTTCTTCCGCCGCAGCTTATTGCCAAGCTCTGCGCTGCGGTCAGAGATAATTTTAATATCTCAAAGGATTATGAATGGACAGCCGAGGCAAATCCGGGAACTCTGACAGATGAGAAAATTCAGGCAATGCTTGACGGAGGAATAAACCGCATGAGCCTTGGGGTACAGTCCTTTAACGATAAGGAGCTGAAAGCCGCGGGGAGGATCCATACTGCCCAAACGGCGTATGATACGGCGCTGAAATTAAATAATGCGGGATTTTGCAATATTAGCATAGACCTTATGGAGTCGTTGCCGTATCAGACAGCGGAAAGCTTTAAGCAATCGCTTGAAACCGCCGTATCTCTTCCTATAAAGCATATCAGCGTTTACAGCCTTATTATTGAGGACGGAACGCCGATAAAGGAAAAGTATGATAAGGGCATATATACGATGCCGGACGAGGATAACGACAGGGAGCTTTATCATTATACAAAGAGTTTTCTGGCTGAACACGGCTTTAATCGGTATGAAATATCCAACTATGCAATGCCGGGCTGTGAATCACGGCACAATCTGAAATACTGGAGCTGTGACGAATATATAGGCATCGGCGCGGCTGCCGCGTCATATGTTGGCGGAGCGCGTTACTGCAATACGCGTGATTTGCCGGAATATATAGCGGGAAATTACCGGAGCGGAGAAAAGGAAATACTCACTCGTGAGGACATGATGGGAGAGCTTATGATGCTTGGACTGCGCAAAGCAGAGGGTGTTTCAGTGTCAGAATTTAAGCGCCGCTTCGGCTGCGCGGTTGAAAGTATATACGGCGCGGAGCTTAAAAAATTCATATCGCTCGGCGCAATGGAGCGCGCAGGGGACTGCTACAGGCTCACTGAGCGCGGGCTTGATGTGGCAAATACCGTGATGTGTGAGTTTTTAAATTTATGAATAAAATATTAAAAATTATATAAAATACTTGACAAAGGATAGAAAAAGTGGTATCTTATATACAGTTGTTAGCACTCATTTGATTTGAGTGCTAACAAGAGGGAGATAAAACAGATATACAAAGGAGATCTGTTCCGCAGGAAAAGGAGGCGGAGAAACATGGATCTTAATGATCGTAAAAAGCTGATATTGCAGGCGATTATAGATGAATACATCGGCTCTGCCGAGCCGGTGGGCTCAAGGGCTATTTCAAAGCGGAAGGAGCTTGGCATTTCAAGCGCGACCATCCGTAACGAGATGGCGGATCTTGAGGAAATGGGTTATCTTATTCAGCCGCACACATCGGCGGGACGTATTCCGTCGGACGCGGGCTACCGCTTCTATGTAAATTCACTGATGAAGCGCTACAAGCTCGGTGTTGAGGCTATAGAGCAGCTCCAGCAGCAGCTTGCCGGAAAAATCGGAAGGCTTGACAGAGCGATACGTCGCGCGGGCTTCCTTACGTCGGCGCTGACAGATTATACAACGGTTATTTCAGCCCCGGTTTCCGAGGTTATGGATATTAAAAAGATTGATCTTGTGCCGATTTCAGAGCATACGGTGATGCTTATAATCGTAACAAGAACAGTAAGAAACAGCATATTAAAGGCTGATTTGAGTATAGATGAGTGTGAGAAGCTTGCCGCGGTGCTCAACGAGAAAATCAGAGGAAAGACTGCGGATGAAATCACCCTCGAAACAATAAACGAAATTCAGCTTGAAGCCTGTCAGCGGCTTGGGATAGAGCCTAAGGTTCTCATAAATGTTATGCACTATATTTATGAGGCGGTATCCGAGCTTGACGACACGGAAATATATGTTGAAAACGCGAAGTCAATCCTGAAATATCCCGAATACCGCGACATCGGCAAGGCGCAGGAAATGTTCACTCTCCTTGAGGATAAGAACAGGGTAAAGCAGCTTATAGCCGGAACTGACAGCGACGGAATAAAAGCAAAAATAGGAACTGAAAATGAAAATGAGATATTAAAGGACTGCTCGCTTGTAACGGTTAATTATTCACTTGACGGCAAGGCGGTCGGTAAGCTGGGCGTTATAGGTCCGAAGCGGATGAATTATGAGAAGGTGTTTGCAAGTCTTGATTTGATATCAAATGAAATCGACAAGCTTGTGGGGTATATGACAACAGATGACAGTTAGAAGGAAAAAGGCATTTGCCCGCAGGGCAGGCAGAAAAGCCGGGGAGGAGGTGCTTGGAATGGCTGAGGAAATAAAGAATGAGGAAATAGAAGAAACCGAGCAGGAGAATGAGGAAGCAGAGGCGTCCGTGGAGGAGACTCCGCAGGAATCGGAGACTGAAAAGCTTTCGAGGCAGCTTAAAGAGCAGAATGATAAATATCTGAGGCTTATGGCTGAATATGCCAACTATCAGACCAGAACTCAGAAGGAAAAGGCGGCGCGCTATGCCGATGCTGTGATAGATACGGTCGAGGCGCTGCTCCCGATAGGGGATAATCTTGAAAGAGCGCTTGCGACAGAGGTTACATCAGAGGATGCCGTTAAGTTCAAGGAGGGCATTGAAATGGTGATGAAGCAGTTTAACGACTGCCTCGAAAAGCTTGACGTAACGCCGATCAAGGCGGAGGGTGAGCAGTTTGACCCGAATCTCCATAATGCCGTAATGCATATTGACGATGACTCAATTGATGATAACACGGTAGTTGAGGAATTTATGAAGGGTTATATTTATAAAAATGAGCGTGTTGTAAGACACAGTATGGTAAAGGTTGCAAATTAAGGAGGAAATTAAAATGGCAAAGATAATCGGTATAGACTTAGGTACAACAAACAGCTGCGTTGCAGTTATGGAGGGCGGTAACCCCAATGTTATCACAAACAGCGAGGGCGCGAGAACAACACCGTCGGTAGTAGCATTCCAGAAGGACGGCGAGAGAATCGTCGGTCAGGTTGCAAAGCGTCAGGCTGTAACAAACGCGGACAGAACCATCATGTCAATCAAGAGAAAGATGGGCACAACAGAAAAGGTAACGATAGACGGCAAGGCATACACGCCGCAGGAAATCTCGGCTATGATTCTTTCAAAGCTCAAGAGCGATGCTGAAAGCTATCTCGGCGAGAAGGTTTCACAGGCGGTAATCACTGTTCCGGCATACTTCAACGACTCGCAGCGTCAGGCGACAAAGGACGCGGGCAAGATTGCAGGTCTTGAGGTATTGAGAATTATCAACGAGCCGACAGCGGCAGCTCTTGCTTACGGCATGAGCGACAAGGATCAGACAATCATGGTATACGACCTCGGCGGCGGTACCTTCGATGTATCAATCCTTGAAATCGGCGACGGCGTATTCGAGGTTCTTTCAACAAACGGTGACACACACCTCGGCGGCGACGACTTCGACCAGAAGATTATTGACTACTTGATTCAGTCCTTCAAGAACACAGACGGCATTGACCTTTCAAACGATAAGGTCGCTATGCAGAGACTTAAGGAAGCTGCGGAGAAGTCAAAGATTGAGCTTTCAACAACAACAACCTCAGAGGTTAATATCCCGTTCATCACAGCGGATGCGACAGGTCCGAAGCATATGAACATCAACCTTACAAGAGCTAAGTTTGACGAGCTTACAGCAGACCTTGTAGACAGAACTCTCGTATGTATCAGAAACGCTATGAGAGATGCGAATCTTTCGGCTAAGCAGATAGATGAAGTGCTTCTTGTCGGCGGTTCGTCAAGAATACCTGCCGTTCAGGAAGCAGTTGAGAAGGAAATGGGCAAGGAGCCGCATAAGGGTATCAACCCGGATGAATGTGTTGCCGTAGGCGCGGCGCGTCAGGCAGGCGTTCTCGGCGGTGAGGAAACAGGCGTTCTTCTTCTCGATGTAACTCCGCTTTCACTCGGTATTGAGACACTCGGCGGCGTATGCACAAAGCTTATCGAGAGAAACACAACTATCCCGACAAGCAAGTCGCAGGTGTTCTCAACTGCGGCTGACGGTCAGACACAGGTTGAAATCCACGTTCTCCAGGGCGAGCGTGAAATGGCTGCATACAACAAGACACTCGGACGCTTTAACCTCACAGGTATCGCTCCGGCTCCGCGCGGTGTTCCGCAGATCGAGGTTACATTCGATATCGACGCTAACGGTATCGTAAACGTAACGGCTAAGGATCTCGGCACAGGCAACGAGCAGAAGATCACAATCACAGCTTCCTCGAACCTCAGCGACGAGGATATCGACAAGGCTGTTAAGGATGCTGAAAAGTACGCGGAAGAGGATAAGAAGCGCAAGGAAGAGGTAGAGGTAAGAAACGGCGCTGAGTCAATGGTATTCCAGTGTGAAAAGGCTATGAAGGACCTCGGCGACAAGATTTCGGATTCGGAGAAGAGCGAGATACAGGCTGAGATCGACAAGCTCAAGGAAACACTCAAGGGCACAGACACAGAGGCTATAAAGGCGGCTACAGAGTCACTTACCCAGAAGTTCTATAAGATGTCGGAGAAGATGTATCAGCAGGCTAATCCGCAGGGCGCTCCGGGCGCGGGCTTTGACCCGTCGCAGGCAGCGGGCGGACAGCAGGCTCCGGGCTCGGACGGCGTGTATGAGGCGGACTACAGAGAAGTAGACGACGACAAGAATTGATTTTAAATAAAACAATACAGGGCGGGTGCAAATGCGCCCGCTCATTTTGTGTAGGCTTCCCTTTGAGGGGAGCTGTCGAACGGAGATTTTTGTTTATATTTTGTCATTTTGACTATTTACAAATATAATAATATATAGTATAATTATAATGTATGCTGTAAAGAAGCAATAGCGAAAGGAGTAGGTCATAGATATGGCTGAAAAACGAGATTATTATGAAGTCCTCGGCGTTAACAAGAGCGCTTCAGGCGATGAAATAAAGAAAGCCTTCCGTAAAATGAGCAAGAAGTATCATCCGGACCTTCATCCGGGCGACAAGGAGGCGGAGGAAAAGTTTAAGGAGGTCAATGAGGCGTATCAGGTGCTTTCCGATGACGAGAAGCGCCAGCGGTACGACCAGTTCGGTCACGCGGGTGTTGACGGCAATGCCGGCTTTGGCGGAGCGGGCGGCTTCAGCGGCGGCTTTGATATGGGCGATCTCGGCGACATCTTCGGTGATATTTTCGGCGGCGGCTTCGGAGGCTTCGGCGGCGGAAGAAGCAGGAGAAACGGTCCCAGACGCGGCAGTGATCTGAGCCAGTATATCAACCTCAGCTTCAGAGAGGCGGCGTTCGGCTGCAAGAAGAAGATAAGCATCGCGCGCAATGAGAAGTGCGACGAGTGCGGAGGCTCGGGAGCCAAGAGGGGAACGCAGCCCGTAATATGTCCGCAGTGTAACGGCGCGGGTCAGGTTCAGCAGCGAAAGCAGACGATGTTCGGCTTCTCAAATGTTATAAGCGAATGTCCCAACTGCCGCGGAAAGGGTAAGATTATTAAGGAGCCTTGTCCGTCATGCCGCGGTACGGGCAACGTAAGAAAGAATAAGACG
>JBJEIW010000022.1:0-4239 GCA_051877435.1 Candidatus Ornithomonoglobus sp.
GTAATTTCTCCTCTTAATCCTAACATAGCCGAATGATCCAGCACAGCCTTCACAAACTCTTTTGCAGCCTCATCAAATATAAATTTATTGTTTAAGCCGGGCTCATACGGCGCTCTTAAACCAATACCTATAACCACCACAGGTATTGTCAATCTGTTAATTAAATCCGTATATCCTTTCAGAGCATTTATGAAAGGCTCGCGGAATGCATCAGCCATCGGCAGAACGACCGCGTCATAACGCTCATTAATAATTGCCGCATCCTCCGCTGTAAATCTCCATTTATACGTCTGCTCAATTTCTGTATCCTCTGTCCTCAGAACATTCATGACGCCATAAGCAAAAAACAAATTTCCGGAATTATCACCTATGAAATTGTTCCTGAGAAGATCATAGGGAGTATATGTTTTCAAAGGGTTAAATCCTGCCCTTACCAAATATCTTTTCATTTAATTTCCCCTCAATTAATACTGCAATTACAAAAAACAATCGCATTGCTTACCTCATTAAACAGTCTTAACCGTGACTGTACCGTGCCTCCTGCAATATGCGGAGTTACAATTACATTATCCATATCGTCATTCCAGAGTCCGGCAATCTTATCCGCATCAACATCCATACCCACGCAAAAGCTCTTTTGCTCTGCCGCTCTTTTGATAAGCGCGGCATTGTCGGTTATCTCTGTCCTTGAAACGGTTATAAACACCGCATTTTCCTTTATGAGTGCGATTTTTTCAGCTGAAATAAGCCCTTTTGTTTCATCGGTCATAGGCAGATTTACCGAAATTACATCGGCATTCTCAAGCAGATAGTCAAGCTCTGTAAATTCAACTCCGTCATCCGCTAATGCCTTATGGTTTTCGGGATTTCTTGTCCATGACATACGCTTCATTCCGAATGCCTTTGCCATATCAAGCACCGCTCCGGCTGTGCCTCCCGCGCCTATAACGCCTAAGGTCAAACCGGATATATCCTCCGGCTTACCGCGCATTGCCTTTTTGCTCTTTCCCTCAGCCGCTGTTCTTCTTCCCTCAGTAAGCTGCTTTTTAAGCGAAAGAATAAGCGCAAAGGTATGCTCGGCAACAGACAGTCTGTTCGCCTTCGGTGCGTTTACAATCCTTATAAGCTCCTTCTTATCCTCCGGCACGCTGATATGGTCAGTGCCTATTGAAGCAGTTGCAATAATCTTGGGCTTTGTAATATCTGCAAGCATCTCCTTAGGAATCTTCTGTGCCGTGCTGATTATGATAACATCATATTCTGCAAGTAGCGCTTTAAGCGCATTGCCTGACGGCCGTTCCTCACCCTTAGGAAGAATCGTAACCTCTATATTATTCTTTTCAAGTATTTCTACAGCCGACTTTGGAAAGTCATCGAAAATTGAAAATGCTTTCATTTCTATTACTCCTTAAAATAGTTTTCAAGATATTCTTTTGCAAAAGACTTGTCACAGGCCGCCTTTTTCTCCTCCGGCATATTCTTAAGCAAATCAACAAGAATATCGGTCGTTACACGTTTATCCTTTACAAATATACTGATATAGCTCGGTGTACAGCCGTAAAGGGACGAAAGGTAATAGTCAAGGCAATAGCCCCATGGGTTTGTCTTTACTGTCTCCGAGAAATAGCTTGTTATCTCATCATATATTTCTACCGTGCTGTAGCTCTTTCCCTCTGCGATAAGTACAGGCATAATAAGCTCTGTGCAGAGATTTCCGGCGCCCCTTCCCATGCCCATAATACTTGAATCAAGCATAAGCTCGTGCTTTGTCGGGAAGCTCACCATTGCACACGCATTGGAAAATGCCATTTGCCGGTTGTTGTGCGCATGGAAGCCTATCTTCATTTTATCGCTTACATATCGGTCTGCAATTTCAAGCTTGTGAAGAAGCGCCATATTATCCATCTGACCGAAGCTGTCTACAATATAGAATGCCTCAGCCTCCGGCAGCTCATTGTTGCAGTATGAGATAAGCTCACGGAACTCCTCATCCGAATATCTGACTGAAACCATCGGCTGAATATAAAGCTGATAGCCTTTTTCTATAATCACCTTTGCATTTTCCACAGCCTCTTTCCGGTTTTCCTTATGGAATGCGTAACGGATACCGTCTATTCCGGTTTCGTCAGCCGGTCGGAGATTGTTAAGGTCAAATGTGCCGTAGTCAATCATTGCAACGTATGTCACACCCGGCTTTTTTCCTGATGAAAGCAGTGAATGCTTTATGCTCTGCTCATTGTCAAAGCAGGTTCTTCCCTCGCTGCTGCCGTTCTTTTCATTTATATATCCGCATTCGATATATTCAACTCCCGATGCTTCAAGAGTCTCCTTGATCTTCTGCATTCTCTCGGAGCCGAAGTTGAAGCCTACGACTATACCGCCGTCACGAAGTGTACAGTCAAGCAGCTTTGTATCTCTTGTCTTATTCTCTCCTCTCATAACACGGTCTGCAATGTCAAGGTCGTTATCGGTTGTTATCTTGAAATTGCTTGTGTGACCTGTTACCGGCTTAATCTTATATCCCAGCTTAAGCATAAGCTGAGTGGTACCCGTTACACTCTTCTTTTCGTCCTCATCAAACTCAGCTATCGCATCATGAAGAAGCTTAAGATTAAAGCCTGACGGCGTCTGACCGTTATAAAGACTGCTTCTGTCAAGTGTTCCGTCTATAAGCCCTATTTCACTATGTATAGTATGTATTGTATCTGTTACCGGAATAACTGTAAGCGCAAGCTTGTTCTGAGCAGTCGCATCTATACAATCATCTATCATCTGCTGTTTTACAAACGGTCTTACAGAATCATGGCAGATAAGAATATCATCCTCATTCAGTCCCGTTTTTGCTATAATATCATCCATGATGTTTGTAAACGAATCAAGTCTTTCCTTTCCGCCCGGAACAACTCTTATTCGTCTAAGCTCCTCCTTTGAAAAGCTGTCCTTAAAGAGCCTGTCCGCATACACAATCCAGTCCTTATGAACTGCGACATATATAATATCAAGTCTTTTGTTTTCAAGAAAACGTCGAAGTGTAAGAACTATGATAGGCACTCCCCCTATTGTTATAAACTGCTTAGGTATGGAATAACGCTCGACACGCTTTCCTATTCCACCTGCCAAAATTGCTCCGTATATCATTTAATTTCCTCCAAGCTCTTTGTTTTTATAGTACGGCACATCCGGGTCGAGTATAAGACCGCCATGCATATTTCCGCCCTGTTTATTTTTCGGGAACTCCATATATTTACCATACTGCTGAGTAAGCATACCGTCATAGCTTCTCGGGATCCTCACCTTCAGCATTTCAAAATCCGCGTCTATAAGATCAAGCCATTCCTCATACGGTCTGCGTGATTTTGGGCAGTCAAACACAAGTGTTCTGTTGCCCCACATTACAGTACCCGGCTTTGAAAGCATTTTAAGATTGTCCTCAAAGCTTTTCGCAAGCTTATCCTTTCTGATAAAGGTAAACATCAGTTTTTTTGCCTGTGTTGATATTCTGCCCCTAAGACTTTTTCTTTTCTTGGTTGAGTAAGTACTGTTTACCTTGCGCAGTATTTTAAGATACTTATTATATTTTTTTGCCTGCACCTTTGCCGCAGAAGTGTCATCCTCAACACCGTCCAACGGAAAAATATCAATAAATATTCCCTTGTTTATTTTTAGATTCCTGTCAGCCCTTATGCATCCTGTTGTTTCGCTGTTTCTGAGCTGTGAATGCGTTCTGAACAGATACTTTTCGGTATATGAGTTCTGTAAAAAGTACGGTGCTTCAAATTCATCGGCAAGCGTAAGCAGCTTATCATAATCAGGACGGAGCATATATACATCTATATCATCATCCCACGGTATAAAGCCCTTATGCCTTACCGCGCCGAGCAGTGTTCCGCCGCCTAAGCAATAATGCAGATTATGCTTTTCACATACCTCAATAAACCTTGCAAGCAGGTCAAGCTCGACTGCCCATACCTTTTTCATCTCTGCCGATACCATATACCCGCAGCGTTCCTCTGCTTCATAGAAGCTTTTGTCTAAACTAATCATCTTTTACCTTTCCTTAAAAGCTGTGCCGTGTAGGTCTTAACAAACCCCAAGAACCACTTGTCCCTTAATGCAAAAAGCATAGCTATATATATAATAACTCCGGCTGCCACCTGCAGCATAAGCCTTAATATACTCATCATTTCAAGATTGCCTATGATAATTACAACAGCACACATCATAATCCCCGCAATAAGC
>JBJEIW010000023.1:0-4208 GCA_051877435.1 Candidatus Ornithomonoglobus sp.
ACAGATAAGGGTATAACATGGACGTCGACAAGCGCTAAAATTGCGTCCGTATCCTCATCGGGACTTGTAACAGGCATTGCGGAGGGAACGGCGCAGATACGCGCGGTATCCGATTCAAACAGCGCATGCTATGCGGTATGCGATATAACGGTGGCAAAACAGAAAATCCCGGTTACAGGGATTGAAATGAATGCGAGTCCGTTCGGAACTCCGTTTGAGGTAAACATCGGCAGAACGCTTATTCTCTCACCGACGGTAAAGCCGGATAATGCCACGAATAAGGCGATAATCTGGACATCAAATGATGAAAGCATCGCAAAAGTTGCAAACGGTGTTGTAACGGGAGTGTCCGAGGGAACAACGACAATTACGGCAACTACAGCGGACGGCGGCTACAGCGCGAGCTGCACGGTAAAGGTCACAAAACCAACTGTGTATGTTACAGGTATCGCGATTAATGCGGAGCAGCTTACAGTAAATGTAAAAGAAACAAAGAAGCTGACGGCGGCGGTGACACCTGCTGACGCAACAGATAAGACGATAACCTTTAAATCAAACAACAACGCGATTGCGTCGGTATCTGCGGATGGTACCGTTACGGGTGTTTCCCCCGGAACAACGCTTATTCAGGCAATATCTGACACAAGCTCAGGCAAATTTATCGCGTTCTGCACTGTGACGGTGCCGAAGCCCGTGGTTGAGGTTACAAGTGTAAAGCTCGACAAGGGCGCGGTGGAGATTGTGGAGGGCAAAACCGTTCCGGTCAAGGCTGTTATAAAGCCCACAAACGCGACCTATAAAAATATAACGTGGTCAACCTCGGACGAAAGCATTGCAACTGTTTCACAGGACGGCTATATCACAGCGCAGGGCGTGGGCGAGGCTGTCGTTTCGGCAACGGCGGTAAACGGCGTGAATACGGTGTGCAGCGTCACGGTTCTCTCATCTGATACTCCGGCTCAGCTCAAGGTTGAGGATTCGACCGTAAAGGCGGGCAAGCAGGTTCCGATAACCGTTTCCATAGCCGCAAATCCTGGAATATCAACATTTAACTTTGATCTTACATATGATAACACAAAGCTGTATCCGGTTTCATACACAAAGGGCGATGTGCTTGAAAATGTCAATGTGGTAACGCCGCTCGGCACGCAGTCCTTTAAGGACAGAAGCTCGGTGAGATTTTTGTGCAGCACGGCGGACTCCAAAAATATGGATTCGGACGGTGACCTCATAACGGTGATATTCCAGACGTTGGAGGGCATTGAATATGGCGATGAAACAATCGGCATAGTTCCCAGCGCATTTACAAATCAGAACTATGAGGCGATAAATCTGCAGGAGGATAATTGTACCTTAAATATCACCGATTATATAATTGGTGATGTGAATAACGATGACACGGTTGATTTGAAGGATTCAATGATGCTCGGACAGTATATCGCGGGCTTTGGCGTGGAGCTTACGCCCCAGGGCAGAAAAGCTGCTGTGAGTATTTATCCTGATGCAGGCGACGATGCCGAAACAGCTGAGCCGTCACTAAACGATTTTCAGCATCTGTTCAGGTATCTTTCCGACTGGCAGGTTGAGCTTGGCAAGAAATAACGAGGTGTGATATGAAAAGGTTTATTTGTATAATCATGGTCTGCATATTAACGGTGCTGGGATTTACCGCAACAGCTGCGGAGAACGGAAAAATTTTTGCCGGAAATGTCAGCGCGGCGCCGGGAGGGATTGTGCGCGTTGAGCTGAACATCGAGAACAATCCGGGGATGGCAATCGGAAAGGTAAAGATAGGCTTTGACAGGGAAAAGCTTGTTCCGTCTGCTGTTGAAAAAGGAGAGATTCTTAACAATTGCTGGCAGTTTACCTCAAATATTGACGATCCTAATACCGATGCTGCGGAATTGGATTTTATAACTGTTTCGTGGATGAATATGATCGACATTACAGGTGACGGACAGCTTGCGGTTATTGAATTTACAGCAAAGGAGGCGGTATCGGGTGATACGGAGATAACTGTTGAGATAAACGAGCTTGCCAACTCAGCGCAGCAGAATATCACGGCGGACTCCGCAAACGGAATCGTGACCTTTACGAGAAGCGGCAATAATGATACCGATGAGGATATTATTCTTGCCTTTTCGACTACAACTGTTACCAAAACGGATACAGCTATAGGCGGCACAGTAAATGTGTCGGTGTATTCGAAAAATGATACTAACACATCATTTATCTATACGATATATGACGGAGACGGCGTACTAAAGGCAGTAAGCGTTAAAAATCAGCCTTTGCAATCCGGCGTGAATGAGGTCGCGCTCGGTGAGCTCAGTTCTGAAGCGGATGCAAACAGGGCATATGAGGTTAAAGTCTATATGTGGGACAGCATGAAGGGTATGCAGTCTTTGACGGATAAGCCGATTGTAAAGGTTTATCAGTAACTATTAAAGAAAACGTGGGATGAAATATCCCGCGTTTTTTTGAACGTTAATTTATCTGTGCAATTTTACAAAAAATTCATTGCAATAAGAATAAATTTGTAGTATAATATATAATAAGTATTAATGTATATGTATGGGAGGAGGAATGTCATTTAATGAAAATTTGTGTATTCGGCGCGGCGAGCAACGAAATAAACCCGCATTATATTGATATGGTTGAAAAGCTGTGCTTTGAGCTTGCGCAGGCGGGGCATGAGCTTGTTTTCGGCGCGGGCAAAAATGGGCTTATGGGCGCGTCTGCCAGAGGCTTTAAAAGAGGCGGCGGAAAAATAACCGGAGTTATACCGAACTTTTTCCGTGATGAGGAAATAGAAGCGATATATGATGAATGCGATGAGCTTATTTTCACCGAAACAATGGGAGAAAGAAAAAAAACAATGGAGGACATTGCAGAGGTCTTTATTGTCGTACCGGGCGGCATAGGAACCTTTGAGGAATTTTATGAGGTTCTTACGCTGAAGCAGCTCAGACGGCACGAAAAACCGATCGCGCTTTATAATATTGACGGCTATTTCGACAATCTTATGGCGTTTATGGATCATTGCACGGACGAGGGCTTTATAAAGCGCGGCTGCCGTGACCTTTATTTATGCACGGAGGACTGTGAAGAAATGCTGCAATATCTGAAGAATACAGAGCCGCTGGGCTATACCGTAAGAGATCTTAAAAACAGTTAAATATTAAGAGAGAAAAAATACAAAATAAAAAGGAGAAAACAAAATGAAACCATTTATGGACAAAGACTTTATGCTGACAAATGAGACAGCAAAGAAGCTGTATCATGATTACAGCGCAAAGATGCCGATTATCGACTATCACTGTCATCTCGTACCAAAGCAGATGCTCGATGATGAGCCGTTTGAGAATATCACGCAGATATTCCTCGGCGGCGACCACTATAAGTGGAGATTTATGAGATCATGCGGTCTTGACGAAAAGTATATGACAGGCGACGCGCCGGCAAAGGATAAGTTCCTTGCCTTCTGCGGCTGCCTCCAGTATGCTATCGGAAATCCGCTTTATCACTGGACCCACCTTGAGCTTCAGAGATATTTCGGTATCTATGATGTTGTTACGGCGGCAAATGCCGAAAAGATATGGGATGAGGCGAACAGAGTTATAAAGGAAACCAAGATGAGCCCCTCAAAGCTTATCAATCAGTCAAATGTTGAGGTTATCTGCACAACAGACGACCCGGCGGACAGCCTTGAATATCATATTGCAATCAAGGCTAAGGGACATATCAAGGCGAAGGTTCTTCCGGCGCTGCGCCCTGACTTTGCTCTTAATATCGACAAGGAAACCTTTGTTCCGTATATAAAGAGACTGGAGGGTGTTGTCGGCAGAGCGCTCCCGACCTTTGACGAGCTGGTAAAGGCTCTATATGAGAGAATTGATTTCTTTAACGAGAACGGCTGTAAGGTATCGGACCATGCCCTTGACGGCGCTCCGTATAAGGAACTGACGGATGATGAGGTAAATGCGATATACGCTAAGGCAGTATCAGGCGGGGCAGTGACCTTTGATGAGGCGGAGGGCTACAAGACAAAGCTTCTCCAGAAGCTTGCCGCTAAGTATCATGAGCTTGGCTGGGCAATGCAGCTGCATATGGGCGCTCTAAGAAACAATAACAGAAGCATGTATGAAAAGCTCGGCGCGGATACAGGCTTTGACTCGATCAATGACTATAATATTGCAGAGGGACTT
>JBJEIW010000024.1:0-4142 GCA_051877435.1 Candidatus Ornithomonoglobus sp.
CTGTCGCGATAGGCTTTGAGCTGTCCCATGTGATGTGATTGTGGTGCAGCAGACGTTTCAGCACGTCAACAAGATGACCTGCGTTCTTGAAATGTTCAACTTTGAAACGTGCGCCCTTTGCGGGAATAATCTCCACGTCGTCCCAGCCGTTGATGTTTATTTCCTCTATATCCTTTCGGAGCAGCCACGGAGTAAGGATAGAATACTCTGCCATTTCAATGTAAAGTTTATCGGCAACCTCACCCAGCGTCATATTCGGGACATAATAGTTGTTGTCCTTCATATACTGCTTGATCAGGCGTTTCATCATATCCTTTTTGTCGGCTTCGTAAAGCTCCACAGCGTAATTTTCTGCCATGTGCTGCTGAACACGGGCAAGCAGGGTGTCAAAAGGAATGTAGGAACGCTCTATTTCCTTAACGCTTTTGTCGGCAACCTCTGAGAAATCAGACTTATCCTTTTTCTTGCGGGACTTGGTTTCCTCTGCGTCCTTTACCTCTATGTATTCGCTTTCGGTGTCTGCGGACTTTTTCTTGAAAAGATTGAACCTCATTATTTCTTACCTCCGATCAGCGACTTAGCGAGTTTATCAACAGCGTGATTATATGCGCTGTCCGACACACCGCCGCGGAGTATCGTCGCCTGGTTGAAAGCCTCCGCTGCGTGTGTGCTGTAAGGTATCTCGCCGGATATTCGTCCGAGTGCATTTCGCATGGCGGCAACGTCCTGCTTGAACGAATTACTGAGCGCAAGAGCGCGGATAAAATGCTTATACTGATACTGCTCGCTCTGCAATACCGGCTCCTGTGAGCCGTCGAATACAAGTCCGTTAATATCTGCGGTGAACAGCTCCACGGTCTTTGTTGCGGACATGATAGACCATGCTGTCATTTTTGAGGTGATAACGGTTGACATACAATCAATTATCACATAATCAGCGCTGCTGCGGAGATAGGAGAAAATCTGTGCAAGGCGCGTATCATCGGGCGGCGGGAAAGAGTTCTCGTTCTCGCGGATATTGTAGCCAAGCACCATTATCTTATCAGTAATGGGCAGCAGATTTCGCCGCAGATCAGTTTCCTCAAACGAAACATTCGACAGGCACTTTCCGAGAGAACCGTCAAACTTGCTTTCGTGCGGTGCAACAATAGGTATCAGCGGTTTGGTGGTATCAGTACCGACAACGATAATATCCGCTTTCGGCTCAATGCGGGAAATGTTGTGTGCAAGAGCAAGAGAGGTCGTTGTCTTGTATGCGCCGGAGCTGCCGTATATTGAAAAAATCTTACCCACTTATTCCACCTCGCTCTCTGCGCTTTCGTCATAAATTTCGGCGGTATCATAAACCGCCTCTGCCGTTTCATAGTCAACTACACCGAGCAGCTCACGCTGGGCGGCAAGATATTCGGCTTTATGTTCGCTGTCGCCGCGGCAGACAAATACTGCATGGAGCGTTGTGTTCTCGCACTCGGCAAGTTTGAGTGCCTGTGCGCGGTCCTGACATATTACGGTTATCGTTGCGTATAAAGCCTGTTCCTCATCATCGTCCTGGACAGCGTTCACCTCATCTGCGTTGTAGGTATCGTCCGAACCATTGTCTGCGGTAGTCGCTAACACCTCGACATACTGTAATTCGTCATAAATGATAGCTTCATCGTCTTTGTCCTCGTTGACAGAGATTATCTGAATTACGTCGCCTGTCTGGAGCTTACCGGAAAGACCGTTCGCAAAGCTGCGAACTGTTACTGACATAGCGGTTTCGTTTACTCCAAGCTGACGGAGCAGAGTGTCTGAGGTGTCGATGGTGTCGGACAGCTTGTTTGCGGAGAATGTGTCGCCGGCAAACATAGCGGCTACCGTGTACTTGCCAACGATCTGTTCGGGGTCGGTGATGATATTATCGGGAAGATTGAGTGTGCCAACCTCGACGGCGGCAAGCATAGAGGGCTGTATCTGCGCTCCCTGCGGAATATCCTCTTTCAGTTTGATGACAGTTGTTTTCTGTTCGAGAACAGCAGAAAACAGCGGTGTTATCCCAAAGCAGAGAATGATAGCAAGCACAATGAGAATTATGCCGATTAGTGTACGATTTTTAAGCATAGAGAAAAACCTCCAATAGAAAAACAGCCGCATTAGCAGCGCAAATAAATGGTGCAAGCGGCATTTCTTGTTCTTTTTTGATGTGTGCGAATATCTTTGCTGAAATCAGCGCAAGCAGCACCGCAATAAATTCCGGAACAGCCCCAAGCGCAAAGCCAAAAGCAGCGCACAATTTAACGTCACCCATACCTATATCCGCGATTAGATTTGCGGCGAAAAGCGTTATAAATAAAGCAAGCAAGCCTGTTATTCTTGCTGAAAGAGAAAGCTCATTCAGAAACGGGCTTGCTGCAATAATTATGAACGGAGCAAAGTTGCTTATTTCGCGGGTGCGTATATCTTCTGCGGATATATGGGTAAGGTATATGGCGAGTATGACCGATATTGTTAAAACCATTTTGATTTGTACACATACCGGTATCGCCGCTGTGAACGGGCAAAACGCACCATGTTTTTGACCTGTCCCACTACGGAAAGGCGGGTAATGGGGTCTTTACGCGTCATCATAATGCTGCTGGCAGCGCCGATCATCATTGTGAAAACAAGAGCCGCAAGGTTGCCCGTGATAAGCATAAGCACAGCCGCGACAACACCAAAGCAGGCAATTCCGATAAAGCATTGTTTAAGCTCTGTTCTGCCAAAGCCGATAAAATACTCCGGCTCGATGTTAAGTCCATACGGAATGTATAGTTTTCTACGATTTTCGTTTTCCATATTACACCGCCTTTCATGTGAGATAGCTGACGATTATGCTCTCGATTATAAACGGGAGCTGCGCGATTACCGCAAAAACAACCGTGTTCTTTAAGCGTTTCTTGTACTGCGGAGCCTCGTCTGATTCGTGCGTGAGCTTCAGAAAAATGTATATGGCTCGCATAGCAAGTCCGCTGTTTATGGCTATCTGAAGATAGCTGCTGAGCTGGTCTATCTGTGATGTGTCCATTTTTTCACCTTACTTTATTGCTCCGCGCACCATTTGTGCAACTCTGACCGTTTGGAAGAATGTGTTTCCTGCCGTTCCGCCGCCTGTCGGCACAAGAAATTCACGCAGGATACGGGGCGCTGTGGTTGCCGCAAACATACAAGCAATACCCCAAGGGATATTGGTTATATCTATCACGTTTGACGAAAGCAGAAATGCAAGACCTATCTTTAACAGCGTTATCTGCACGATAGTAGTCACAAAGGCTCTAACAAACTGTGTGACATAGTTGCGGAAAATACCCTTGTCGTTTTCAAGCAGACCTAAACACGCAAGCGGTATACCGGCTACCATTACCTGCATCTCCACTCCCCGTGACATAAACTGTAACAGTAATATGAGATAGAAGATGAAGAACACAAGGCAGGCAAGTACCGGAACAATACCCAGAGAAGCTATGCCTGTCAAGACGGTAGCTGTGTAGTTGGTTTCTGCGCCTAGCTGCGTTAAAAGTGTGGTCGTTACACTATCGCAAACCTCTACGAAAATATCGTATATCCAGCGGAACATAAGCGCCGTTGCGATTGCTTTCACGAAATTCACAAGCAGCATTGTAGGGTCGGTGTCCGGATTACCGTCCGTCCATAGCACATACAAGTCAAAGCCTTTTTTGAGAAATTTCAGCACCATAAGCGATAGTGCAAGCGAAAACGCCATATCCGAAACGGTTGTGAAGAAATTAACGCCTGTGCATTGCGTCATCATCTCGTCTGCGTGAAAAACCATGTCGTACAGACCGCCAAGCACCAGTTCATTCATGAAAGTGGTTACAATTCCGGTTATGAGCGCAACAACAAGCGTTATAATGATAAATACCATAAGCGTGTTTCCTTTCCAAAGCAAGAGCCGCAGGGACAATCGCTCGGCGGAAATGACCGAGGTGTCACGCCTCTGCGGCTCGCTTTATGCGGATTGGATAGAGGGTGGGTATCAGCCCATGTTGAACATGGATGTTACCTTGTCCTCAGTAGAGGGCATGATAACGTTGTTCATCAGAGCGATCAGTCCTACCAGCAGAATGCCGCCGAGTACTACGCCAATGATGATAACGATAGCGTGT
>JBJEIW010000025.1:0-18732 GCA_051877435.1 Candidatus Ornithomonoglobus sp.
CGGACAGATGACGCTTGCGGATTATTAAATCAACGGGCGGCGGAAGATATATATATATAAATATATGCGAGGAGTTGACGGGATGCAGGAACATTATCAGGCAAAGAACAACAATCCGTATTACATATACGACAAGAATATATACATGCAGATGGTTTACATGATAAAGGATTATCCGGAACTGAAAAAACGGCGCGAAAGAATACTGCACGGGAGCCCGGATCCCCCGGACGGACAGCCGAAAGGGACAAAACCGTCAAATCCCACGGAGCAAAAAGCGCTTATCCTCTGCACTATAGATACGCAAATTAAAGCGATTGAGCAGGTCATAATAGAACTTCGGAGCAAATATTCAAAGACCTATACCGGAGAGATCTTTGATGCATACGAGGCATTTATGGATTATGGTGTATTCTGCTATTACCGGAGTAAACCGGGGAGAGATACCGCACCCTGCGAGAGGACATGGAAATATTACCGAAAAGAATTTGCGTATAAATTAGCAAAAAAATTAAATTATTTTTAAAAATTGCACTTTTTTTAAAAATCAAGTGGTATAATCAGTATAATGGATTTTGCATAATGAAGCATGCAAGACTGAGTAAAGTCAAACCATTTGTAATACCTCCAAGAAGGGCATCCGCATAAGTCGGGTGTCCTTTTTGAGTACAGACGCCTCGCGCGCGCACGCGCGAATTAGCATAAGTATATAAATTTTTCTGAAATTTCCCAAAATTGCACACTTTTGAGCTTTAGGAGGTGGGACATATGAATATCGGAAAAAAGCATTATGAAGCCATTAAATTGATGCTGACAACGGATAAAAGCCTGACGGAAATTGCGGGTCTTGTGAAAGTGTCCCGCAGAACACTCTATAACTGGCAGCAGGACGAAGATTTCAAGGAGGCGTATGATCAGGAAGAAAGAGAGCTGCGGCGGCGGAAACGCCGTAGTATTGACGGACTGGTTGATGATGCAATAGCACGACAGAAAAAAATACTGACAAAGAGCCGGAATGACAACGCTGCGGCTGCCGTAGCAAAAGATGTGCTTGATCGCGCCGGTTATGCTCCCGAGGAAAAGGTAAACATTCAGGCGGCGGTCGAGGAAATAAATAATCCGTTTAAGGAACTGACAACCGAACAGCTCGTAAAGCTGGTGGGTATCGGATGATGAATATAATTCAGCTTGGAGCAAGGCTGGAGCTAGCGCGGCGGAGCTTTTTTTATTACTGTAACTTGAAAGCGCCGGACTTCTACAAGCCGGATCGGAGATACCTTGTGAACTTTTGCGATGAGCTGCAGGAGTTTCAGGAGAGCGAAGATGAAATCCTGATTATAAATATGCCCCCAAGACACGGCAAGAGCCGCACCGCATCACTGTTTATTGAATGGGTGCTCGGCCGGAACCGCCAAGCAAAAATCATGACAGGCTCATACAATGAAATACTTTCAACAAGCTTTTCAAAAACAATCAGGAATGATATTTCAGAGGAAAAAGCAGACAGCAGCAAAATTGTATTTTCGGATGTATTTCCAAACGTTCGGATCAAGCGCGGCGATGCTGCTATGAAGATGTGGAGCTTAGAGGGCGGATACAATAATTTTCTTGCGACATCACCGTCCGGTACCGCGACGGGCTTCGGCTGTTCACTTATGGTAATTGATGACCTGATTAAAAATTCAGCGGAGGCGTACAACGAGGACGTATTGGAGAAACAGTGGAGTTGGTTTACAAATACAATGCTTTCGCGACTTGAGGAGGGCGGCAAGATAATTATTATCATGACACGCTGGGCCTCGGGCGATCTTGCAGGCAGGGCACTGGAGCACTACGGACGGCAGGGCGCTCGTATAAAGCATATCTGTCTGAAAGCTGTACAGGATGACGGGACAATGCTCTGCCCGGAAATCCTCTCAAAAAAGTCATATGATGCAAAGGTCAAGGCTATGGGAGCGGATATAGCATCGGCGAACTATCAGCAGGAGCCGATCGACCTTAAGGGACAGTTATATACGCATTTTAAGACGTACAGCAAGCTGCCGACGGGAATAACCAGGATATTATCATACTGTGACACCGCGGATGAGGGAAGCGATTACCTGTGTAATATCATCTGGGGCGAATACGACAAGGAGGCATATATTCTTGACGTATATTATACAAAAGAGCCTATGGAGGTAACAGAGCTTGAAACCGCGCGGCGGCTGGTTGAAAACAGAGTAAATATTGCAGATATAGAGAGTAACAACGGCGGGCGGTCTTTTGCCCGTCAGCTTACAACGATAATGAAATCACGCTACAACAGCAATCACACGGTCGTCCGGTGGTTTCATCAGAGCGAGAATAAAACTGCGCGGATACTTTCAAACAGCACATGGGTAATGGAGCATGTATATTATCCGGAGAACTGGCGAGACAGGTGGCCGGAGTATTACGAAGCTATGATTAAATATCAGCGCGAGGGAAAGAACAAAAATGACGATGCCCCGGATGCTACAACGGGTATTGCGGAGACGATGAATAAACCGAGGGCAAGAGTAATATCAAAAAAGGAGTTTTACAGAGGATGATTATAGACGAACGAATTGTGCAGGACGGTGTGGATGCGATTATACTGAGCAAGCTGATTCATCAGCATGGGCAGCACATCGAAGGACTTGAAAAACAGTTCAGATACTACAAGGGAGATCATGAGATATGCCACCGCCCACATAAGACCGATCCCGAGGCGGCAAATAACAAGATTATGTGCAACCATGCAAAATACATTGTTGACATAGCGAAAGCATATCTTGTTGGCAATCCAATCAAATATGAGGCTTCTGAAGGGTTTGATATTGAACCGATAAAAAATGTATATCTCGAACAGAACATTGCGCATATTGACGGCGAGCTTGTCAAGCTTGCGGGAATATACGGCCGCGTGTACGAGCTTGTGTATGCGGATGAGAAAAGCCGCCCACGCAGCGTATATATACATCCGACACAGGCATTTGTAGTATACAATGATGACTGTACACATTACCCACTTTTCGGGGTTTATTATTACAAGACCAGAGATATTGACGGTAATGTCAACGGAGTGGTATGCAATGTTTACTATCCGGATCATACTGAAACATGGGAAAGCAATGTCGATTCGTGGGAGAGCATGAACTGTACCTATGATGACAAACACTATTTCGGCGATGTGCCGCTTATAGAGTACCGCAACAATGAAGAACGGCAGGGAGATTACGAGCAGATAATTTCTCAGATCGATGCATACAACATATTGCAGAGTGACAGGGTCAACGACAAGCAGGATTTTGTAAACTCGTTTTTGTTTGTACGGGAAATGCTGCTTGACGACGATACGGCGAAAGCTTTGAAAAAGGAACGTATCCTATGCGGTGAAAAAGATTCGGATGCAAAATTTCTTGACAAGTTGATGACAGAATCCGATATAAAAACGCTTCGTGATGATCTGAAGGAGGATATACATAGATTCAGCATGGTTCCGGACTTGTCGGATGATTCTTTCGGCAATAATCTGAGCGGTGTTGCTATCAAGTACAAGCTCCTCGGCTTTGAGCAGATGACAAAGAACAAGGAGGAAACATTTACACGATCACTCAAGAAACGTTTTGAGCTGTATAACAGCTATCTGAATAAGCGTGATAATATGCCGATCGTGCCAACGCATCGTGTTGATGTTGTGTTTACGCATAATCTGCCGGTAAACAATCTTGAGGTTTCTCAGATGCTGAGTTACCTCGGAAATGATGTCTCACTCGAAACAAAGCTTTCACAGCTTGATTTTGTAAGTGATCCGAAGGAAGAGGCGAAGCTTGTAAGGGATCAGGCAGCGGCGGAATATGAGGAAAAAATCAGACGCGTTGAAGGAATAGCAAAAGGAGGCGGCTATGGCACAGATTTCAATCAGTATTGACGGTATAGGGGATGTTAATGCAATGCTTGAGGCTGAAATAGCAAAGATTCAGTCAAAGCTGCCGCAGGCAATAGCGGAAGCCGGAGAGGTTGTCGTCGGTGCTGCAAAGGCTCTGTGCCCGGTAAGTACCGAAGCGACAAGACCGGGAGGACCGCACGGCGAGCTCCGGGCTTCAATAGAGAAAGAAGCTTCCGGAAACAGTTGTATTGTGGGTACCAACAAAGAATACGCCGGCTATGTTGAGTTTGGTACCTGTAAGATGGCAGCGCAGCCTTATCTTATTCCGGCTCTTGTAGAGAATGAGGGGCAAATCGTTGACACAATCAAGGCGGCGGTACTGTGAAAAATGAAAAATACTGGCTCCGCGCGGCGGAACAGCGGGAGCGGGAGGCGTATACAGAGGCAGAAAAGTATCTGGAACAGATGCTCGAAATGTATGACCGCGCCGAAAAGGATATACAGGGCGAGATAAAAAAAATCAAATATAATTTTGCCAAAAGATACGGCATAGATGATGAGACTGCCGATTTTTATTTGTCGTCAGAACTGCGGAGCTATGACATGGAAAAGCTTACACAGACGCTTCTTGATGCAGAGACGGAGCAGGAGCGGAAGGCAATACTGGATTTTATACACAGAGACGGCCTCTCAAAACGCGCGTACGCCTCCAGGACGGAGCGATACAAAGAGGTATTAAACAATATTGAGCTCCGAATGATTACGCTTGAAATGGATTTACGCAAAGCAGGAACGGCAATTCGGGAAACAGCTTATAAAAATAATTTTTACAGAGTAGTTGACGATACCGCAAAAGGGATAAATGCCGGTATTTCGTTTAGTATTATTGATGAGGCGGCTCTCGATGAAGTTATGAGCAAGCCGTGGCACGGAAAACGGTTTTCAAAAAGGATCTGGGACAATACCGCAAGACTTGCCGGAGAGGTGCAGGAGATAACAGGCAGATATATTGTCACCGGACGCTCCCTCGACAAAGCGGCGGCGGAACTGGCAGAGGCGTTTGAAGTCGAGAAATTCCACGCGACAACTCTTATACATACGGAAACAGCGCATGCAAGAGCTCTTTCGGATGCGAAGGCTTATGAGGATATCGGTATTGAGGAATACCGATACATGGCAACGCTTGATGAAGTGACCTGCGAAGTGTGCGGACACCTTGACGGACAGATTTTTAAGGTTTCCGAAAGACAGGAGGGCGTAAATTTTCCTGTTATGCATCCGAGGTGCAGATGTACAACAACGATGGCGATGCGGTTCGGCTCCGGCAGACGCGCCAGAAATCCGCTCACAGGCGGGAATAAGGTCATTGATGATATGTCGTATGATGAGTGGCGTCGGAACATGACCGAGGAGGAAAAACAGGCTTTTGAGGCGGCGCGGAGAGGCTATAAAAACAAGTCGGCATAGCAGAAAAGCTTTTATACATGAAATTCGTAAACGTTTACGAATTTGAAATAAAACTGCCCTGAGCACGGCGTAAAAAGGCTTTATTTTTATACATGAAAGGAGCATTTTATCATGGACAACAATGTGGGAACAGACCCGAAGCTGCAGGGCGGGGCGGAACCGACAGCAACAGAAGGAACACCGCAGAACGCGGGCGCTGCGCCGACGGGAACAGAATCGGGCGCCCAGGGCGGCGGAACAGAACCGCCGGCGCCGACAACTTACTCGCAGGAGGACTTGGACAAAGCGGTAGCGGATGCGGTTGCAAAGGCGAATACGGGTGTTGAGGAGCGCATCGCTACAGCGGTTGCGGAGGCGCAGAGACTTGCGGCTTTGCCTGATAAGGACAGGAAAGCGGAGGAGGATCGTATTGAGCGTGAAAACTTCGCGCGTGAAAAGGCAAAGTTTGCGGCGGAAAAACTCAAGCTGTTTGCAGAGCGTGAGCTTACAGCGGCGGGACTGCCGGTAAGCTTTGCGGATATGGTTGCCGCAGGTGATGAAGCAAGCACAAAGGCGCGTATTGACAGTATTTCCAAAGACTACAAAAGCGCCGTAGATGCGGGTGTTGCGCAGCGTATGAAGGGTACGCCGCCCAGAGGCGGAGCGGGTACCAATGCCGGCGGCGGAACAAAAACATTGCAGGACGAAATAAACGCTGCAATGAAAATGAATATTTAATTTTTACGGAAAGGAAGTTTTAAACAATGGCAATTAACACACTTGAATTTGTCGCGCTTGTGATGAAAGCGCTTGATAAGCAGATTGTCGCAGAGTCAACGACAGGCTGGATGGAGCAGAACGCAGGGCAGGTAATCTATAGCGGCGGTCGTGAAGTGAAAATTCCGACGCTGGATATGGACGGTCTTGCGGACTATGACCGCGATAACGGTTTCACGCGCGGCGGCGTAAAGCTTTCGTATCAGACGAAGGAAATGACGATGGACAGAGGACGCTCCTTCCAGCTTGACGCTATGGATGTGAACGAAACCAACTTTGTCGCGAACGCTACCGCGGTAATGGCGGCATTCCAGCGCCAGTATGTAATACCCGAGATTGACGCATACAGATATGCAAAGATTTATCAGCTTGCGGCGGCGGGCAAGTTCGCTTCAACTCATGTCACAACAACAAAGAGCTACACAGCGGCAAATATTCTCTCCGCAATCAAGGCTGATAAAACAAAGATTGAGGATATAACGGGCGATTCGGTTACGCTTATAGCGTCTATTCCGACAACCGTTCTTGCAATCCTCGAAAACAGCACCGAAATATCAAAGCAGATCAGAGTGGAGGACTTTTCACGCGGACAGATCAACACAAAGGTCAGAATGATTGACAATCTCATTCTGAAGCCGGTACCGTCGGGACGTATGAAAACAGCGTATACCTTCTACAAGGGCGAGCAGGACACCGAGGACGGAACGGACCGCAAGAAGGGCGGCTTTGAAGCCGCAGCGGAAGCGAAACAGATCAACTGGATTATTACTCCGGCTACCGTGCCAGTGGCAATTTCAAAGACGGATAAAATCAGAGTATTTGACCCGAACATCAACCAGTCGCATGACGCGTGGAAAATGGATTACCGCAAATATCACGACCTTTGGATCAAGGACAATGAGCTTGCGACCGTCGTTGTGAATACGCAGTAAGAGGTACATATGGAGCAGCTGAAAATATTGCTCGGTATTGCCCGGGAGGACACGTCAAAGGATCATCTTCTGGAGCTGATCCTTGACGAAACCCGGGACTACATACTGAGTTATTGCCATCTGCGGGAGGTACCGGCAAAACTGCAGAACCTTGTGCCGTTTATGGCCGCGGACCTGTACCGAAACAAGAAATACGGCACAGAGAATACGCCGACGGATATAAAAAGCGTTACCGAGGGCCCTCGGACCGTATCATATGCAACAATACGGTCCGAGGATGTGTTTGAACAGTATTCCCGCCGGCTGAATCCGTACCGCAAAGCACGGACGCCGAGCGAGATAACTGACGATACGGAGGCTTAAGCTATGTTAAATATCGACTTTGCGGCGGCGTTTGCCGCGTTTTATACCGACCCTGTGGAAGTGCTAAAAATAACTGAAACAGGCGCGTATACCAAAACGAGAACAAAAACCTCTCTCGGCTATATCCTCGCCGACCTGCAGCCGTATTCCGGCGATCTGGCAGAAAAGGATTATGGACTAAAAAAGGATTGTCAGCTCAGACTGTTTTGCGCGCCCGGCGCCGATGTGTCTGAAATGCTCATGGAAGGAAACTATGTCAGGGTTATTGACAGCATAGCGCTTAATGATGCGCCGCTATTAAAAACAAAGCTTCCGATCGGGTATACAAGGGCAAGCGGCGGACTGTACCGCATAGAATACGCGCCGAAATGGGGCGCGGGAGGCGAGGCAATACTGAAGGAGGCAGAGGGCATTGATTGATATTAACGCAGAGGCAGAAAAGACGCTTGCAGCGCTGCCGTATAAGTTGGTATATACACGCCCGGAGCAGTGGAATAAGCTGCCCGTTATAAGCTTTTACGACCTTAACACGTCAGGCGCTTTTGCAAGCGATAATAGGACAGACATTGAAAAGGGACTGCTGGTGATAGATGTGTGGACAAGAGACCCGTCACAGGCGGCGGAGATTGCCCGCGAGGTCATTTCTGCAATGAATACGGCGGGCTGGTACACAGAGCTTAACAGACATGCAGACAAAACAGACGGAATTTATCACAGAACAACAAGATTTTCAAAAATATTTATAAGTCAGGAGGACTAAAATTATGGCAAACACAAACACAAACAGAAAGCCGATGCCTACAATCGGTATCGATATGTATCATTATTTCCCGGTTGCAAGCGAGGCGGAGGACGGGACAATTACATACGGCAAAGCCGTAGCGCTGCCGGGCATAACACAGATTTCACCGTCAGACAGCGGCGGCAATGCGGTATTTGATGCGGATAACGGCGCTTATTGCAATGTGTCCTATCTTGAGAGCCTGGGACACGAGCTCACAAACGCAGACATCCCGGAGGAAACGGATGCTGCATGGAGAGGACTTGAGCTTGGCGAGGACGGTGTTCTTGAAGTAGGAGAGCCTAAGACGGTTTATTTCGGAACTGCATGGAGACAGAAGAAGGCTGACGGTACATACAGATATGTACGCTATTATAAAGGCTCGTACAGCTTTGCGTCAAACACAGGCGGTCAGACCCAGCCGTCAAGCGGCGCGCCGGAGCTCCAGACTGCAACAGCGACATTCAATGCAGTCAAGAGAGATTCAGACGGCAAGTATTACGGCTATATTGACCAGACAAAGATTGAGGAGCTTGGCATTGCTCTTGCAGTATTTGAAGAACAGTGGTTCTCCGATCTGACATATTCACCGAAAAAGACCGCAGAAGCCTAATGTTACGGAGGTAAAATATGATGCAGAATACATTAACAGCTCAGCATAACGGAAAAACGGTAGTCTCGAAAGAATTTGACTTTGAGGCAATGTGCTTGATTGACGACCATCTCGGCACAAATGAAGGCGTCCTGCACGCCACAAAGGACGCGGTTAGCTATATGTTCCGTGAGACTGTTCTCACCGAAGACGCGATAGAAAAGCTTCCGTTTAAGGAGCGCAGGAGGCTTTGCCACGAGGCATGGAAAATATATCTTGACACGGTAAAAAACTGAAAACGCCGCAGAAAAGCGGCGGAGGGAAGGAAAAAACAAGACTTCGTTCCATGTACACGATAATGTTTAAGAACCGCGGTATAATGCCGGACGTAACAGCCCGGCAAACTCCGCGGATTTTTTTGCAGATGTTAAATGACCTGTACGAAACGGAGCAGTTTGCGCCGCTGCCGCCTCCTGAGAAAATGACGGACGAACAGCGGATGTTATACGGATATTAAGGAGGCTTTTTATGGCGGACAAAACCATTTCAGTTGAAATAACGGGTGACGCCTCGGGACTGCAGGCGGCGGTCGGACAGGCGCAAAGCGCGCTTTCAAACCTTGAGGGGAGCAATAAATCAGCATCGACGTCAACACAGAAAAACAGCTCTGAGATTGAAAAAAATACGTCCGCTGTCGGTAAGAATACGTCAGCGGCAAAAGAGGCGGCAGCTGCCAAGGATAATCAGACAAAATCCACCCAGAAGAATGAAACGGCAACAAAAACGTCAACAACGGCGGTTGACAAAAATACCGAAGCGGTTAAGAAAAACAGCAAGGAAACGGAGACCGCGCAGAAAAAGCAGGTAAGCTTTTCCGAAAAAGCTACCGAATCCGGCAGAAGGTGGAAGGAAGCCGGCGAGGGCATAGACCAGATGACAAAGCCCCTGCAGAGGGCGGCAATTGCCACAGCTGCCGCGGGAGTGGCATCGGCAAAGGCGGCCATTGACTTTGAGGATAATTTTGCAAATGTAAAAAAGACTGTTGAAGGTACGCCGGAACAGCTTGAAGCGGTAAAGCAAGGCATTATTGACATGACCACGGTAGGCGTAAACGGTCACAACGCTATCCCTCAGACTACAGCGCAGCTCACAGAGCTTGCGGCAGCCGGCGGACAGCTCGGTATCACCACGGACAATATTATCGACTTTACCGAGGTTATGGCGCAGATGGGTACCGCAACAAATCTTGCGGGTGAAGAGGGCGCGGCTACTCTTGCGCGATTTATGAATGTAACCAACACGGACCAGAGTAAAATAAGAAATCTTGGTTCGTCGATTGTAGACCTCGGCAATAATTTTGCGACGACTGAGGCGGAAATCGCTTCTCTGGCGCTGCGCATGGGCGAGACAGGAGGCGTTATAGGCATATCCGCGCAGGATATTCTCGGCTATTCAACAGCGCTGTCATCAATGGGCATACAAGCGGAAGCCGGAGGCTCCGCAGTGTCCCGTATATGGATGACTATGCAGAAAGCAGTCGCGGGCGGTGACGAAAGCCTTGAAAAATTCGCAAAAGTTTCGGGCAAGTCTTCAAAGGAATTTGCCGAGCAGTGGAAAAATGACGCTTCGGGAGCCTTTCAGGACTTCATAAAGGGTCTTTCCGAGAGCGAGGATCAGATTTCTACGCTTGATGAACTCGGATTCGGAAATATCAGGGATATAGCCGCTTTACAGGCGCTGGCTTCAACAAAAGGCATTGAGCTTATGACGGACGCACTGGAGCGTTCAAATAAAGCATGGGAGGAAAACACCGCCCTACAGACCGAGGCGGACACTAAGGCGCAAACAACCGCGGGACAGCTTGCAATAACTAAAAATAACATTGTTGAAACAGCCCGATCCCTCGGTGAGGTTATGCTCCCGACAATTACGGACGTGTCGGCGGGCGTCAGGACGTTTGCTCAAAATCTCAATGAAATGAGCGACAGTGAAAAAGAAGCTGTTATTAAGACCGCGGCTGTTACGGTAGGGCTTGCCGCCCTTGCAAAAGGAACGGCAGGCACAATTAAGACAGTAGGAACAATTACAGAGGGTGTCGGGAAACTTACAAAGTCAGTACCCGGCATTAGTGAAATCGGAACGGCAATAAAAGCCGGGTTAACTTCACCTCTCGGCATTGCAGCACTTGCAGCTGTGGGGCTGGGGATTGCGGCAAAGGGAGCTTACGATTCATGGTATAAGTCAAATTATAAATGGAGCGAGGGGCTTTCGGAAGGAAACAAGAAGGTTCAGGATAGCCTTGATAAGTATAAAAAGATAACAGCCTTAAAAAAAGAGGTTCAAGAGCTTCAGTCGACAATCACAAACCCGAACGCAAGCACTGAACAGGTAGACCAAGCAAAAGCAAAGCTTGAAGAAATAAAAGCGCTGCTTGCAGAAGAATACCATCTTGTTATCAAATCGGATAATTCCAATCTTGACGAAGCAATAGATACCGCACAGAAGCTGAGCAAGAATGAGCTTCAGACCAACATCAATAATCAAATGTCGAAGCTTTCAAGTCTGCGTGAGAAGATGGCATCATATGACGGAGATTATAACGCCGACTATTCAAAGTACCAAAATGCGCTTAATGAGCAGACTAAGTACAGCGACATGAAAAACAGCCTGAGCGAAATCAACACCGAATTTAAAAATGGCAATATTACTCTTGCGGAGAGAAACAACAAAGTCAAAGAATTAGCTAAATCATACGGATTCGCTGATGAAGTAGCCAACAGCTATGGGCGTACGGTAAGCGCAATAGATAAAGGCTATTCATATTACACGGGACAAGTTGGTAAATATGCAGGTAGACTCGGTGACTTAATCGCTACACAGGAGGAATATGTTGCAGTTTCCGCTGAAATGGCAAACTGGAACACGGAGCTTCTAAATATAGCAGCTCTCGAGGGTGACAGCGAGAGTGCGCAGAAAGCCCTTTCAAATATTGGCAATCTCGTCAGAGCTGCCGGACTGGACATGAGCGGATATGCTCAGGCGGCAAGTCTGGCAATGAATAATGTTCAAAATCTTGATGAAGCGTGGCAAAAAGGCGGTGCGACCCTTGACGGAGTTACGAATGACTATATTCGCGCAATGAAGGAGTTCGGCGCATCAGCTCAGGATACGGCTATAGGCGCCGCACTAATTAAAAACGGATTTCACGACATTGGAGAGGCGGCAAATGCCGGCGGGAAGGCAATAAACAATACGGCAACAAATGCGATTGAATATATGACGAATTGGGGTCTGACTGCCGAACAGGCTGCCGATCATATGATCAGCGCCTTACAGAACGTCGGAGTTAAGGGCGGGGACATTGTCGATATCATCAACGACAGTCTCAGCAAGCTCGGCAAAAATGACGGACATCTGGAGCTTACAGCCGAAGGCAAAATTACATGGGTTTCCGATGAGGTTGAGGAGCCGGACGTCCCGGACGCGGAGGGAAAAGTTAATTATGAAGCCGGAGAGGTTGAGGAGCCGGACGTCCCGGACGCAGAGGGAAATGTAAAATGGGAAAGCGACACATCCGAGCCTGATTCATACCAGCCGGAAATTAAAGACTCTAAGGCTATTTTTACAGTGGAGCATTCTCAGGTTGACGCATGGAACCCCAACCCAAAGAACTCAAATGCAATCTATGCGCCGGAGCATTCTCAGGTTGACGCATGGCAGCCTCCTACAAAGCATGGTACGGTTATTTATTCTGTGAAAAGTATTATCGGCAGCGTTACTGCAGGAGCTTCAGGAAAAACAGTAAAATTAGAGGCTGACGGAACTGATAACTTCCCCGGCGGTCTTGCTATGGTAAACGACCAGAAAGGCATAGCGGACCCGCGCGAGCTTATCATCGATAAAGGCAATGCGTTTATTCCTAACGGCAGAGACGTTATACTTCCGCTTTCAAAGGGCGCTAAGATATATACGGCAAGTCAGACAAAGCGCATCATGGAAGGTCTGGGTATACCTCGCTACGCGTCCGGAAAGGACAACTCCGACGAGTTTACAGAGGCGGCCGGAGCGTGGGCGCACTATACAAAAACTCACCCCGTGTCAACCGGAGGGGAGCTTCAGCAGTGGCTTGATTTTCAGAAGCAGTACAAAGAAAATGCCGAGGATATCAAGGTTATCGAGGAGGAAATCTTCTTAAAGAGCAAAGAGGCCTATGATGAACAGATGGCCGTATCTGCAAAATGGATAGAGCATGAGGAAAAATATAACGCTCTGAGCTATGAGGGCAAGGTTGACGCGATAAAGCGTGTTGAAGAAAAGGTTCAAAAGGCGTATGACAAGGGACTTATAACCGAGCGCGAATACCTGGACACCATACAGGAATGGGATGAAGAGTATCTTGATTCCTTCATGGAGATGATTGATAAAAAACGCGGGGAAAGCGCCGATTATATAGCCCTGCGTGCACTCAAAAACGACTGGGACGCGCTTGAGGATGATCCTTTTGCGGCATATTCGCGCGTAAAAGAGCGTGAGCGGTGGATGGTTGAGACAACCGGAGACTGGGAAACGTATTACTCGAATATGTCCGAGCTTTCGGATGATATGCTTGACGATATGGTCTCTCAGACCAAAGAGGCTCTTGAGCTTCAGCAGAAGTATTTCGGACTAAGCGCGAAGGAATATCTTAACGGCATTGACGACATGATCGCAAAGACGGACGAATTCTATAATAATCTTGACGTTTCGGAGGCAAAGCGCGCGGAAATGGACAAGGAGCTTTATACGCTAAGGCTTGACGCGCAGCGCGCAATTTATGATGAATATATCAAGTACGCGGATAGCTATTATAATATTCGCGAAGCCTTTGACGACTGGGATGAGGTAGGAGACAGTAAAAGTCAATACTACGCAGCGCGTCTGAAAAATCTGGAGACAATGTACAAAGAGGGCGTGATGAACCCTCGGGATTACATGGATAACACCGTAAATGAATATCTTAACATGTACAAAGCCGTTTCAGAAGAATATGACAATAAGCTTCAGGCGTATCAGGATAAAATGTCGCAGATCAGCTCCGATTATTCCGATAGGCGATCAAAACTCACATCGGAATATGAGCAGAAAACAAGGACCGCGGATCTCGACGAGGTCAACCGTTTGCTTGACATATACGAAAATGCGGTTACGGATTCCGGACAGCAGAAATATCAGGATTTGCTTGACCAGAAAAAACAGCTGCTTTATCAGCAGGAGCTTGCAGACCTTGAGGCGGATGAGCAGGCGGAGCTGGATGATATTCAGGCGCTTTACGATGCGACCGAGCAGGAAAAAAAGCGTGTTCTTAGCAAAATGCGCGCTGACACATACGGCATATCTTCCGGAATAGATGAGCTTGCCGAAACCACATTTGATGTAGCGCAGCTTACGGCGGCTTTTTCACAAGCAACGGTAGATTATGCGGAAGCCGTAGCAGGCAAAAGCGGTCTTTTGAACGAGCTGATTTCATCTGTTAATAAAATATCATCAAAAATAGGAACAGCTTCATCGTCAAACATGACCTATAACAATAACGGTTCCTATACCTTCCAGATTGCGAACGATACGCAGGCTTTGATTAAAAAGCTTACCGGCACAATCGCATCAGGTCTTGGGAGCGTCATGATAGGCGGATTTTAGGAGGAGACAATATGCAAACTGGATTTACATTCAAAGGGAGACATTGCCGGGAGTTCGGGATATATGCCTCCACAAAGCTCCGCCCGGTAATGCCAGAGGTCAAGCGGCTTACCTTTGAGCCGGACGGCGCGGACGGAGTTGTTGACCTGTCCGCCTGTAACTCATCCGGGCGCTTTTTATATAATGAGCGTGTTTTTCAGATAAATGTCGGAGTTAAGGCTGATGACATATACAAACTGCAGAACAGGTTCAGCAAAATTGCCAGCTGGCTTCACGGCTCAGGAGAACTTCGTTTTGACGATCTGCCCGGGATAGTATGGGACGCGTCGATAATTTCACCCGTAGAATACGCTCCTGAGGCGGCGGGCAAAAAAGCAATATTAAGTGTCAGTATCAACGTAAAACCGTTCTCACGGGCGGATTTTATTGCAGGAAAGTCTATTCCGATCGGCAGCAGCATACCGATCGGCACACAGCTTCCTTTGGGTTACGGTGAAGATATGACCGCGACAATGACATCTGAAACACAAACGTTCACGGTGTACAATATCGGTACCGCGCCAACACGCCCGATTATATCACTTACTGGCTCATATACAGGTTATGCTTACACGGTTGGCATAAGCAACGGTGTTACGGCTCTGGAGTTCCGAAGAGGAGCAACTGATACCGAGAATATCGTTGATATGGAACACGGCACGCTTACAGCCGACGGTACCGCACGGGCCCCGACATCGGGGGATTTTTTTGAACTGCAGCCGGGCGAGAATAAAATAACAATATCCTGCAGTCTGAAGCCAACGGTCAAAATATCGTATATACCTAAATTTATTTACGGCTGGGAGGTTGAAGAAACATGATATATTTAGCATCTGCCGGAGAATATACAGGCGCCCCACTTCCGGCGGTCGGAGATGCAGCAATTAACAGCTCAATCAATGATGATGTAACGCTTGAATTTGAGATTCCTGTGTCGGAGGGACGCGGCATAGCCGCAGGACGCACAGTGTGCTGCGAGGATGAGGAATACAAAGTGTTAAGCTTACAGGAGAATCAGGGCAAATACAGCGTGAAATGTCAGCACATGTTTGTATTTCAGGCAAAACGCGCGCATTTACCGTCTGTGGCTTCAGCGTCCACCGGAGATTTCATCGGCGAGGATTTATATAACGTGGCAAGACAGGCTAATGATTTCCTTGTCGATCAAGATGTGTTCAACTATTACCTTGAGGACGATACGGTATTTAATAATCTGGGTATGACACAGCTATCCGGCAATATTGATTACGAAGCGGAGGATAAGACAAACTTGTGGGATGTTCTTCAAAACATAATCACAAATGCCGGACGCGGCGAAATATTCTTCAGAACAAAAGTATCCGGAAACGGTAAAACATACAGCCGTTTATACGGACTGGTTGAGCGCATAGGTCAGGATAAAGGCGATTTTATACGGTTATCAGACTTGTCGGATGTATCAATCGAAACAGATGTTACAGATATGGTGACAATGCTTTATCCGTATGGTGACAATGATATGGATATAACCGGAGCATCACAGAATACAGACGCGACACCGTATATTTTATCGGAAAACGCGTCCGATCCTGTCTACGGACGTATTCCGGGTCAGAAAATATACAAAATCTCTGACATAGAGACGTCCGGCCCGGATAAGCTTTTCAACCGCGCGCTGTGGGATTTTGACCCGGCGAACCCGGACAGAATAGACGTACCGAGTTATAACATATCCGGAAGCGTAGATAAGCTGCATTTGCGCGATGATATAGAGCTTGGCGACACCGTGACAATTCTTGACGGCAAGGGCAATGCGATCAAGGAGCGGATCATATCTATTAAAAAATATCCGTACAGCGGAAAGCCTTCCGAGGTGTCAATCGGCCGCATAAAAAAGGACGCGTTTTTCTACCTCAATCAGCTTGGCATACTTGTGCAGAGATATAAAAACATTTCAGCGAAAAACGGCAAAATTTACGGCTCTAAGGTCTCGGGAAATCTCGGTGCATCAACACTTGCCGCAGCCGCAACAACGGCCGAAACCGCACGAAACGTCGCTAACGGAAGTGTAGTTATCGACAGATTAGGGCTGCGCATTATGAGCGCCGGAGGTTCTTTTATGAGCGTAAGCGACAGCAGCTTCACTCTGGGTGAGTGCATTGCCGTAACCGACAAAAAAACAGCAATCAATGCTGACGAATTATCAGTCGGCGGACTGGCATTCACAACAGACGAGGAAGGTAATTTATATTTTAACGGGCAGAGAATACAGATCATAAAGGAGGAAACAGAATAATGAGTGTAAATATCAATACGAATTTTGACGGGAATACACCGCTGAACGAATGGTATCCTATAGTAAAAAATAATGAAAAGGCATTGGCGGAGGCTGTCAGTGAACAGGAAAAGGCACTGGCGGACACCAAAGAAGCAGCCAACGCGCATAAAACAGCAGGAGTTCTTGACCACCCGGACGGGTGTGTTACGGCTGAGAAAATCGCCAACGGAGCTGTACTGGGAAAACATTACTGGCAACCATTACCCACAGGTCAGAACTTAAACGCAATAATCACTAACGGGTTTTACTATTTTTCCGATTCAACATTGGTACATGCGCCTGATGGTTGTACAAGAGGGGTTCTGATATGTATCCATAGTAATGGAGAAGGACTATCCGCTGACCATTTACAAATAGTAGTTGATGTGGATCATAGTAAAATCTATAAGCGTTGGGCGCATCAGAACGGTGCGCATTCAGATTTTGATGAGTGGGAAGATGTAGCTGAAATTATCGGAAGAGTAAATGATGTCGAGACAGATATAGCCGATCTTAAATACAGAGACGTCGATATCATCAATAAAGTAAATACAAATACGAAGGATATATCTATTTTGAAATCAACACCGAGCCTTAATTCTTATACTCTGTCAGATGTAGGCAGTGACAATTTTATTTATGTTTCAAACAAACCCGACAGTGTAATCCCGAGGACATATATAATTAAGATTGAAAACGATGCAAAGCATATCGCGCTTCTTTCCGGTGACGGAGAAACAGAATTGTCTGTATGCTCCGGCGATTTCAAAGAGGGATACACATATATTATACACTTTGTTGAGGGAAATACCGGAAATGAGATAATAGCTGTTATTCCGCCTGAAGATATCGCTGAAAGAGTAAGTACAAACGAATCCGATATAGCCGATCTTAAATACAGCGATGAGGATATTATCGGAAGAGTAAATGATGTCGAGACAGATATAGCCGATCATAAAAACAACCCTGTTCTAGATCACCCAGACGGTAGTGTAACTTTCAATAAGCTCGACGATAATCTTAAAAATCGGCTTGATGAATATCGGGACGAGAGAGCTGTCAAAATTGAGGCGTGGAATACAGATCTTAATGGGATTTATAAGAGTGGATTTTATAATGTCAGAGCCAACAATTCAGAACTGGCTAAAGAATATAATTATCCGGAGGATTGTATGACTGGAGCCTTGATTGTTACCGAGGGCTCTAATGGATTTTCTCAGATATTTATCGATAGTTCGGTAAGCAATAATCCAAAGATGTATCTTAGATTATTAGATGCCGACTCTGTTCCTTCTACGAACTGGAAGAGAATTACGGTTGAAGATGATTTGAATAAGTTAACCAAAGTATATACAGCCTCATGTATTACAAAATCGAACGAAGCAGCCAAGGTTGTAACCACAACAAACGGCGATTTCAAGCTGGAAAACGGCGCTGTGGTCAATATTCTTTTGTCGTATGGAATAATGCCATTGGAGAACGAAATTACGTTCAACATTGACGGAACTGGGGATGTTTATTTTAGACCGAATGCGATTGACGGCTTTGTTAAAAATATATATGACAACAATTACACAATTTATGCAAATTCGTATGTTCCGGTCATATGTGTAAAGACAAGCGATGGAGACGGTATTGATGACTATGTTTTTGCTTTGCTGGATAATGTATCGACAAAATTTCTTGATTGGATTTGTTACTTCCAAGACTCTCAAAGATTTTTAACTATTAGTGAAATTGCTGAGGGCATCGACAGTAAATCCGACAAAACAACCTACATCTACAGCGCCGAAACAACCGCATCCATCACGCCCGAACGCAACACGGAATACCGCTTCAGCGCCGATATGGTATCTCTGACGGTCTCACTGCCGGAGGATATGCCGGAGGATTACGCGGCATATATCGTGTTTACAAGCGGCGAAACAGCGACAGAGA
>JBJEIW010000026.1:0-4113 GCA_051877435.1 Candidatus Ornithomonoglobus sp.
AGTATGCGACAATGATTGCCGGAAAGAATGCAATGAGCGGATTTTTGTCAATCGTTAATTCCTCTCCGGCTGATTTTCAAGCATTGACGGACGCGATTAACAATTCCGAAGGTGCGGCTCAAACTATGGCGGATACAATGAACGATACGGTATCGGGAAAGCTTACACTTTTGAAATCACAGTTCGAGGGCGTTAAGATTGCCATATTTGATGCACTCGGTTCATCACAGTTTAAGGGTGTGCTGCAAAGCATGTCTGACGGCTTGACGGCGATAACACCATATGTGACTGCTTTCACTGTGGCAATCGGAAACGGGTTATTTGCTGCAATTCAGGGGATTTACAATATTGCAAGCACTGTGTTTAATGCTGTAAAAACGACTATTGAAAATAATGGTCCCGCAATAGAAGGAGTGCGTTCTGCATTTGATAATGTAAAAACAAGCATTGTCAATGCTTTCAGCGGTAACGGTACTGCCCTTATACAAACACTTGCAGACGTTATACTTCCTACACTCTGTAATTCCCTGTCTATGGTGATGAATATTGCATCAGGTGTCATAACCGCTGCAAGTACACTTTCACCGGTTATAGCGGGAATAGCGGCTGCAGTGACGGCATACAAGGTGTCTGTAGCTGCGGCGAATGCTGTAGAGAGTATCCGTAACGGATTAATTGCATTTTCGGCTGTTATGACGGGAACACAAGCTGCGGCATTTGCTCCGCTTACAACAGCAACCATTGCGCAGATAGCGGCAACCTCGGCTTTGAATGTTGTAACAGGAACATTCGGTGCGATTATGACCTTTGTGACTTCACCAATCGGTATTGTTGTAATAGCAATTGGTGCTTTGATTGCCATAGGTGTTTTGCTTTGGAAGAACTGGGATAGTGTATGTGCATGGTGTAAATCAGCTTTCCAGTCAGTGAGTGATTTCTTTGTATCGGTCGGAACAGGTATAGCATCGTTTTTTACAGGTCTATGGAGCGGCATTAGCAATACAGTCAGTTCTGTCTGGAGTGGAATAACGGGATTTCTGTCCGGAGCGTGGAATGCCATATCTTCTGCCGCCACATCAGTATTTACAGGGATTGCGACAGCGATAAGCAATGTATGGAACGGAATAGTTAATACAATCAAAGGCGCAATCAACGGTATAATATCGGGCATTAACTCTATGATAAGAGGCGCAGTCTCAGGAATCAACGGATTAATAAACGGAATTAATAAGGTGACGGGTGTGGTGGGTATACCTGCTATACCGACATTTACTGCACCGCAGATACCGCTCTTGGCAAAAGGCGGTAATATCCAAACAGCAGGAGCCGTTATTGTCGGCGAGAATGGTCCGGAGATGCTTGAACTGCCTAAGGGAGCAAGGGTAACACCGCTCAGCAAGACAGCAGATGCAGCAAAGCCGCAGCATTTCTCAATAAGAGGTGTATTCTCATTGAATCAGCCGTCCGCTCTTTCGTTTGGGGTTGAGTTGTATCGCAAAGGCGGTATCATGACGCGTCCAACTATATTTGGAATGAATGCTACAAACGCAATGGTCGGCGGCGAAGCCGGAGCGGAGGCAATACTTCCGCTTACTCAGTTTTGGAATAATCTGCGTGAGTATCTGAAACCGCAGTCACCGCAGTCTGTTCCTGTAAATAAAAGTTATTATATAACAGTAAATGTTGACGGCGGCAGTGCGGACGATGATGCGCTGGCGAACAAGATGGCAAAGCGTATAGTGGAAGTTATAGAGAATATGTGAGGGAGCAGAGCATGGATATATATTTAAGCGTTAATAACCGGGCGGAGATTATGCAAATCCCTGTTCTGCCTCCGTCCTTTACAATAAGTAAGCCTCAGTCAACGACTGTATTTGAGACCGTATCAAAGGGTGAGCTTCAGCTTATAGGTATACCTAAGCTTAAGGGCATGACTATTACGAGTTTCTTTCCGGTTGAGAAGAACAGCGGATATTCATATATACGGAACAGAAGTATGTGGGGCTGGGACTACGTGAATATGCTTGATGACTGGATTGAGAAAAAGCTGCCTATCAGATTAGTCATTTCGGACACCCCAATAAATATGGTGGTTGCGGTAAAAAATTTTCAATATACCATAAAGACGGACGGAGATTTATGGTACACATTAGAGCTTGAGCAGTTTAATCTGCTCGGATATGAGAATCCGCAGGCAGAGGCTGAAGAGGAGGATTTGACAATGAGTCAATATGAAGAATTAAAAAGTTCGTTGGAATACATATCGGGAGTTGTGACAGAGCTTGCAAACCCGATGCGGTATAACTATATTGACGATAATATGCCCGAATGGGCAAAGGAGGCTGTGGTCGCGGCAATAAATGCTGGAGTGCTTTCCGGTGACAGTGGGTGGGATTTGAACTATGATAATCTCAGAACACTTACTTGGATGCACAGAGTAGGGCTGTTCTGATGAGCTACGCAGATGCATTGCACGGTTTTCCGTACTATTCGCAGAACGACAGCCGTTGGAGCGGTATACGCTATGGCGGCAAGAACATAGGCTCGTCCGGATGCGGACCGACCTCGGCGGCAATGGTACTGAAATCATACGGGTTTAATGTGACTCCGAGCGATACGGCAAAGCTGTTCACGAATGCTATGGGAGGCTATGCCACCACACAAGGCAGTGTGTGCTTTCCGCAGCTTAGTAAGGCACCGTATAATTTAACGGTCAGAAATTCACACAGCATAAACGATGTGATTTCTGCACTAAACAACGGAATACCCGTAATAGCAAATCCCCAGGGGCCCTGTGATTTTACGAGCGGCGGACATTATATCGTGCTTTGCAAAATCAACGGAAGCAATCAGATTTCTGTAAATGATCCCAACGGCAACCATTACTCTATGTGCTCATCACGGACGTGGAGTGCGGAATATATAAATAAATGCTGCTGCGGCTCAAATGCAAAGGACGGGTTTTGGATAATTTCAGAAAATGGTTCGATAGGTTCTTCAGACGGAAATGAAGAGTATATGTACTCCGAAAACAATTATTCTGACGGTGAGAAAGAAAAGACCGTTGTATGGAATAACCGTGTTAAAGAAAATATCATGCCGAAGATGTCGGAGCTGTCAGAGCTTGCTCCGACAGGTATATTTACGCTTTATGCCAATGATACGGATATTACTGCCTATGCCGGAAATATCTCATGGAAAAACAGTATATATGAGCTTGCAACAACAATGTCGTTTGATATTGCGAAATCGGATGCGGAGTATTTAAAGGATTTGATGTATATACCGCAGATTGGTGATATCGTCCGTATGGTAACGAATGCCGAAATATATAGAGGCGTGGTCATAAAGGCCGATGACGGAGACAAAGACAGTAATAAGTACAGTGTCGTTGACCTCGGATGGTATCTTAACAAGACCTCACAGACATATCAGTTCAAGAACATTACGGCGGCGGATGCGATAAAGGAGATATGCGCCGATCTGTCAATCAATATAGTCAGGCTGCCGGAGCTTACAGTGAATATAAATCAGATATATTTTGATAAAACCATATCATCAATTTTAACTGATATTTTAGATAAATGCGATGGGGATTACAATTACGATTTTGTGCCGGAGGGACTTAGGATATATAAAATCGGAGACCTTATCGCATATCCAGAATTCAGAATTGCTGATAACATCCCGCAGGCATACTCGCCTGATTTCAAGGGCGGCGTTAGCCACAGTTATTCTATTGAGAATATGGTAAACTCCGTGAAGGTGACCTCAGAAAAGGATAATGTATATACCGAGCTGAAGGTACTTCAGAATCGTGAGAATATAACCCAATACGGATTTCTGCAGAAAATAGTCAAGATAGACACGGAAAAGGAAAATGCTGATACAGTTGCACAGAAGGAGCTTGATGCAAATTCAGTTCCGGCGGAAACATACAGCTTTGAGATTATAGAGAAATATGACAGCTACACCAGAGCCGGGGAGGTTATTGTGGTTGATGGCATCCAATATGTTATTGAAAGTACCGACCACAGTTTCAAAAACGGCTGGCATCATGGTTACTATTCAGGTATCAAAAATCCAGTAAAAAAGCCATTGTGCAAAGCGTAG
>JBJEIW010000027.1:0-4074 GCA_051877435.1 Candidatus Ornithomonoglobus sp.
TTTTATCACATAAGCGCCTTATATTCAAGCGGTAATTTTATTTGCATAAACGATTTTACCATAAATTTCTTTTTTCTTTTAAAAATTTTGTATAATTTCTTAAAATATCTTGACATTTTGCGAAAAATATTATAAAATATATTATGCTTGATATTCTTTAAAAGTTTTCTGATAATGTTACAGTAAATGAAGCTGCACACAATCATATTGGGTGTTCCGAAATGGTTGTTTAGATTAAAAGCCGTGTGCGGCAAAACCTGCACGCCGCATCATCCGCTTTGCTGTAATTTTACATATAAATAATATATAAGCAGCCATTTTTAAATGGATACGCCTCCGGTTGCGTGTGGTATAAATAATTAATCACATTAAAATGGGGGTGTTTAAAATAACAACTATAGATATAATTCTAATTGTATTGGTTTTAGCGGTAGCCGCCGCGGGCGCGTTTCTCGCTAAAATGTCATATAATAAAGGCTTTACATCAGGTATTGAACACAGAAAACAGGTAGCCGAAGCGCAATTCGGGTCTGCCGAAGAAAAAGCTAAGGCTATCGTTTCCGAAGCTGAACGCGCCGCTGAAAATAAAAAGCGTGAAGCGTTGCTCGAGGTGAAGGAGGAAAATCAGAAGCTGCGCGCTGAGCTTGACAAGGAGATCAAGGAGCGCCGCAACGAGATTTCCCGCCAGGAAAGACGAGTTAATCAGAAAGAGGAAACGCTTGATAAAAAGACGGACAATCTCGAAAGGAAAGAGCAGTCGCTCAACAGCAGATTGAAGTCTTTAGATAAAAAAGAGCATGAAATTGCAGAAATCAAACAGAAACAGACGGAGGAGCTTGAAAGAATTTCAGGTCTCACAAGAGAGGAAGCAAAGGATATTCTCGTTCATGAGATTGAAACAAGCGCAAGACATGACGCCGCTGTTATGGTTAAAGAAATTGAGCATGAGGCAAAGGAAAATGCGGAAAAGCTTGCTAAGAACATAGTCGCAATGTCGATCCAGAAGGTTGCTGCCGACCATGTAGCGGAAACCACAGTTTCAGTTGTCAACCTGCCGAGTGATGAAATGAAGGGTCGTATTATCGGCCGCGAGGGACGCAACATAAGAACACTTGAAACAATGACCGGTGTTGATCTCATAATTGACGATACTCCGGAAGCTGTTATCGTGTCAAGCTTTGATCCGATAAGACGTGAGGTCGCAAAGCTTGCGCTTGAAAAGCTTATCGTTGACGGCAGAATTCATCCGGCAAGAATTGAAGAGTCTGTTGAAAAGGCTCGTAAGGAAGTTGACGCCATCATAAAACAGGAGGGCGAAAACGCAGCGTTCTCAACCGGAGTTCACGGACTACATCCGGAGCTGATCAAGCTTCTCGGTAAGCTCAGATACAGAACGAGCTATGGTCAGAACGTATTGAATCATTCTGTTGAGGTTGCATATCTCGCAGGAGTTATGGCAGGCGAGCTGGGCTGCGATGTCAGTCTTGCAAAGCGCGCAGGTCTTTTACACGACATTGGTAAGGCCGTTGACCACGAGGTTGAGGGCTCACATGTTACAATAGGCGCGGATATAGCTAAAAAATTCCGCGAGAACAAGGACGTTGTACATGCTATTATGGCTCATCACGGCGATGTTGAGCCGCAGACAATCATCGCAACGCTTGTGCAGGCAGCCGACGCAATCTCGGCGGCAAGACCGGGGGCAAGACGCGAAAACCTTGAAACATATGTTAAGCGTCTGCAAAGACTTGAGGAAATTTCCAACGAGTTTGAAGGCGTTGAAAAGTCATTTGCAATTCAGGCAGGCCGTGAAATCAGAATTATGGTTAAGCCTGAGGTCATCAATGACGACGGTATGATCATTGTCGCTAAGGAAATCGCAAAGAAAATTGAAAGCGAGCTTGAATATCCGGGTCAGATCAAGGTAAGCCTTATCCGCGAAACCCGCGCAGTGGATTACGCAAAGTAATCTGTATTTAACCGCTTTCGCTGAAAACCGAAAATTGGGAGCAATAGCCGGACGCCGGCAGCTGTGTCCCCGCCGTACGATAAAGGTACTGCGGTTAGTCACTTGGCCGCCGCACTTCTACCCCTCCGGCGTGCTCCTTTTTTTATCTTATATCGGGAGATTATGTATGAGAGTATTATGTATCGGAGATGTTGTGAGCCGCACAGGACGCGATATGCTTTTTAAATATGTTGACGATTTTAAATATCAGAGTGATATTGATTTCGTGATCGCAAACGGAGAAAATTCAAATCACGGCCGCGGAATGACGCGCGCGTGCTATGAGGAAATGAAGCGCGCCGGTGTTGACGCCTTTACAATGGGCAACCATGTGTGGGGCGCAAAGGAGGTTACCGCCATCATGCGTGACGAGGGTGACGTTATCCGTCCGGCAAACTGGCCGGGGAATCCTCCCGGCGAGGGAAGCGTTATTCTTTCAACAAAAAACGGTGTTAAAATCGGAATAATAAACCTCATGGGGCAGGTTGAAATGGTTCCGTGCGATAATCCGTTTGCCGCAGCTGAGCGGGAGCTTGAAAAGCTTTCAAAAATTACTCCCGTAATATTTGTCGATTTTCATGCCGAAGCAACCTCGGAGAAAATGGCGATGGGATATTTTCTTGACGGCAGAGCCAGTGCCGTGTTCGGTACGCATACGCATATCCAGACGGCGGATTCAAAAATACTTCCCGGCGGCACAGGCTATATAACCGACCTTGGAATGACAGGTCCCTCCGATTCGATTCTCGGAATGAACAAGACAATTATAGTCAACCGCTTCAGAACCGGAATGCCGCAGAAATTTGAAATTGCTGCGGGTAAGGGGCAGTTCTGCGCCTGCGTTTTCACCGTTGATGAAAACACGGGAAAATGCACTAAGGTTGAACGGCTCTGGTTTGATGAATAATCTATAAATTTTACAAAAGAATATATTAAACCTATTGCATTTTGCTGTAAGAAGTGGTATAATACAAGTATGTTAAAAAAATAACATAGTACATATTATTTACAGCATAAAACAGGAGGTTATAATTATGGCAAGATTTACATTACCGAGAGATTTATATCATGGCAAGGGCGCTCTTGAAGCGTTAAAGGACTTTAAGGGCAAAAAGGCTGTTATCTGCGTAGGCGGCGGCTCGATGAAGCGCTTCGGCTTCCTTGACAGAGCTATGGGCTACTTAAAGGAAGCGGGCATGGAGGTTGAGCTTATTGAGGGTATTGAGCCTGATCCGTCGGTTGAAACAGTTATGAAGGGCGCTCAGAAGATGCTTGAATTTGAGCCGGACTGGATTATAGCTATGGGCGGCGGCTCACCTATTGACGCTGCTAAGGCTATGTGGATCAAGTACGAATATCCCGACATCACATTTGAGGATATGTGTAAGGTATTCGGTATTCCGGAGCTTCGCAAAAAGGCTAAGTTCTGCGCTATTTCTTCAACATCGGGAACGGCTACAGAGGTTACCGCTTTCTCAATCATCACAGATTATCAGAAGGGCATCAAGTATCCTATCGCTGACTTTGAAATTACACCGGACGTTGCGATTGTTGACCCCGATCTTGCGGAAACAATGCCTCAGAAGCTTGTCGCTCACACAGGCATGGACGCTATGACGCACGCTATTGAGGCATACGTTTCAACAGCTAACTGCGACTACACCGATCCTCTCGCAATCTTCGCTATCAAGATGATTCAGAGCGACCTCGTTGATTCCTACAACGGCGATATGGCTAAGCGTGATTCAATGCACAATGCTCAGTGTCTTGCGGGTATGGCGTTCTCAAACGCTCTCCTCGGCATAGTTCACTCAATGGCGCACAAGACAGGCGCGGCATTTGCTGACTACGGCGCGCACATCATCCACGGCGCGGCAAACGCTATGTATCTCCCGAAGGTAATCGCGTTTAACGCTAAAGACGAAACAGCCAAGAAGCGCTACGGCGTAATCGCTGACTACATGGGTCTGAGCGGCGCTGACGATGACGAGAAGGTTAAGCTCCTTATCGAATATCTCAGAAAGATGAATGACGACCTTAATATTCCGCACTGCATCAAGAACTAC
>JBJEIW010000028.1:0-18516 GCA_051877435.1 Candidatus Ornithomonoglobus sp.
TGATCTTGTCCTTATAGACGTCAATCGCATCATTTATTATTTTTGTTACATTCTCCTCCGTTTCACGAGAATAATATGCATCCTTATACAGCATATCAACATATATGCTTAAATAGCTGCTTACCTGCTCTGCCGCTTTTAAATCATCAGCCTTTCTGCCTGTTATTCCGTATGCTTCCTCGCTAAACCTCTGTGACGCATCCTCAAAATCCGTACCCAGGCATGCCGCCGAGCCGTTAAGGAGCGCGCACCTTAAATAGATCTTTAAATTTTCAGCATTTTCATCCGTCATTAATTCGGCGGTCCTTTTCATAACTCCGACATCGGTTACGCAGATTTTGTCTTTATTCTTATAGCCGTATTCATCAAATACCTTTTGCAAATCAACCGTTTCATATATCTCATCAAGCTGTTGGAGAGAATATATGTTGTATACCTTAGATACATCATAATACTCCTCCGGCTTCAGTGCCGCCTCCGACAGCGCAGAATCAATATCCCACACCGTCCGCGCATTCTTTTCCGCATCAGCCTCACTGTCACCGGCAAGGGTACAGATTGTTTTTATATAATTCAAATAGGCATTCTTAAGATAATCAGCCTCTCCGGTATATGCCTCCTTCGGGAGCGGAGCGGATACTGTACTGAATTGGGTTATATATACATTTGAGTCTTTCGCATCCTCTGTCAGTTCAAAGCCGAAAAATCCGCCTCTTGCCGTTTCCTTATACATATAAAGGCAGAAATCAACAATATCATCAATATTCTTCGCGGAATCAAGCTTATCCAGATACGGCTTAACAGGAGCAATGCCGTCCTTGTTTCTTGAAGCCTTATCTGTTATGTTATTGTATAATATCTTTATTTTTCCCTCCGGAGTATTTGCGGCGGCATCGGACCGGGCTGCTTTCTTTATCAGCTCCAGACACTCCGCCCGCACCTCTTCATCCACATCATAAATTTTTCCCGTACCGAACTGTCCCTCGCCAAACTCTAAATTTTCCAAATCATCATGATTTACGGCAGTGAAAAAGTTATCCTTTAAATTTGTGCCGAACAGCGCATAAACACGCTGTATCCATAAATTCATCTCGTCCTTTGTCACGTTATCGTCCGGCGCGAAAATGCCGTCGTCCTTTCCGGCTATAATTCCCGCGTCAAACACACTGTTGAGCTCATCGTCTGCCCATGCGGGAATATCGGTAAAGCTCTCCTTGGGTATCGCAAGATATTCATTATATCCCTTAAGTTCCGGCAGCTCTCCGAACGCGCGCGAGAGCATGACAACAGCCTCCGCCCTCGTTACATTCCATTCCTCGTGCAGACTGCCGTCGTCATAGCCCTGCAGAATATCCGATTTCTCTACCGTCGGATTGTAGTCGTCCGCGGCGGCAAGGAGCATTTGGCAAACCTCACCTCTTGTCGCATATCCGTTCTCTGCATATACCGCAGTCATGCCGCTCCCCGCCGCCACGGCTGCCGCAAGCATAACCGACAATGTTCTTTTTACAATCTTCATATTGATTCCTCCTAAAATACTTAATTAATATACAAATACATTTGATTTCGGACACATACCGTTAATACTGTCCCAAAGCATATATGTTCTTACTTCATCCTCCGCGCCGATGCTTTCAAGCGCTATAATATTTGTTCCAGGCTCAATGTCTGCTTTATACACACTTACACCGGTCATAATTCCATCATAAGTGCCGCTCTTTTCTATCAATGCACGCTCGGCAGAGCGCGGAGCGTATATATATACCTTTCCATCCAAAACATCTGTAATACACTCTTCCTCGCATATCTCCGCTGTTGAACCGAGGGCGCGTCCGCGTTCATTGCCCCAAATATCCGTTTTATACGCGCTCTCCGGAAATACGGACTCAATATCTGTCACTATCCAGTCCGAGCCGTCGGCAGAGTATGCTGCATATCCGTTATCGTCCTTAATATATATCCCGTTATTTATGACTGAGGAAATATATGCGCTGTATGATATATTTTCACCGTTGTTCTTATTGTTCCAAATAACCCTGCCGTATGTGTCGCAGCCGAATATTCTTTCGCCCTTGCCCATTACGGTCAAATCGTCAACAACCGCCTTGTCCGATGCGGCACTGATATAGCTGCCGTAAACATTGACAGTGCCGTCAATGTCATTTTCACCGTTATTCACGGCTATTGATCCGAGCATGCTTGCACTGCCGTAAGCGGAGGTTACCGCGCCGCCGCCTGAGGAGGATGCTGTGTTGTCGGTGAAGGTTGAATTTATTATCACCGCTTTTCCGCCGTTATTGTATATTGCTCCGCCGTTGGAGCTGTTTGCAAACAATGTGCAGCCTATCATATCAAGCGCCGCGCCGTTCTCTGTTTCAACCGCGCCGCCGTAACCGGCTGTATTGCCCTTAAGGGCGCAGTCGGAAAGCATGAGGGAACCGCCGTCGGAATATATTCCGCCGCCCTTGCCGCTCTTGCTGTAAAGGATAAAACATTTATCCAGCTTGACCGTTCCGCCGCGGTTTTCAACAGCGCCGCCGTATTCGGTGCTGCAGCCGGAGGTAATGTTCAGCCTTTCGCCCTCCAGTCTGCCGTTTTCCGTCACCTTAAACAGCTGCGTTTGTCCCGCGCCGTGTATAACTGTATAGCTGTTTCTGTTTTCGTTATACCTGCCCTTGATTTTTATATCGCTGTCAATTACTATGGGACTTGACGGGAAGATCATCTCAACGCCTTCAGCAAAGTCAATCTCCGTGCCGCCTTCTTCCTCCGCATAAGAAACAGCCTCTCTTAACGAAATAAGACCGTCATACTCATTTGTTACATCGCTCTGTGTTGTAACCGTAAGCGACGGCTGCTCCTTAACGCACAGAGTTCCCAAAACCACCTCGTCACCGATGCACTCGCCCTCTGCAGCGACGGTAATTTCATATGTGCCGGACAGGCTCTTATCACTCCATTCGGAAAAGCTTATTATTATCGGCTCCGCTCCGTAAGCGAGTGATACATCTTTCTGTCTGAACAGCTCAACCCTTTCACCGCCCTTTTTCGCATACACCACGGCGCTGCACGCTATTTCGCCGCAGTCATAGGTGGACGCGTTTTTAATCCCAAACGCGAACAGCTCTCCGTCTGCAAGACTGCAAGCCGCGCGCTCAAGCGGTGTATAAATCCCTGTGTTTGTTTCATCCGCAGCAATTCCGATTTTAGCATATTTTAAATCTATCTCGTCCGAATAAATGTTGAGCAGCGGTTCTGTTACATCAGCCGGCTCAACCGCAAGTCTTAATCTTGCCTTTTGCCCGCGGGCATATATAAGGCAGCTCTCAGGCACCGATACCGACATAAGCGACATGCTTCCGACAGAAGTATTCTCCGGGGTATCGGCTATGCTCCATGCGCTCCACTTTCCGTCCTCGCAGTACGAAACAAAAAGCCAGCTCTGCGCGTCCTGCGATATGTCAATCGTGTCATAGCCCTCCAATGTAAGAGCCGCCTCTGCCTGACCGTTAACAAATTCGCCCACATCGGCGCTGAAGCTTACATCTGTAAGGTCATAGCTCTTATCCGAAACAGTAAAATCATATGTTTGCGTATTGTTATAATAATATGCCTCCGTTACGCTTCTTTCTGGATTGACCTCCACCGTAACGGTATATTCTCCCGCCGTCAGACCGTCGATTTCGGCTGCTTTCGTATTTGAAACATCCGATTCCTCGTGCTTATCTATTCTGCCTGTGTATGTGCGGTTTATTCTGCTTTTTTCGCTGCCGTCATTTTTATCCGTTACCGTTATTGTATAATCGACAGCTCCGTCAAAATCGGCGTCCGCTGTGTTTTTGAATTTCGGAACAACATAAATGCTTTCATTCTCCGCGCACGCGTTTAAAAAGAAATGTTTATCCTCACCGTCATTTGATACATATATTTTGCTTACAGTTAAATCCGCGTCAATAAACTTGTTAAGGCTCGCGCGCGTATCCGTTTCAAATTCCGTATCATCACTGTACGGCTCCAGCATTATAGCCATCTCGATAATGCCTCCGTAGTAGCCGTCAAACTGCCATGTGTCATATCCCGCCTTACTGTACGGGAGAAGGTTCAGAACGCGGAGCTTATTCGGTGCCATGCGCCTGTTTTCGTCGGCAACCATATCCGAATCGGAATCCGAAATTATAACCGCCTTATAATAATCCTTGTCCTGCGCGGAAAAATTCCTGTCACAGATATAACCCCACATGGTTATTGAGTGTCCGCCCATTCTGTTTGCGTTTTCATCCATCCAGCCGACCGAAAGGGCAATACCGCTGCCGCCTTCAAGAGCGTCCGTCATCTTCTTCATATTGTTATGATTGTTATAAGTATATATATCTCTTATAACGCGTCCCGATTCATACTTCCCAAGAAACGCGCCGCTCTCCCCGTAGTCCTTGACATGCGCCCAATTATCAAACATCTGCGGAATATATGTTCCGTTAAAGAACCAGTCCAAGCCGTATATCGCATTGCCCGGGAGATCGGTAAAGCTGTCGCGGAAGCAGTCTAAAATATCATCGGTACTGCCAAATCCCGCCTTTTGCCCCCAGCCTGTGTAATGGAGAATATTTGCCGTTCCCGCTGCCCAGCACAGCTCGTTATCGCCGTCATCGGGCAGATCGGTCTTTTCGGTGTCAATGAAATCAAGCGACTCCATGGTAAATTCCGAATTTTCAATTCTTGCCGAAATAAGCTGCTCCTGCACCGTATCGATATTTGAGGGTGACAGACCTGTTAAGAACACCTCCGTATTTTCGGTTTCGGAAAGTGTAAAGCTTACGCTGTAATAGCCGTTTACAATCGGTGTGCCGTCCTCGGCAATACCCATATCCCGGTTTGAAATTATGTCATTGAGCTTAACGCTTATTATTTCTTCATTCCCGCAGTATACCGCGTACGATGCGATTTTTCCCGCCGCGCCGCTGTTTTCAAGACGCTTTGTGTCAATTATCCCCTCAAGCCTGTGCTCCTCGCCCTCTGTGTCGGTTATCACGGTGTAAAAGCCGTCCGCAGGCTTCATTTCAAGCCCCGAAAATACGCTGTCGGAATATGCGTACACATTTACCGCGCCTATAACCGCGGCCGCCACCGCGGTTATAGCTAACTTGTTTATTATCTTCATTATCTCACTCCCTGAAATTTTTTCTCTGCAACGCGTTAAAATTCAAATACATCATACAGCGGCTTCATATCGTCCATGCTGCTCCAAACAAACAGCTTTATCATATCATAACCTGTATTGCTTATATTAAAGCTTTCATATGACACTCCGTCTTTTATCGTTAGATTTCTGCTCTGTATTCCCGCAAGCACTCCGTCACGGTAGAGCGCAGCCGTAACCACGGCATCAATATCGCCGCCCGCTGCGTTGTTTACAGTGAATAAAAAGCTGCTGCCTGCTGCATCCCGCAATTTAATTTCAAGTCCCGAAGCGGTTCTTTCCGCGCTGTTTAAGGCATAATCCACAGCCTCCGCCGACAGTGTATCTAAATCAACACCGGTAATATCAAAGGAATGCTCCGCCGTCTCCGTTCCCTTTATCGGATATACCTCGCGAAAGCTCTTTCCGTCCTTTTCTCCGCTTATAATAAAGCCCATGAGGTAACGGTTATCCTCCGCAGCAATGTCAAGATAGGTTCTGCCGTCCTCAGCGCGTATTTCATACTTTGTGATAACGGGCTTTTGGCGGTCAACATAGAATTTCATCTCAACACTTTCATTACGGCTGTATTCCTTCTGACCGTAAAAACCTGACTCTGCCTTAAAGATGTAATCACCATCGTCAAGCGCATTTATTACATTATCATCAAAATCAAGATGAGACTGAGCAAATTTTCTCGCATAATAAGCCTCTCCCGTTTCGGATGAAATATCTGTTTGCATTGCTATAAGCCTGCCTTCACTGTCGTAAACAGAAAAATCCGTGGTACCGAGCTGTCTTAAAGGAGTTATTATTCCTATCGGATTATCAAACTCACCGTCGCCGTTGGGTGAAATACCCGCAAAAGCCTCGGAGCAGTATTCATCGTAATCCTCGGCATTTTCATCCGCATAGAGATTTTTACCTAATATATACGTTTCATATTCTTTCGCATAAGAGCCGTCAGACTGTCTGTAAGCATGTGATCCCATACATGTGCCGTCCTCAATCACACCGCCGTCATACATCGGCTTATCAAGCGCAGGCGCGCTGCTCCAGTCTCCGTAAAAGCCCGTAAACGGTATGCTTATCTCCGGCAGACTGTCATCTTCAGTCCCCATGAACACAAAGCCGTCAACAAAAAATCCGTTTATAAAGGTTTCCGTATTTTCAATAAGCTCGTCTTGATCAAGAGTAACATTTACTGTTATTTCTTCCTCGCCATTTGCCGGAACTGTCACGCGTTCAGGCAAATCAGCGGTGAATGTAAGTGTTCTAATATTGCCGACAATTCCGTTCTCATCGGCGCTGTCTGTAATAACAGTCATGCTCAGCTTATCATATGTAACAGGTGCGTCCGTAAGATTTCTCGCTTTGAACGTCAATACAAGCTCATTGCTGTCGATTTCACCAAGGCTTATCTTAGATTTTTCATATACATTTTCACCCTCACCGTACACTCCACCTATCAGCGTAACAGGTGTATTTGCGGCTTTTTCAAGATTAACCGCACCGGCACCCTGTAACCTCGGCGAATACGCAATACCGTTTTCGCTGTCCTGCATGAGCACATCAGCGGAGCTCATAAACAGATTTTCTATAAGCATAGCCATATCCTTGCCCTGCGGTTCTCCGTATATGCCGGGATTATTTTTTATGTGCTGCTTCAGAAGCGCTGTTGCTCCCGTCAGATGCGGCGCCGCCATTGAGGTACCGCTCATATTTTCGTATTTGTCATTGTTGACGGACGAATATATTTTTCCTCCCGGAGCCGTGATTTCCGGCTTCAGTTCAAGAGAGCTGTCCGTTCCCCAGCTTGAAAAGCTGCTCATTTTGATGCTGCCACCCGACAGAATACCGTTTGAGAGTTCCGGTGAGGCGGTGAGTGTTTTGTCTGCCGCATTCTTCATTTTTTCGCCGTCCGACAGTGTGACCGCCGCCGTAGGCATATCCTGAAGGCTCACCGGCGCGATATGTATATTTAAAGCTTCCTCATAGTTTATAAACACCGCGCCTATCGCTCCGGCAGCCTTAGCGTTTGTAATCCTCCTCGCAAACGATATCCCGTTTCCTCTGTCGATAAGGGCAATTTTGCCCTCAGCTCCCGCGTCCTTAAATTCGGCTTGAGTGCTGCCCGTTCCGACATATACATATTCATACTCTCCGCCGCTGAACCTATCTCCAAAGCTCACGCTTCCATTTTCATCGGAGAATTTAATCTCCTCAGAATCTACAGTCATGGTGTAATATGTTGTCCACACATTTATATTATCCGCAGATGCCACAGACGTTGACGCGCTGAAGCCGTTCGGTGTTCCGGCAGCACTGTAATCAATATTTTCGGCATTTACAGATCCGCCGTTATATCCTCTCGCTGCGTTTCCCGCAGCCGCCGAGAAAACCACACCGGCATTTACGGCCGCATTTACACTCTTTGACATCGGTTCGTTTTTCTCCGCGTAGTCTAAGCCGAAGCTGGCGTTGATTACATCTGCTCCGAGCTTTACCGCGTCATCAATCCCCGCTATCACGGCATCATCAGATAAAACAGGACATGCCATCAGCAGCAGCTGCGCCTGCGGCGCGGTGCCTGTGAATTTACCGCCCTGCGGATCTGTGCCGTTATTGCCCGCAGCAATTCCCGCAACGTGAGTGCCGTGAGATTCTGACGCGTCAAATGTGTCGCTGTTTTTATTGTCATAGTTATAAGCATACGGGATTTTTTCGCTTCTGTATACTCTGTTCACCGTAACATCTCCGCCCGACTCGTTTATTGACAGGCTTTCGCTGCTTATAATATTCCCGATATCCGCTTTTGACAGCCGCGGGTTTGCGATTTGCCCCGAAAAATTCTCGTGTCCCACGTCAAAGCCGTTATCAATAACAGCTATAACCATGCCTTCGCCGGATATACCGTTTTCATGCATATAATCTGTGTGCATCATTTCGCAGCCGCTGTCAAGGTACATACCTTCACCTTCCGCGTAAGCATTGTCATACAGCTCGTACTCCTGCGAAATATATACGTTTTCAACCTCCGGCAGAGCTTTTATTTTTTCAATATCGCTCTCATATGCCTCAATCGAAAATCCGTTAAAAACATGGGTATAGCTGAACCCCCGCTCCGCTGCGCTGTCAACCTTTTCTTCAATATCGGCATACACCTGTGCCTGACGGCTCTTTATTTTCCTTTCAAGAGCAATCTCTGCATCTGCCGCGCCAAACAGCGTCATATCCGTCAGCGCGCTCCTTTGCGCCTCAAGCACGGTGTCTCCGCTCATTTCAACAATAAGCGTTACCGCTTCTCCCTTGTCTGCGCGCGCCGCAAATACCGATGAAAACGGCATAAGGGCGGCAGCTGTCAATATTGCTGTGATTTTTTTCATAACACATCACCTTTCCGTATTTTTTATATTTAACCTTATTATAATATACCCCAAAAAAAGGCTCTTGTCTATATTTTTTTCAAAACCGGGCGAAAAAATGACATGATTGGTCATGCGCTTTGATTGACAAAAGCGCTGTGCGCTGATATAATTAAGGTAATTAATTCAAGCGAGGTCAGGAGAATGAAACGGCTGTTTAAAATTATAATATCTGTTCTTATTGCTGCAATGATATGCGCGGCGGCCCTGCCCGCCCTGCTGTGCTTCACTCACCCGATGGAGGACAGCACATACAATCTTTCCATGTTCGCAGAGGATGGAGAAAACGAAACTGAGGACAAGGGCTGGACGGTATTTATAAATAATCAGGGACAAATGAAGGAGCTGATACCCGACGGCACAGGCGGCTTTACGGGGCTTGACTATGCTGGGCAGACCTTTTATTTTTCGCGCGCTATGGAGGAGGAGCTTGACAGCCCCACCCTGCGTATAGGCGCGGTAAACCGTACCGTAAGCGTATTTCTCGATGATACCCTCATATACACCGACTGTCCCGATGCGGATAACCGTATCGGATATGTATCGCTGCCCATGCTTGAATTTGACCGTGCGGAGCCTGTTATCATCTCGCTGCCGTCCGATTATCACGGAAAAATACTGACTGTCGCTCAATCCTCTCCTGTCATAGGCGAAAATCAGAATCACCCTCAAAAGGTATATCCGAGCGAGGTTTCCCTCTACTGCGGCTATTCCTATGAAAGCGCTCTGATTGCGGACGCCTCCGAAACGGCAATCCCCGCCGCGCTGCTCTTCTCTTTGGGAATACTGATGCTTGCCGCCTTTGTATGGAGCGCGTTTGAGGGAGCTTTTATCGTTTCGCTGCCGGTAATCGCGCTGACAGCGCTTTTGGGAATGTGCGAGATTCTTGCTTCCGCTCCCTTCTTCTATAAATATTTCGGCGGACCGTTTAAAACAGATCTGACGGAGCTGTTTTTCTATTTATCCATCAGCATGCTGCTTATATTCTTTACGATTAAGGCGCGGCGCAAGCGGTGGATTTTGCTGACGGCGGCTTTGGTGCAGATATGCAGCACGGCGGTCGGCGCGCTTACTGAATGCGGTCTTCTTGTTGAATACGGTCAGCTCTATGTAAATCTGGTGTTTCTTCCCATGAACATCAGCCTTATAGCTTTGCCGGCAGCATTGATATACTCATTTTTCTATATACGTTCCGACAGCGCATTTCATCGATATATGTCACAAACCGCACTGGGATTACTTGTATGCTGCGCGGCCTTTCTGCTGCTGTGCGTTGTGTTTGCACCGGAGCGCTTCGATTCCGTTATCCGAAACGTGATAGAAGGAGTGCAGCTGTTCGTTCCGAAATTCATACTGCGCCTGGTATGGGGACTTTGCTTTATTTCCGGTATAATCGCTCAGACGGCAGAGCTTTTGAAAAACGAGATTCGCCGCCGTTCGGAGGCTTCAATGCTTGCAGTTAAAAATGAGCTTGCAATGAAAAGCTACGAAAATATAAAGCGTCAGTCCGATGAGATAATGGCAATACGCCACGATACTCAGAAGCACTATGCCGCGTTAAGAGCAATGCTTGACAAGGCTCCGGAGCGGGCAGCCGGGTATCTTGACACGCTTATAGGCGAGCTGAGGGAAATACGTCCTGTTATTAACAGCGGCTGTGAAGTGCTGGATATTCTGATAAACGGAAAGCTGTCCGCCGCAAAGGATATGGGGATACGCCTTGATATTGTACGCGCAGAGGCGCCGAAAACATTGCCCGTATCCGATTCTGATCTATGCTCATTGATTGTCAATATTCTCGACAACGCGATAAACTCTGCGTCCGACACGAGAACATCAGAGCCGTATATCTGTCTTGACCTGCACTGCAAAAACAATTATTTTGTTTTCTCATGCGAGAACAGCGCGCCCGCTCAGGAAAAAGAATATAAAAAAATATCCATGCCGGAGCATGGGTACGGGTTAAAAATTATCAGACATATTATGCGGAAATACGGTGATATGGTATCGGTTGAAAGAGGCGCCGATACGTTTAAAATATCTGTCGCAATTCTCCTAAATCAATCCGACAAATAGGACAGCACCGCTCTTCTGACCTCCTTTATACGATGCTTGCTCACCGGAATACTCACATCTCCGGTAAGCACAAGCTCCGCAGTCCTGAGCTCGCGGATAAACCGGAGGTTTACTATAAATCCCTGATGACATCGTATGAAATCCTGTCCGGCGATTTTATTCTCAAGCTCCGATATCAGCGCTTTTGTAAGCAATTCACCTGCTTCACACATGATTTTACAGCCGCGGCCATGTGTTTCAATATATTTGATGTCCTTAGTCATCACCCTGCGGGTGCCTTTGTTTACGGGAACAAAAATGGCGCTGTTCTTATTATTGCCAAGGCAAAAAAGGAGAGCTTCGCGCAGCCGCTTTGGCTCTATCGGCTTTGCCAGATACCTTGCCGCCGAAACCTCATATCCGTACATTGCCATTTCACGATTAGACGAAATAAATATAATAGAGGTGTCATATAAATTTCTGCGCAAATATGCGGCAAGCTCCATTCCGCTCTGCTGCGGCATCATAACATCAAGCAGCAGCAAATCAAAGCTGATACCGTTTTGCATTGCCTCAAGCAAGCCGCGTCCGCTGTTATAGCAAAAAATCTCATTATCTATATTTTCCGTTTGTAAAATTTCTTTTACAGTTTTATTTGTGTATTCAGCGTCCTGCGGCTCATCATCACAGATGGCAATGCGGAACGAATTGACCGGCTTCGTCATTTAATTCCTGCTCCTTTTTTCGCATTATCAATAAACATATATATTATACTGCCATTGTTATACTTTTGTCAATAGCTTCAATGTGATTTTCCACGGTTTTTATTATATATGTTTCAAAGTATAATTCTGCATATGCTGCGCAGTATCAATCGCATCAAGCATATTATTGAGCATTTCCCTTTTTTCTTCCGGTGCTGCCTCCACCATCCCTTTCAGAATATCTCTCAGCTTCGGCTTCTTTTCACCGCTATCATCTACAGAAGCATCCATATTCCTCAATAAAATATTGAGCGGTGAATTCACGGATTTATCAGCAGATATTTCGTTACCGTATTTCTTTTTTAATTCGTTTAAAAGAGCATTTAAAGCTTCACGGATTTTAAATCTGTCAAATGCATCATTAAAGCTGCCGTGTTTTAATATATTCATAACCGTATCATCAGGCAAAGCTTCTCCCTGCTGTTCTCTCAATTCAGTGATAACTTTTTCATATATTTTTGTTAGCCCCAGATATATAGCTTCCATATTACCGTTAAGAAATATTTCAATCCTGTCGAGAAATTCGTCAATGCTGTTTGTCAGTATAAGCTCTGAAAGAATTTTTGCATGGCGTGTATTCTTTTTCAGCTTCCATATCGCTTTATCACTCAAACCCAGCTCTGACATTTCTGACTGCATAATCTTATCATGCCGTTTCAGTCCCAGTAGATAATCAACGGACACATTATAAAACTGTGCAAGCTTCACTATATTTGTAAAGCTTGTATCAGCAAAACCATTCTCTATTTTACTAAGTGTTGATTTTGAAATTCCGGTTGCCTCCGCAACCTCTTTTTGTTTTAATCTTCTGTTGGTTCGCAAATCAACTAATCTTGCTCCTAATTCCTCAAAGTCCATATGTATTCCTCCGATTGTTTTTCTTTATTGTATCACCGTTATGACCGAAATCAAAGAAAAATCATACGACAAATTCTTACATGGTACGCAGTGAGTACCGTATATGAAATTTTTCTTGTTTTATGTTTAAAAAATTATTCACTGGAAAATCCGAGGGGGTTTAAGAATCCATGCTATAATATAGTCAAGTTAACCGGCTGACTATTAAAACAGAACTTTTAAAATATACTTATCCGGGTGGGAAACTTTATTAGGAAACTTTATTAGCAAGCATAACCTTTTGGTACTCAAAGTACAAAAGGCAGGCAAAATTCCCGCAGGGAATTTTGATAAAAAGTTTCCCGTCCCCGATTAAACGGAGGTGAAATTTTGAAAAATCGCAGGAGAGATATACAGGTAAAGTTTTACGTTGACAATGAGGAGCTTGCCTTGATAAATGAACGCTTTAAGGCTGCCAATGTCAGTAACCGAGGCGCATATCTGCGTAAAATGGCGATAGACGGTTTCGTAGTTAATATTGATACGTCTGATATAAAGCAGCTTGTTAAAGAGTTCAATGCAATCGGAAGAAATATTAATCAGGCGGTCACTCTGATGAACAGCAGCGGATATGCTAATTATCGGGATGTCTCTGTTATAAAATCAAGGGTAGAAGATATATGGCGATTACTAAAATCCACGCTATCAGGCACACTGTCGGCAAATCGATAAAATATATATGTGATAATGCAAAAACCAATGATAATCTGATTTACAGCTTTAACTGCACTCCCCAAACGGCAGAATTAGAGTTTGAGCTGACAGCGCAGAAGGCAAGGAGCGGAGGTCAGAATAAAGCTTATCATCTGATTCAATCATTCCGTCCCGGTGAGGTTACGCCCGAAAAGGCGTACCTCATCGCACGGGAATGGGCGGATAAAGTTTTGAAGGACAAATACGAATATGTTCTCGCAACGCATACAGATAAAAAGCACATTCACACTCATATTGTCTTTAATGCAGTAAGCTTCAAAGACTATAAGCGGTATAAATCGGATAAGCGTTCGTATTATCGTTTGCGTGAAATCAGTGATGAGCTATGTGAACAATACGGCATTGAGCCTGTAATTGCGGGGAGACAAAAGAAGAAGTTTAATTATAAGCAGCAGTATAAGAAATATGTTTCAAAAAAATCACTTATCAAAAAAGCGATTGACGAATCAATTTTATATGCTCTTACATATGAAGATTTTCTGAATGAAATGAAGCTTCGTGGGTTTGTTTCAAGAGAAGATGATTTTCTCTGGTTTCGGTATGAAGATGACAAGCGTTTTTCAAAAACGGATACGATTGGATTTGCATATAAGGCTGAAAATATACAGAAACGTATCATAGGACTTTACAAACCGATCAATATTAATCTGGTTCTTGATATCGAAAGCAATATTAAATGTCGTCAGTCAAAAGGATATGAGTATTGGGTTAAGCTCCATAACCTGCAAACAGCAGCTAAAACATTAGTGCGTATTGAGGAAATGGGACTTGAAAGCTATGAGGATTTAGTGAATAAGCTTTCTGCACAGGAGGATAAAATAAAATCTCTGAAATCACAAAACTCAAAATCTCAGTCACATATTTCTGAGATTGATAAGATAATCAGGAACAATGATATGCGTAAAAAGCATCTTCCCGTGATTAAAGAGTACAACAGCAAGAAAATGTTTAAAGGTTCATTCTACGATAAGCACAAGAAAGAAATTAATAGCTACAATAAGGCTGTAACATTTCTAAAGCATACTATATATGTTGTTTAAATTACTTCAAAATCACTTTTAATCCTGCGTCTGTAATCACTTGGAGTCATGCCATACTGTTTTTTAAATGTGCGGTTATAATGCTCGATATTGGCATAGCCAACAATATAACATATTTTTATCACACTTAAATCCGTGTTTGCAAGCAGACGGCAGGATTTTTCAAGCTTTATATTCTGCAAAATTTTAGTAAAATTATGCCCTGTGTAGTCCTTGACAAGCTTTGAGAAATATGATGTTGAAAAGTGAAAATGATCTGCCGCACTTGCAAGGGTTACATCGGTAAAATGATCCTGTATGTACCGCAGTATTTCCGCCACCTGATTTCCGCTTTGCTCCGACGAGGGAGCAAGCTCAATATCCGTTTCATAATAACGGAGCAGATGAGTAAACATAACCGACAGCATATTTATAAGCATACGTCTGTAATATTTCTTATGCTCAAGCCTTTCTATAAACAAGTCCTCCATATCGCTTTTTATAATATCATCTCCTCCGGTATGGAAAACAAGATAATTGTTATGATTCTTGGAATAGAGTATATGCAGAAAAAAGGCGGAAAGAATATCGTTCTCCGTCATCATATTGAAAAATGTTTTTTCGAAGGTGCTTTTGCGTATAATCAGGTTTATAACAACGCTATCGTCAAAAACCTCAACGGAGTGCTGAGTATTGGGCGCGACAAAGCATAAATCTCCTTCGGTCATATTGTGCACAACATTCTCAAAACGATTTACGCATTTACCGGAATACACATATGCGACTTCAAAGAAATCATGCTTATGCATAAACGGCGGAGTGTATCTGTAATGCTTCTGAATAACAACATTATCGCTTATATCAATGAAGAGCTTATGCTCCTGTAAATCACGGAAATATTCATCAAACTGCTCTTCAAACCATCCCGGCATATCGGGTACATACAGACGACGGTCAAGAATTTCCTGTCTGCCGGTTTCGGAAATAAATTGCTGCAGCGCTTTTTCGCCCAGCGGCTTTTTTTCATACATTTTTTTATAAAACAGCTCGTCAGGCTCATAACGGAAGATATATTCTCTGAATTCGGCTTTATTCATCACTGCCACTCCTTAAAGATTGTATGATTATATTTTATCATATTGTAAATATTAAATCAAGACAAAAAATATCAATAGTCCGCATAAAAATGTCAATGTTCAAATCGGATTTTGTGTGTTATTATATTATCAACAAATAAACACCGGCGTTTAAAAAAAATCCAATAATAAAATGAAAGGACGGATTTAATTATGAAAACACAGGAAAAGCCAATCGGCAAATGGAGACAGAGAATAGGATACGGCTCGTCAGATTTTGCCTGCAATCTTATCTGGCAGATGATTTCTTTGTATCTGCTTTATTTCTACACAAACGTAATGAAGCTTGACGCGGCGGCAATAGCGCTCATGTTTCTTATAACAAAATTCATTGACGGCGTAACCGACCTCATTGTCGGAATGCTTATTGACAAAACACATACACGCTGGGGTAAATCAAGACCATGGATACTGTTTGGTGCGGTACCGTTCGCACTGTTCGCGTTCCTCGCATTCAACGTGCCCGATTTCAGTATGACAGGAAAGATAGTTTATGCATACATAACATATTCGCTGCTGTCATTGTCATACACAGTCGTAAATATCCCGATGGCGTCAATTCTTCCGGCGCTTACAGATGACGCACAGGAAAGAACAAATCTCGCAACAACGAGAATATGCTTTTCATCGGTAGGTTCAACTGTTGTAAGCTCACTGGCGCTTCCGCTTGTAGCATTTTTCGGCAGAGGCAGCGAGATTATCGGCTTCAAGTGGGTAATGCTCATTTTCGGTGTCGTAGGAGCATTGGTGTTCTTCTTCACATTTTTTAATACCCGTGAAACAAATCTTAGAGAAAGCACCGAAAAGGTGAATATATGGAAAAACATAAAGGTGCTGGCAGCAAACGGACCGTGGAGACTGTTCGCGCTTAACATTGTATGGTTCTTCGGCGGATATGTAATACAGCTCGGCGCGATTGTGTATTACTTCACCTATAATCTTAATAATCAGGCGCTTGCTTCAGTCGCTGCAACGATAACAACGCTTGTTCCGCTGGCGGCAAACTTAACGGTGCCGTTCCTTACAAAGAAGCTTATCAAGAGAGACGTTATGCAGATAGGCGGAATAGTACAGATTTCGGGAATACTTCTGATTTTCTTCTCAGGACAGAATGTGACTCTTGCAATGATCGGCGTGGCAATTTCAGCTATCGGAAGCGGCTTAAGACAGACAGTGTATTTCTCAATGCAGCCCGATCCGGTTGATTACAGCGAATGGAAAACCGGCGTGAATATCGCGGGAACTCTTTCAGCGGTAAACGGCTTTATCGGCAAGGTAGCGATGGCGCTTGCGTCAAGCCTTTCGGCTCTGCTTCTCGGCTGGGGCGGTTTCAATGCGGATTCCGCGGCACAGAGCGCGTCGGCACTTACATCAATATCAGTAATGTATATTTGGATTCCGATTGCGTTTATAGTTTTTGATATGATTACAATGTCCTTCTACAAGCTGGATAAGCAGTATCCGCAGATGATGAAGGAATTGGAGGAGAGAAAGTCTAAATAAGGAGGGAGAGAGCTATGGCAAAGGTAAGTATTATTCCGGGAATGAAAAGAATTACAAATGAGGATTACTTAAACAAGGCGGACTCGTTAAAGCCCGACTTGATAAAAAAAACACGAACTCCTCAAAGTATTGTCGAGATAACGAAAAATGCCGATGGATTCGGTGAGGTTGTTACAGAAACGGATATTTCGGCGCTTTCCAACATACGTCTGTCAAAGGGCGATAAGGTGTGCCTTGATTTCGGCAATCACTATGTGGGATATATGACGCTTCATATTTCCTCTGCAGGAAGTCCGCCCGACGCTCCGCTCTTTCTGAAACTGAAATTCGGTGAAAACGCAACGGAAATCACGGATAAATCCGAAGCTTATGAAGGCTGGATAAGCCGCTCATGGATTCAGGAGGAATGGATACATATCGATGTTCTTCCGGCAGTGGTAAAGCTTCCAAGAAGATACGCAATGCGTTTTTTGGAAATAACGGTTATAGACAGCTCAATGAAATATCAGGCCGTTATAGAGAAAGCCGAATTTAAGGCGGTGTCCTCTGTGGACGGAGAAAGCGTTGCTGACCTGGACACAGAGGATGAGATGATAAGAAAAATTGACCGTGCAAGCATAAAAACTCTTGAGGACTGTATGCAAGACGTGTTTGAGGATGGTCCCAAGCGTGACAGACGCTTATGGATAGGCGATTTGAGATTGCAGGCTCTTGCAAATTACGCAACCTTTAAAAATTATGACCTTGTAAAGCGGTGCTTATATCTGTTCGCCGGAACGAGAATGGAAAACGGAGCAGTCGGCGCATGCCTGTTTACAGAGCCGGCAAATATAGTTGATGACACATATTTATACGATTATGCGTTGTTCTTTGTATCGATTTTGCTTGACTATTTCAAAGAAAGCGGAGATAAGGAAACCGCTCTTGATTTATGGGATGTGGCATACCGTCAGCTTGAAATAGGTATAGAAAGGATGGGCGAGGATAATGTGGTTATCGACGGTGGCGCGGATTTCTGGTGCTTCCTCGACTGGAAGGAAGGACTTAATAAGCAGGCGGGCGGTCAGGCTGTATTGATATACTGCCTGAGGTGCGGTATAGAGCTTGGAGGGATTCTCGGCAAAGATGTATCATATCTTGAAAAAAAGCTTGATGCGGCTGTTGGGGCGGCAAAAGAGATACTGTGGGATAAGGAACAGAAATTCTTTGTAAGCGGCAGCGAAAAGCAGATTTCTTACGCGTCGCAGGTGTGGATGATACTTGCGGGAGTGTTTGACAAGGAAACTAATAGCAATTTATTAAAGCGTCTTGTAAGGCTTGATCCGAAAATAGATATGGTAACTCCTTATATGTATCACAATTTTGTTATGGCATTTATCAAATGCGGCAAATATGACGAGGCGATGAAACACATCAAATCATACTGGGGCGAAATGATAAACGATGGAGCGGATACCTTCTGGGAGATGTATAATCCAAAAAACAAGAACGAATCCCCATACGGCTCAAGCATTGTCAACAGCTACTGCCACGCATGGAGCTGCACACCGACATATATATTCAGAAAATATTTCTTCAAGGAGTGACTAACTTTATGAACATTCTTACAATAGATGCAGGCGGAACGGCGATTAAATATGCTGTTATGAATGAAGATTTGAATATAGCAGCAAAAGGTTCAATCCCCACACCTCAGGAGGAATTTGAAATATTTATAGAATGTCTTTACGATATATATGAGGAACACAAAAACGAGGTCGGGGGAATAAGCATCAGTATGCCCGGCTTTATAGACAGCGAAACGGGATTTGCATATACCGGCGGCTG
>JBJEIW010000029.1:0-18339 GCA_051877435.1 Candidatus Ornithomonoglobus sp.
TTCCAACAACAAAGATACAATAATCCCTTTTATTGTTCTTTCCTAAAAGATACTGCTTGATTTTGTTAATATCCTTTATCCCGCGTATAGGTTCAACCTCATGTATCATTCTGATTCCTCTTTTCAGCTTATAATTATAGATTATCTGGATTTAATTGTATAACAAACTTCATTAAATGTAAACGGGCGCAGTCAAAATTTTTTAAATAAAAAATGTTACCTTTTGTTTGGGGAATATCAAAAAGTAACATTCAGAACAGATTTTTTTATTAAATTTTTTATGAAAATGCTCGGAATGGTTGCGGTTCTTGGGTTTGTGGGATTTTCTTTAATAATACTTTTTGTTAAAAGGTAATATTGAACACAAAAAGAGCACGGCATAAAATCACCGTACTCTCTGTCAATTATGCTGCTTTATTATAATCAATAATAGTGATTTCGTTTGATATAGATTTTACAAGAGCAGTAATTTTTTCAAGATTCTTTATTGTTGTACCATCATAATATATCTCATCACACTTTGTACATTTATAACATGGTACGTTGCGAATAATAATAAGATAATTACCGGTATCTGTTACATCAGTCGTGGTACTTTCTACCATGCTGCCTTTGCATTTAAAACAGGTCATTGTTCATTACCTCTCTTTCTGGATTTAAAATCATTTTCCCATTCATCATTGTTCGGATGATATGCTGTTATTATGTGAAGAAATTTCATATCGGTACTTAACACAACATGAATGTATATGTTTTTAGAAGCTCCGCATATAAGACAGCTTGGGAATGGATAATCTTCAGGATAGCTTTCTATAATTTCCCCTGTCTGAATAGTACTTGCTATATCATTATATGATATGTTTCTTTCTACACAACGAGACCTGACATGATTTGTCATTATAACTGTTTCATCTGTACATAAATTCCGTATATCAATTATGGAATATGGCAATTTGTTTTCCAACTGTCTACGCTCCTTTATTACACATAATCCTGTCTGTATATAAGTATATCATAAATATTATAAAATTTCAACTATTAATAAATACATTTTTTCATAACGGAATAAACACGGAATAAACAACGGAATAAACGCAGTAACCTCCATATTGCTGTACATATTCTTGCGAGCTTGTCCTAATCTTGTTGTATTTAAGCTGTCTGAAACGGAATACCTATTATGGATAATTGGTAGGAGTTGAAGAACTGGGGCACCTCGAAATGGTTGGAACGCTTGTCAAGCAGCTGTCCAACGGCGAGCCTGCCGAGGAATGGGTTAAGATGGGCTCTTGGGAATATTACGCTGATAACGGCGCATCGGTATATCCTCAAAGCTCACAGGGCGCCCCCTTCAATGCCGCGTCAATCGCTGTAACAGGCGACGCGATTACAAATCTCTTTGAAAATCTTGCGGCGGAACAGAAAGCCAGAGCAGTTTATGATAATATCTTAAGGCTCAGCGATGATCCTGATGTTAACGAGGTAATAAAGTTCCTTCGCCAGAGAGAAGTGACCCACTTCCAGAGATTTGGCGAAGCGCTTGACAATCTCCAGAGTAAAATGAAGCATAAGCCCATAAAAGGTACAGGAATAAAGAACTGTATGTGACAGAAAAATAACTAAAACCAAAACAGTTCCCGTTAGCAGCGCAAAGCTCACCGGAACTGTTGTTGACCTGCGGTATAATTCGGGGGCAATGCCCCTGTTTATGCCGTATTATATTCATTTGCGATTTCAAGCCTGTTTTCCGCTTGTGACACGCTTTATTACGAAAAGTACTGCTATTATAAGAACGATTCCCACCGGGAGAAGTATATACGCGTTCTGTACTGCCGCCGCGAGAAGATATACCGCAAACGACACAAGCGCGACCGTTATCGCATACGGAAGCTGCGTCGAAACATGGTTTACATGGTTTGAACGGCTTCCCGCCGAGGACATGATTGTCGTATCGGATATAGGCGAGCAGTGATCGCCGCAGATTGCGCCCGCAAGACAAGCCGATACGCCGATAATCAGAAGCTCGCTTGTAGGATCAAAGATCGCGGTTACAATCGGGATAAGGATGCCGAAGGTTCCCCATGATGTGCCTGTTGAGAATGCAAGCACACATGCAACCAAGAATATTATCGCGGGCAGGAAGTTGGCAAGTCCCGACGCTGCGGAATCCATCAGAGCCTGAACAAAATCCGCTGCTCCCAAAAGCCCGGTCATGTTCTTGAGCGCGGTTGCAAACGTGAGTATGAGTATCGCCGGTACCATCGCGTTAAAGCCCTTAGGAATACATGACATTGCCTCCTTGAAGGTCACAACTCTTCGCGCCATAAGGTATATCACCGTCAGAACAAACGCGATAATCGCGCCCCACGGCAGTCCGACGGTCGCGTCCGTGTCTCCGAAAGCGGTTATGAAGTCGGAGCCTGAGAAAAATCCGCCGACATATATAAGCCCTATTACAGAAAATACAACAAGCATCACTACCGGCAGAATAAGGTCGATAAGCCGCCCTCTGGGGTTCGGACGCTCCGTGTCCGTTTCCGCGATGCTGTCTTTTCCGGTTGTGAAAAGATCGTCTTTTGTCACAGCGTTAAATTCATGCAGCTTCATCGGGCCGTAATCGAATTTCATGAGCGTGATTGCAATAATAAAAGTAATCATGAGCAGCGAATAGAAATTATACGGTATCGCGCGCACAAAAAGCTCAATTCCCGAATAGCCGGTTCCCTTTGTAAATTCCGAAACCGCCGCCGCCCACGAGGAAACAGGAGCGATCATACAAATCGGAGCCGCCGTCGCGTCAATTAAAAAGGCAAGCTTTGCGCGCGAAATCTTGTGCCTGTCAGTAACGGGCAGCATTACGCCTCCGACAGTCAGGCAGTTAAAGTAATCGTCAATAAAGATCAATACGCCGAGAATAAATGTCGCAAGCTGCGCGCCTACACGGCTTTTGATGTGTACCTCAGCCCAGCGCCCGAACGCGGCGGAGCCGCCCGCCTTGTTTATCAGCGCGACAATGGCTCCCAGAATCACGAGGAACACAAAAATTCCCGCGGTTCCCGACACGGCTTCTATAATTCCCTCATTGAGAATATTGTCAAGAGCCGCCACAGGATGCCAGTTCGCCGAAAAAAGTCCGCCGAGCACAATACCGATAAACAGTGATGAGTAAACTTCTTTTGTTATCAGCGCAAGCGCTATTGCAACCAGCGGCGGAACAAGCGCCCAGAAGGTTGCATAAAAATTGCTTACAGCTTCCTCCCCCGCTTCTCCCGCGGCAAACACAGCAAGTGTTGATGAGCACAAAATGAGCATTGTTACAAATACGGAAAAAAGAGTTTTCTTATCCGATATTTTCATTATATCTTACCTCCGGATATGTTTTCTTTTGTGAAGCAGCTCAAAAGAAAGGCTCTTTTGACATCGTTCACAATTTGTTAAATCTATGATAACATATTTTCAACAAATTGTAAAGGCATTTTTCGACAATTTTTATTCAGCCGTGTTTTTTTCCGGAAGCTGCACCAGAATTATTGCCGCAAACATTAAAACACAGCCGGTTATCTCCCGCGCCGTCAGTGCGCCGCCCGTAAGCTCCCAGCCGCAGGCAACCAGCACCACCGTCGCAAGCGCGGCAAAAAAGGATTCCAGGCTCATCAGAATTGAAGCGGAGGTCGGGTCGGTGTACTTCTGTCCCACAATCTGAAGCGTGTACGCAACTCCGCAGGACATGATTCCCGAATATCCGATAGCCGCTCCGCAGTTAAGTATCGGAGCAAGCTCCGGCTCCTCAAACAGCAGCATACAGACGATATTTATAAACCCGCAGACGAAAAACTGTATGCAGGCAAGCTTTACTCCGTCAACCTTGGGCGAAAAATGATCAATCGCCAGTATATGACCCGCAAAAATGAAGGCGCATATAAGAACCATGATATCTCCCTTATTTATCGAAAGCTCAGAATCAATGCACATGAGGTACAGACCCGCAGTCGCAACCAGAACGGAAAGCAGTATGACCGGACGCGGCTTTTTTCCCGTCAGCAGCTCTATTATAGGAATTATAACCATGTAAAGCGCGGTGATAAAGCCCGCCTTTCCGGGGCTTGTATACACCATTCCCGCCGTCTGTATCGTGCTTGCAAGGCAGAGCAGAATGCCGCACACAATTCCGCCGATAACCAGCTCCTTATTGATTTTCCCGGTTTCAGCGCCTTTTCTTTTTTTGTTAAAATCCAGCAGCGCGATTACCGGAAGAAGAACAAGTCCTCCGAGCGCGCTCCTTATTCCGTTAAAGGCGAGGGGTGAAATCGTTTCCACGCCCTTGCTCTGTGAGATAAACGAGGTGCCCCAGATCAGCGCGGTCAGGAGCAGTAAGAAATTTCCCTTTAGCTTTTGTTTGTTCATTTTAAATTTCTCCGTCTGAAAATTGTTTTTATTAATCATACAAATATTATTTTACCAGAATAATCATAGGATTTCAATAGCAAAATAAAAAAAGAAGCAGCGCTTTTAAGCATCTGCTTCCCTTTTAAGCTTAATCCAGTATCGGAACACCGAACTCGGAAATTACCGTGTCGGTATCGTCCTCCGAAACATATTTAAGATAGGTCGGATAGAGCGGGCAGCCGAAGTAATACTTTTCGTATACGCCGCCTTCGCCGTCGCTTGTGCGGTCGGCAAGGGCGATCTGCCAGTCCACGCCGTTGCCGCTGTATTCGATGCGGAACTTGTGCTGCTTATCGTCCCCGAAGCACAGTACCACTGCCGCGGCTCCGTACCAGTTGCCCTTGTTTAGCACTATCTCTCCGCCTGCGGGGCAGGTCCACGAGGTTTCCTCGTCCCTGTCATAGAGCGCCGATGCGTCGGTTCCGTCCGAGGTTATCGACTCGACTACCTCGTAGGTTATGCCGACCTCCGGGTTGCCGTAATCCTCAAGCGCCGCATAGTCAACCGACTTAACAGCCTTTTTGGTGCTTTGCAGCTTTTCCTTTATTTCCTCCGCCTGTTCAGCTTCAAGAGCAGCTTCAAGCGTGGAAATATATATAAGTCCGTCATAGTATTCTACTGTTTTGCCCAGTGTTTCCGCAATAATTCTGACCGGAACAAAGGTTCTTTCGTTCCTTATTACCGGAACGGTATCCGTTTCCTTCTCCGCGCCGTTTACCGTGTATTTGCTTTCGCCCGGCGTCAGCTTTATAACCGTGCCGCCGCTCTCTATGGTTATTTGCGCGGTTTCATCGTCATAGTCCACCTTTGCGCCGAATGCCTCGGAGATAAAGCGGAGCGGAACCATTGTTCTGTCCGTTTCGTCAAGATACGGACTTACCGCGTCATTATCCTCGTCAACAAGCGTCTTTGCGCCGTTTATGAGAGCTGTGGGATTATCAAGCGCAAGCGCGACACTGTCGCCGAAATACAGCTCGTCTATACTGTAATAACGTCTGTTTTTAAGATCGGGATTTGTAACCTTTTCACCGTCCGCGCCCGCTGTGAACACCTGCGGCACCGGAATTTTTTCGGTGTCGTAGCCGAGGTAATAGCCGAGATGCGTGGTCTGGTTGTAGCAGCTGTTCTGCCATGCGACCGCGTTGTAATACTCGCTGTCGCTTGTGAGAGTAGGTATTCTGTACGCTGTCGGAATCGTCGTTGTGTAAATTCTCAGGCTTGTTCCGTCATTTGACGGGAATATAAGCTCCTCGCGCCAGTCGCCGAAGAGGTCCGCCTGAAGCGACGGATTTGACTTTGTCGCGTTTATCGAGTGCGCTCCTACCGCCTTGAATATCGGATAAATCTTTTCTGTATCCGAGTTCCACTTGTAAACGCCGTTTCCGTCCTCTATCTCCCTGCCTGTGTCGCCGTCCCAGTAGATTGCGAAGTTTGCCGGCATTGAATAGTCGGTTGAGATCACCGTTCCGTCCGCCGCCGTCAGCACTCCGTATGCCGACCATGCCTCCTCGCCCTCATATGCCGGGTCAATATCCGCGGTGCAGGCGCGCCCGTTATCGGTTTCGGTGTTCATTCCGTAAAGCAGCTCGCCGGTTCTCGCGTCACGCATTACAAAGCCGTAATCCGCGCCGAAAAATTCCTGACAGGTGTATACCTCAAGTCCCGGTCTGCTTGGCACAAGATCGCCCACATGCTGCGAATCTCCGTGTCCCAAGCCTGTTGAATATACCGGCGTTCCGTCATGGTCAAGAAGAAGATTTCCGAACACGACCTCGTCCTTGCCGTCATAGTCAACATCAGCCGTTGCCATGTTGTGATAGCCCTGACCGCTGTACCACGGACTGTCATCGTCGGGCGAACGGTCATGCGAATCAAAGGTCCAGTCATTAACGATCTTTCCGTCCTCAAGATGCCATGCGCCGATACAGGTTCTGTCGTAATAGCCCCTTGACAGAATAAACGAGGTGTTCACTCCGTCAAAGCTTGCTATCGCTCCGAGATAACGCTCGGAACGGTTGCCGTAGTCGTCACCCCATGAGCTTATATCCCATGTCCTGCCGTCAGACCATGTTCCGGTGCTCTGCGGCCAGTAGTCTGTTGTGTCAATAACGCTGCCGTCCTCGCCGTTAAATACAGTGATGTAAAGCGGTCCTTTAAGGTTCTTTCCGTTATCCTGCTTATACCAGTCCGCGTCCGCGTCGCCTATGACGCTGCCGTCTCCGGCGATTGTTCCGTCCGCGGTTCTTACCGCCATTTCAGCCTTGCCGTCACCGTCAAAGTCCGCGCACATAAACTGCGTGTCATGCTCGCCGCTTCTGATGTTCGGGCCCATGCTTATCCGCCACAGCCTTGTGCCGTCAAGCTTATAGGCGTCAATATAGCATATGCTTGTATAACCCGACTTTGAGGCGTCAAGAACTATAGCGTTCCATTTCAGAATTATCTCATATTCACCGTCGCCGTCAAGGTCTGCCGCGGACGCGTCTCCCGCCGTATAATATCCTGTTGCGCCCTCAACATCCTCCGGCGCCGGACTCTCAATCGGTACCTCAAGATAACCTTCCCATACGGTTACCTCCTCGCACCTTTCTCCCTCGCTGCCGTCGGTAACCGCGCTTACGCTGTACTTATCCTTTGCGGTTCCGTCAATATCGGTATAATTGGTAAGGCTCAAAGGCTCGCTGTTGAGCTTTTTGCCGTTTCTGTAAATATTATATTTTACGTCTATGCTCTCTGTTCCCTTCCAGCGCCATGAAGCAAAAACTCCGTTATCCGTTGTAACTGCCACAAGACCTCTGCCCATATCCTCAACGCGGCGCTGTATATCCGGCCTTGCGTCTATAAGCCTCTGTGTTTCAGCCGCCGATTCGGCATAATCGCCGATTGTGAGATTGTCGCCCACCTCACACTTTATACTCTTTGTTCCGTTCAAATCCGACGCTGTAACGACAGCAGTCACACTAAACAATAGTGTGACTGCCGAAAGAACAGCTGTGGATTTCTTCAAAAATTCACGTCTATTCATATAATTATTTATCCTTTCATTCCGTCGCTTCTTCGGCCTTTTCCTCTTCTACAGCTTCCTCTTCAGCCTCCATTGCGGCTTCATTTGCCGCCCTTTCGGCAAGCTCCTGCTGGTATACGGCTTCCTTCTCGTCAAGTATCTGCTGATAACCGAGAGCGAGATATTCCTTGCAGTACTTTTCGTACAGCGCGTCAAAATCCTCCGGCTTGCAGTTTACAAGCTGCGTATGAATTTCCTGCCACTTTGAAAGAAGATTTCCCGCGTTCTCCGAAAGCGATTCTATCGGGCTTGAGAAGATGTAGTCGCAGTACAGATAATCCTTGCCCGCATACAGCCAGTTGTCATATGCCTGGTAGATAAGATGCTCATAGCCGTCAGGAGCGTAGGTTTCAGCCTGCGCCTTAACGTTAAGCTTCTCATCGCCGAGATCCTTACCCTCTATAACAACGCACCACATATCCTTGTTGGAGTTGTAGTTCATTCTCTCCTCGCCATCGTAGCCGTCGATAAGCACCGGAACATCTCCGTCCATTTCATAGGTCTTGCCCTCGATACCGTTCTGCATCTCAAAGATGTGGTCGTTCATCCACTCATAGTACATGAGCACAGCCTCGGGGTGGTCGCAGTGCGCGTTGATACCCGATACAAGTCCGAACGGGTTATCCTTTCTGCCGCCCTTAGGTCCGATCTCCGGGTCAATATACGCCGGAAGCACGGTGACCTCCGCATCGGGAACATTTTCCTTCAGAGATGCGATTATATCCGGTGACTTTGTAAGATACAGTCCGTATACGCCCGCCTGACCTGCAATGAACTGCTCCTTTGCCTTTGAGCCGTCCTGGTCAAGATACCATTCCTTGCTTATAAGCCCCTCGTTATAGTACATATTTTCCTCTCTTAAGGCTTCCCTTACAGGCGCCCACGGAAGCGCGCAGACTGTAATATCACTGTAGAGCGCGTTGTCATGCTCCGAAAGCGGATAATCTCTGTACTTATACGCGCCGTAATACGCGTTGCCAAGTGATGCTGTCGTAGCTACAGTATTTTCACCGCCAAGCTTTGCGTCACGGAACTTGCGAAGCATATCAAGGTATTCAGCATCGCTTGTCGGAGCGGAAATGCCGAGCTTATCCATCCAGTCCTTACGGACAAGCGTTATAAAGTTGTACGCGTTGGGTCTTGTTCCGCATACAAACAGCTTCTCGCCGTTAAGGTATGTATACTGGTCAAGCTCCTTTGTTCTCTCATAGAAGTCCGGCGCAAAGTGGGCTACAAACTCGTTTGTGATCGCTCTGAATGCGCCCTGCTTCGCGAAGTTTACGATTGTCGGATAGTCATAGTTGAATACCACATCCGGCTGGTTCTTTATCTTGCCGGCAAGTCTCTGGTTGAACTGCGTAACCTCCTCTGTACGCGAGATCGCGATATATGTAACCTTGATGTTGTGCAGCTCAAGCATAGCGTCCTGAACATACCTTGTCCAGTAGTTATTTGTTACATCCGGAAGTCCGGGCTGCGCTCTGTCGTATACCGGAATCTTGATCTCTACCGTTTCCGGATACTTATAGGTTTCAACCTGATCCGCCGGAATGCTTTCCATAACCGCGTCAAGGTCGATTTCCTTAACTGACTTTCCGCAGCCGGAAAGTCCCGCCGTCATTCCCGCAGCCGCAGCCGCCGCGAGAACAACGCTTATCAGCTTTTTAAATTTCATTTTCTGTTCCTCCTATTAATGACCTCAACCCTTAACAGCGCCGATCATTACACCCGATACAAAGTACTTTTGAACAAATGGATAAACTATAACGATCGGGATCGTCGCAAACATGATTGTAGCCGCCTTGATTACCTCTGTTGCCGACTGCGCTTCACCGCCGCCGCCCTCCTGCGCGAGTGACGCGGAGCCGCTTGATGATACGAGCTGATACAGCTTGAGCTGTAACGGCTTGAGGTTCTCCGACTGGATATAGTACAGAGCGTCACCGTAGCTGTTCCAGCGTCCTACGGCATAGAACAGTGCAAGTGTCGCAAGCACTGACTTTGAAAGAGGAAGCACTACCTGGAACAGGATTCTGAAATCATCGCAGCCGTCAAGCTCCGCCGCCTCGATAAGCGATTCGGGGATTGAGTTCTGGATGAAGGTTCTCATAATGATCATGTTGTACGCTGAGAATATGAGCGGAAGAATAAGTACCGCCGCCGTGTCAAGCAGGTTCAGGTTATCAATATTGAGGTATTCAGGGATCGTACCCGCGCTGAAATACATTGTGATAAGGAACACTGTCGAGAAGAAATATCTTCCCTTGAGCTTCGGTCTTGACAATGCGTATGCCGAGAATACCGTTACGATCATACCGAGGATTGTGAACACTACCGTAATTACAGCCGTGTACCACAGTGAATGGAGCATTGACGGATCTCCGAGAACCGACTTGTATGCCGCAAAGGTTATGTTCTTAGGAATTAAGAATACCTTGTTCGCATATACCGCCGCGTTGCCGCTTATCGACATTGCGAGAACGTGAAGGAACGGTATGATACAGATCAGCGAGAGTATTGTGATAAACGCGTAAATAAGCACGTCAGCAATCTTGTCGCCTGTTGATTTTTTAATCTTAATAGCTGTTATTTCTGCCATTTCTCTCTTACCTCCCTCTTTATACAATACCGCTTTCGCCCATGAGCTTAGCGATTCTGTCGGCTATGAATACAAGCACAACGCCGACGAGCGACTGGAACAGACCAACGGCTGTGGCTATGTTGTAGTTCATGTTCTGCAGACCGACTCTGTATACATACATCGCGATTACGTTCGAGATGTCCGTTACGTTCGTATTGGTAAGAGCCAAAGGCCGTTCAAGCGATGAGCCCATGATACGTCCGAGGCTCATGATGAGCATAACGATGATTGTTGATTTAAGACACGGAAGCGTGATGCTCCATATCTTTCTCCAGCGTCCCGCGCCGTCAACCGTCGCTGCCTCATAAAGCTCCGCGTCAATACCTGTGATAGCCGCGAGGTAAATGATAGTACCCCAGCCCATGCCCTGCCATACGCCGATAAGAACATATGATGCAAGCCAGTGCCACTTCTCTGTCAGAAACGGTATAGCCTCGCCGCCCATCTTTGTGATGAGTATGTTTATGTAGCCTGTTGACGGATAGAAGAGCTGCTGCGCAAGACCCGCGATAATTACCCATGAAAGGAAGTGCGGGAGATACATTACAGTCTGAGTTGTTTTCTTGAACCACTTGCATTTGATCTCGTTCAAGAAGATCGCAAGGATAACCGGCGCCGGGAAGCCCAGAATAAGGTCAAGAATATTCAGAAGCAGTGTATTCTTCAGCGCTGAATAGAAGTCCTTGTTTGTAAATACGCTCTTGAACACGTCCATACCCACCCATGTAGAGCCGGAGAAGCCCATAAACGGCTTATAGTCCATGAATGCGATTGAAAGACCTGCAAGAGGCAGGAACTTGAATAAAATTACCAGCACGAACGGTATAAGAAGCAGCGCATACAACTCCCAGTCGCGCCTGAGATAATACTTCCAGCCCTTTTTGTCAAGCGGCCTTGTATTAGTCCCCTTTTGTGTTTTTGTTTTCATAATTCTCCTCCTTCGCGAAAGATTTGTTCATAATATATTAATATTATTTTAGCATACTTTTTCACCGATTTACATATAAAAATCGGTGAAAAAACATTAATTTTTAGTTAAATTTTATATGCTTTTGATTTTTATTTTACAACAACAGCCGCAATTTCGGAAATCTGCATTGTGTCGCCGGTGTCCTTGGGGTCAAGTATTATCTTAACATACTGACCGTACTTGGGCACAGGGAATATCTTAAGCTGCGGGTCCGTAATTCCTGCGCGGCTTGTCGTTTCCACCGCCGCTGCCCAACCGTCAAGGTTGGTGAGGTCGGAATCCCATTCGCCGATGTCCCACTTCGTATACACCTTAAAGCTGTGCTCGCCGCCGTCGGCAAAGGCAATATCCACCGCGCTCACCGCGTACGGCCATTCAAGCTTTAGCATTACTATCTGCTTTCCCGTTGTTTCCATGTAGGTGTCAAAGTCGTTGTCAACCGCCTTTGACGCGTCATGGTCACCGTTATACGCCGTAACGGTTGAATCGAGAACAACAGACTGGTTATATACAAACTGCTCGCCCTTTGCCGCGGACGCAGCCTTGATTTCAGCAGGGATTCCCGCTTCATCAATTTTTGCAAATATGCTGTCCCTTGCGCTGTCGGTAAGCTCGAAGGGCTTGTCGCTTATCTTTATCGCGCCGCCGTTCCATTCCACATTGTAGCCGAGAGCCTCAGCCGCCGCTCTTAACGGAACAAAGGTCACATCATTGGTGATTTCGGGAGCGATCTCCATTGTCCTTGACGCGCCGTTTACGGTGTAGTCCGCCGCGCCGATTACCATCTTTATTTCCGATGCCGGATTTGTGATCGTTACGGTTCTTGTACCGCCGTCCCAGTCAACCTGCGCGCCGAACGCCTCGGAAATGAAGCGTATCGGAACGAGGGTGTTGTCGTTATTTATAAACGGTACAACCTCCGTATTCTCATTGTCAATCCTTACCGGTCTGCCGTTTATAAGCGCCGTGCACTTCCCTATTGCCATTTCAACCGTATCTCCGGCATAAAGCTCGTCTATGCTCCAGTTCTTCTTTGCGATATCCGGATTTGTGACCTTTTCGCCGTTTACGACAGTGTATATGTTCGGAACGGGAATTTCCGCTGTCGTATAGCTCAGGTTATAGCCCACATGTGTCGGCTGATTGTAGCAAATGTTCTGTCCCGCCGCCTGATTGCGGTACCGGCCGTCGCTCATAAGCGTCGGTATTCTGTACGCCGTCGGCTCTGTGGTTGTGTATATTCTGAGATACTTGTTATCCAGAGTCGGATACATTACCTCCTCGCGCCAGTCGCCGAAAAGGTCGGCTGTGATCGACGGATTGGACTTTCCCGAATTGATTGCGCGGCAGCCGTCTGCCGTAAATATCGTGTCAACCTGATTTGTGAAATGGTTCCACTTGTAGATGCACGCGCTGTCCTGCACCTCGCGTCCTAAATCGCCGTCCCAGTATACGAGGAAGTTTGCGGGCATGCTGTAATCCTCAGTGATAAGCTCTCCCTGCGCGGTTACAAGCTTTTCGTCCGACGACCAGCTCTCCGCGCCCTCATAGTACGGGTCAATATCCGCCGCCGCTCCACGGCCTACATCCTCAGAGCCTCTCTGTATCTCCCACAGAATTTCTCCGGTTCTCGCGTCACGCATATCAAAGCCGTCCGCGCCGCCCTCATGCACCGAGTATACCTCAAGTCCCGGACGCTCGGGAATAAGGTCTGTCACATGCTGCGCGTCGCCGTGACCTAAGCCTGTTGAGCTGACAGGCGTTCCGTCATCATCGAGAGTCAGAGCGCCGAATATGATTTCGTCCCTGCCGTCATAGTCGATATCGGCAATGCTCATTGAATGGTTGCCCTGTCCTCTCCACTGCCTTGAGGTTTCATCATCATATTTATATGTATCAAAAAGCCATGTCTGCTCAAGCTTGTTCTCATCTGTCATTGTCCATGCGCCTATCGCGGTTCTGTCATAGTAGCCGCGGCTGAAAATCATTGACGGTCTGTCTCCGTCGATATACGCAAGTCCGGCAAGGTAACGCTCGGAGCGGTTGCCCCAGTTGTCGCCCCAGTTGTCTATTGTCCACGCCTTGCCGTCATAGTCGCCCTGTGACTGCGGAGCATACGGAACACTGTCGATCACCGCGCCCGTAAGCCCTTCAAATACCGTGAGATACAGCGGACCCTCAAGGTTCTTGCCGTTTGCGGCTCTGTAATCCTTGCCGCCGTCGCCGATAACCGTACCGTCACCCGCAACAGTTCCGTCCGCGGTCCTCATTGCGACCTCCGCCTTGCCGTCCTTGTTGAAGTCGGCAACGATAAACTGCGTATCGTGCGGGCCGGAGCGGATATTGATTCCGAGGTCTATTCTCCACAGCAGTGTTCCGTCAGTGTCATACGCGTCAAAAATCGTGCTTCCCGTCTGTCCCTGATTGCTGGAGTCCTTGCAGTTTGTCGGCTCCCACTTCATCACAATTTCATACTGTCCGTCGCCGTCAAGGTCGCCCACTCCCACGTCGTTTGACGTGTAATCAAAATATTCCGGCTCACCGTTCATATTGGTTACGCTGCCGCCCTCCGGCTGCTGTATCGGAATTTCAAAATATGACTTCTCGTTAAATTCAGCCTCTGCGCACCTTTCGCCCTCTGCGCCGTCAGTGATGGGAGCAACACTGTATTTATCCCCCGCCCTTGCGCCGTAATCAACATAGTTTGTCACGCTGAGCGGCTCGGAGTTAAGCCTTTCGCCGTTCTTATAGAGATTGTATTTTACCGACGCGCTCTCGGTTCCGAGCCAGCGCCATGATACAAAGCCGTAGTCTCCCGCGTTTACAGCGATAAGTCCGCGGTCAAGCGCCTCCATCATCCTCGGCGCGTTGTCATATGACGCGTCTATAAGCTTCTGTGTTTCGCTTCCGTCGGAAACATCGTTATGCACAATGATCCTTCTTGAAACGTCCACGCTTGACTTGTCAAGCTCATAGGCTCCGTCCGCGCTGTCCTCATACACTGTTTCCTCACCGTTCTTTATCACGATATTGTCAACAAGCATATACGCGCCCGCGTCCGCGGCATAGGGTGAATAGCCTATTCTTGTATACGGTATTCTTTCGGACTTGTATTCATATTCGCTGCCGTTGATTGTGATCCAGTCCGCGCCGTCAAGCCTTGCCTTGTAGGTATTGCCGCTTCTGGTTATCTCTATATTGTGCCACGCCCGCGCAAGCGCTGTGTGCTCCTCGGTCGCGCTGCGGGTTATAGTTTCAAAGCCGTCAATTCCCGCAAGGTCGGCATAGGAGCCTGTGTCGGGAATGAGATACAGTCCGTTTGCCGCAGGCTCGCTGTCCCAATAGCCGTCGGAGCCTGTATAGAAGGCATAACGATAGCCTGTTGATTTAATATAAGCGTCAAAGGATATACTGAAATCTTTCTTTAATATGTATTTTCCGTCCGCATTGTCATAAAGATACTCTGCCGGAAGCTCAATAAACGGGTTGTTGCCCTTTACCATGTCATTTCCTCTTGCCGTTTCATAGCCGTCAATCGAAAATACATTTCCTCTGCCCGAATCGGTCGGGTCCGCGATTACCGTTACCGAACCGGCGCCGTAGTACAGCACAGTCTTTTCGTCCGCCGCCCGCGCCGCCGCAAACGGCACAGTACCCATCATTGCCGCCGCGGTAACCGCGCTGATTACTTTTTTCAGTCTCATATAATCTCCTCCTTCTGTATATCATAGAATTAAATACTTCATAAATATTTTATCATATTCTTTTGGCAAAAACGATACAAAAATCAGACTGAATATTGTATTTTTCGGAAATTCTTCACAAAATATTGACAGAAATCTTTTTTTATTGTATAATAAAACAACTATTAAATAAAAATACAGCGCCGCTGTCGGGATCTGCCAAAGCGCAGCGGGCGTATTGTATTATGAAAAGGAGCAGGTATATGAAAAAACGTTCTACATTCACAGGAGGCTTCGGCTTCGTTATGGCCGCGGCAAGCTCAGCGATCGGTCTGGGAAACATATGGCGGTTCCCCTACCTTGCGGCAAAATACGGCGGCAGCGCCTTCCTCATTGTTTATATCATTCTCGTTCTGACCTTCGGCTTTTCGCTGATGATCGCGGAGAATGTTATAGGAAGAAAAACCGGCAAGGGTCCGCTTGTCGCGTACGGCGATATTAGCAAAAAATGGAGCTTTGTCGGCGTTCTTGCCACACTCGTTCCGGTACTTATTTTCCCTTATTACAACCTTATCGGCGGTTGGGTGCTCAACTACACCGCGGGCTATCTTTCCGGCTCCTGCGCGACTATGGCTGAGGATTCGTATTTTACCGACCTTCTCGCCAATCCGGCAAAGCTTTTCGTTGTTGAGCTTATCTTTACGGCTGGCGTTACCGCGGTTATCATGTGCGGTGTGCAGAAGGGCATTGAAAGATTTTCAAAGCTGCTTATGCCGATTCTGCTGATCCTCGCGGTCGCGATTTCGGTATACTCGATCACGCTTCCCGGAGCAATAGAGGGCGTCAAGTATTTCTTTGTTCCCAGCATGGAGCGCTTCTCGCTTCAGGGCGTTCTTGCGGCAATGGGTCAGATGTTCTTTTCGCTGTCGCTTGCAATGGGTATTATGATCGCCTACGGCTCGTATCTGCCCAAGGATGCCGACATAGAAAAGAGCGTTACGCAGATTGAATTCTTCGACACTCTTATCGCCATTCTTGCAGGTCTTATGATTATTCCGGCGGTATTCGCTTTTTCCGGCGGTGACGAAAGCGCTCTTGGCAAGGGACCTGGACTTATGTTCATCACACTGCCTAAGGTGTTCGCAAGCATGGGCGGCACAAGACTTGCAGGGTCGCTTTTCTTCCTTCTGGTGCTCTTTGCGGCGATCACCTCGTCAATGTCAGTCATGGAGGCGATCGTTTCGTCAATCTGCGACCGCTTCGGCATGAGCAGAAAAAAAGCGGCTCTGCTCACGGGAATCTGGGGACAGGCGGTAGGCACGCTCTGTATCTTAGGCTACAGCGTTCTCTCCGGAGTAAAATTCGGAAGCATGGATATTTTAGATACCCTCGACTTCCTCACAAACTCGGTTCTCATGCCCGTGACCGCGCTTCTCACCTGTATCTTTGTCGGCTATGTATTCGGCATTGATAATGTCAAGGCTGAAATTACCCTGTCCGGCAAGTTCAGACGCGAGAAGATTTTCACGGTGATGATCAAATACATCGCTCCGGTTCTTATCGTCGCGATCCTTATTTCGTCAATACTGGATTCTATGGGAATTATAAAGTTCTGATAAAGAGACAAATACAAATGGACGGTTCTGCTGCTGGCGCAACAGAACCGTCCATTTATATTTTACTGATTTAAAACATCTTATTTCACAATTTATTAAATTTTCTGTTTACATTTTACTGAAAATGTGTTAGTACATATGCGACACAAACTTAATAAAATTCAGAATAAACATTAATCAAACCAATACTTTTTCATTTCCGCCAGAAACTCCGATGTGATCGGGTATCCCGAGCTTTCACCTATAACCGAATCTACACCGCAGTATGGACATATAGCAGTACTGGAGACATCCTCAACCCAGTTGGTTATCTCTTTCGGGTCAAAGATTTTAAGGCAATAAAAGCAGCCGCATTTTGTATCATGTAAAAGATGTTTTTTATGATTTGATGAAAATTTATGCGCGTTGATTATCTCTGATAAATACATTATCCCTCATTCCTTCGTTTTATATATTTTATACATTATTTATACTTCTTCTGACAGTATTTTTTTAATATTATATTTCAAATCAGGTATATCTATTTTAACCGAATTGTATACAAGCCTCATATCCAAGGTTTTATATTTATGCGCTGCAACATCACGGAAGCCTGCTATGTCCTTCCAAGGAACATCGCTATGTGCAGCACGAAAATCATAGGTAAGATTCTTTACAAGCTCACCAATATTGATTATCGTCATGCTGACTGCGCGTTTCAACAATTCGTTTTCCATAAAGTCGTTAAACTCTGCTTTACCAAGCATTTGAATCGCAATGTCTGTTTCTTCAACGATTTTTGTTAGTGTAATATAATCTCTATGCAGCATAAAGCGATACCACCTTATTTATTTTAAGCATGGAATCCTTCGGAATAGGCATGCTTATCACATCTACCGGAGTATTCAATAACTCCTCCATTCTATTTTTGACTTTACACAGAGTTAACAATGTAACAACGACATCGGGATTAAATTCAATCAATATGTCTACATCACTTTTGTCAGTACTGTGTCCTTCTGCGTATGAACCGAATAATTGCATTTTAATTATCGGATATTCCTTTGCGACAATTTCAGCGGCATTTATGATTTGTTTTATGGTTAGCATATTTATCCCTCCGTTTCAAGGATATTATATCACAATCCGCATGATTTGTAAATAAAAATATTCGCTCGTAATATAACAACACTTGAATTTTTCTTTACATTATGCTATACTTTATGTAAAGCAAATCTGAAAGGCAGGCTATTATGATTAATACGGTAATATTTGACATAGGAAGGGTTCTTGTCGATTTCGACTGGGGCGAATACATATACAATTTATTTGACAGGAAAACGGCGGAAATTGTCAAAGACGCGATATTCGGCGGCAGCTTCTGGAACGAGCTTGACCGCGGTGTGCTCAGCCGCGACGAGATGCTTGAGGGCTTTAATAAAAAAGCGCCGGAGTATGAAAACGAGATCCGCATCGCCTTTGACCGCGTTGGCGACGCTCTCGCTTTGCGTGATTTTACAATACCGTGGATCAGGGAATTAAAGGCAAGGGGACTGCGCGTGCTCTACCTCTCAAATTATTCACACCACGTTACGCAGTGCAACCCTAAGGTACTGAGCTTCACCGATTACATGGACGGCGGAATATTCTCCTGCAATGTAAAGCTGATAAAGCCCGACCGCAGAATATATGAAAGGCTTATTGAGCTTTACAGACTTACCCCCTCGGAATGTGTGTTTGTTGACGACAGCGCCGCAAACATTGACGCCGCAAAGGAGCTTGGCATTAACACCGTTCACTATGAAAGCTATGAGCAGGCTTATAATGAGTTAAATGAGCTGCTTTAACACAAATTAACCTCCCGCAGCATATTATATACAAAATACAAGCATTCCTGTTATGAATGAAAATGAGGTTTGCAAAAGAAAATCCCCTGCTGT
>JBJEIW010000030.1:0-4029 GCA_051877435.1 Candidatus Ornithomonoglobus sp.
TATCAGTCTCCAAGCCGAGTTTTTCCGTTATCAGACTTGACGATTTCTTTTCGCATTTATTGATTCCGTTCGGAATAAATACCGTGTGCCGTCCGTATGTATCCTGAAAATACTTCTGCACGTTTTTTGACAACACTATTATTTCATCTGCATACTTAACAGCCATTCTCTCTCCGAATTTCAGATACTTCGTTGCAAAACCGCCCCACTTAGCTCTCTGCCAGTCAAGACCGTGTATTGTTGCAACGACACGTTTCCGTGTAAGCTTCGGCAGCCATGCCATTGCACATGGACCCTCGGCATGGAAATGTACAACATCATAATTTCCGAATGTACAGCTAAGAGCCGCAAACAAAGATGATGTCATTGCTGCAAGTCCTTTTTTATTTATTGTAAAGGCTTTTTTCAGCCTTACCCCCTTGTATTCTTTTAAATTACTTGTTCCGTATTCCTTACCCGAAACGTGGTCTCCCATACGATTATAAGCGGTAACTGAGTGCCCGCGTCCTGTCATAATTGTAGAAAGCGCATCGACAACCACCTCTACACCGCCTTCACGCGAAGGAATACGTTTATGACCAAGCATTGCTATTTTCATTGTTTTATTTTCGGTCATACCGAACCCTCTTTCATCAGTTACTTATAGCCTTAATAATATCTGTCATGCAATCCTGCTTTGATTTTGACGTACCGACATTCTTTTCCACAATATCGGTTATCCGTTCCCTTTTATATAACAGAACATCAATCCAGCGTCTTATATAGGCAACAGGCATAAGATAATGCCTGCCTTCAAGAAAATGATATTTACCGCACATAAATCTGTAGCTTGGGAAAATTAATCTGAATATCCTCTTTGATTTATTTACACCGACATCATTGCTTGCAATTATCTGCTTACTGTACGCATTACCGAAGCTTCCGCTTGTAAGGATAATATGCTCAAGCATATTTATTCTCTCGTCCTCTTCTATGCCGTTTCCAAACCACTTCTCAATAAGCATACGAATGAAGCTGTCCAGCTCCATGAGATTTCCATCTTTAAGATATGTATTAAGCCTTTGCTCATCAAGCTTAAGCTTTTTTCTTATAAGCATCAGGTCAGTGACCATCCTTATGCCCGCACCCGAATTATACAGATGCTTTCTCAGATGCGCCAGTGTGTAAAAATAATTGAACTCATTATTCATATTATATGTGTGCTTTGTGCCTGCCTTAAGCTCAACGCATTCCCATACTCTCTCACACATCTTAACAGCCCTGTCATCACTGTGAACCAGCTTACGATGCAACTCAACCTTCACAAACGGAGGCTTATCAAATACACTGTGAAGCTTGTGATAATCGGCGAGTCCTTCTCTTGTATAACCGTATTCCTCCATTATCGGCTCTACCTTGCTTCTTTCATCCTCGGGATGAAAAAGCACATCAATATCACCGGATTTTCTGTAATCCGGCATAGGATACAGATATTTAAGAACACTTCCCTTTAAGGGAATGTGGTCAATTCCGGTCTCCTCATATGCTTGGCTAAGCGCCTCAAATTCCAGTGCCTGAGTAGCTTCTACCATTATCTGCATCTCATATGCCGTCTTAAACTTCTTCATCGTATCCTCAGGCACCGCAATTTTCAAATCACGAAGCCCGACATACAGCATGTTCTCCACACCGTGACTTTTACCGAATGCAAAAAGCTTTTCAAAGTCGATATTCGCCGACAGCTCCAGCACATCTCCGTTAAGCACATAACGGAGCAGTTTAATCGTATATGTATATATTGTTTCCACTATGTGCTCACCTCCTTCAGCACGCTCCGTTGCTTTTGAACACCGCAGGGATTGTTTTAAATACTATTCCTATATCCCGCCAAAAGCCTCTTTCGTCTATGTATTTATTATCCAGCCTCATCCATTCATCAAAGTCTATATTACTTCTGCCGCTGCACTGCCAGTAGCAGGTCAAGCCCGGCTTTACGGTAAGGCGGCGCATCGCGTATTCATCATACTGCATAACCTCATATCCAAGCGGCGGACGAGGTCCCACAACGCTCATGTCACCCTTTAGGATGTTAAATAGCTGCGGAAGCTCATCTATGCTTGTCCTTCTTAGAAATGAGCCTACCTTCGTTATTCTCGGATCATGCTCCATCTTAAATGTAGGTCCATCCATCTCATTTTGCTTTATAAGCTCCTTCTTTTGCCGTTCTGCGCCGACATACATTGAACGCAGCTTATACAGCTTGAAAAAGCGTCCGTTTTTTCCCACACGCGTCTGCGTGTAAATTGCAGGACCGCCATCCTCAAGCTTTATTGCTAAAACCGCCAGCCCTATCAGCCACGACAGTGCAACGATCGCGCATAACGATGCGACTATGTCAAAAGCTCTTTTAAAGAAATTATATATGACCTTTCTCTCATCCTCCGGCATAGGCGAACACCGTATGTCCAGATTCTTCCACACAAAGGGATAGTTTTTTTCTATTGTATTCTCAGCCGTAAACTGTGCCATCGGGCTTCTCTCCTTTTCTTTATTCCCTGTTTCTCTCCATCACACAATTCCGATCTGCTCCAGACGCTTGATTTGGCTGATGTCCAGAGTTCCCTTCTTGTACGCCTTCTTCCGGGAATCAATCCAATACCTAAGCTTTATACCGCTTTCTGTGATATAACTTACGGGAATATCCAGACGCAATATACGGCTGCTGCTCAGATTACCGTTTGAATAAGCTATTCGCTGAGCTGTAATCCACTGACCGAGACGATATCCGTCATCATTGGTATACTTCTGAGCCGGCATCAAATCTCCATGCTCCTTGTAATACTCTTTTGCGGCATTGTACATGCATTTCCATGAAGCGCTGAGTGACCGTTCAAGCTCATTAAAAAGCTGTCTGCAGTCGCGTACCTCGTCAATGACCGTAAAGGTGTCATTGACAATCTCATATTCTTCGCCTGTACTCTGATAGAAACGTATTGCTTCATTCATTTCCTCTTTAATATCACTGATACTGTAAAGATTCTCAAAGTTCAGAACTATGTCAAATATAACTGTATTTTTCTTTTTACCCGCAGCTAAGGCTCTGCCTATCTGCTGCTTATATATAATCGGTGATACTGTAGGTCTTAACAATATTACACCGGATATATCATCTACATGTATTCCCTCATTCAGCATATCAATACAGAACAGCAGCTTCAGATGATTGCTTTTGTCTGCCTTAAATTCAGCGAATGCCTTGCTTGTTTCGGGGTTGCTTGAATATGCTGAATAGATATGCGGATTTTTATCCACCTTGCCGAACCATTCCGGAACCATTTCTATCATTTCCTGCATATGCTCCCCGTTAGCACAGAAAAGAATATACTTCCCTTTTTTATCCTCCATATGCTTACAGAAAATCGTATCAAGTCCGTCTGCTTTTTCCAAAGCCCGGCGCAGCGCTTCAAGATATTTTTCTCCGGCAGCTCTTACCGCCTTGCTTCGTGCGCGCTGCACACGTTTCTGATATTTTTCAAGCTCAGCCCCACCCTCTTTTTTGAGGTTTTCAAGCTGAGTTTTAACAATATACTCGCTCGGTGTGAGCCATATAATATGCTTATTGGGATTATCCTCGGCAAGCTTAAATCCAATAAATGATTTTCCGGTTCCGGTAGGATGAATAACGGCGGCCTTGCCTGTTGTATCCAGCATCCTCACCGCTGCATCATATGCCTCAAGATTATGCTCGAATAACTTCAGCGCCACTGTTCTCACCCCTTCCACTTAAACCTCAATTATTACGGCTTGGCTTCTTGCTTATTAAGTTAGATACTTAAACCCTCATTTTATAATACTAATGATATCATAAGTTTCTAAAAAAATCAAGCGTTTTATGCTATTTTGGTAATAATTAAGTATAATTGCTCATAATATACAGCGTCGTTGGCAATTTTTATAAATTAACAAACGGTGTTAGTGGTGTTAGTTTTAAGGAGCGTAAATTATGGCATATTTTCTAAAGAAAACAAAATTAAAAAACAGAACATATCT
>JBJEIW010000031.1:0-4022 GCA_051877435.1 Candidatus Ornithomonoglobus sp.
CGCTTTGCACAATGGCTTTTTTACTGGATTTTTGATACCTGAATAGTAACCAAAAAACACTCCGCAGAAAATGCAGAGTGTAATTCTTGATTTGTATCAGCCTTCAATCTGAATATAGTTTTTATTCTCGACTGCCGGCTTCTCCTCTTTCTTGGGGATCGTAAGCTTCAACGTACCGTTTTCAAAGCTTGCCTTGATATCCTCCTGCGTAACCGCATTGCCCACATAAAAGCTTCTGCTGCATGATCCGTAGTGACGCTCGCGGCGGATATATCTGCCCTCGCTGTCCTTATCATCATTGCTGTAGCCTGAGGTGGCGCTGATCGAAAGATAGCCGTCCTTCAGCTCCGCTTTGATGTCCTCTTTCTTAACTCCCGGCATATCCATTACAAGCTCATATGCGTCATTTGTATCTCTGACGTCCGTTTTCATCAAATCATGTGTTCTGTAATTGCCAAACGAACCTCCAAACAAGTCGTCAAACATATCTCTTCCAAAAATACTCGGTACTAACATAACTCATCGCTCCTTTCATAAAAAACATTATGCTTTAATACCTTTTGTTTTCCATGAACTCGGGATGAAGGGAAATAGGCGTATACCGCATATCGGTTTTCTTTGTTTTCCTTTTCCTTATGTTCTGAATATATTATAGCACCGATTATCAGCACTGTCAAGAGGTGAGTGCTAATATTAATAAATTATTCAAAAAAACATAACATTTTATATATAAATTGACTTATCTCAGAAATTGTGGTAAAATAATATCGAGGTGTCACAATATGAAATTATTTAAGAAAAGACAAGCAACTGAGCCTGTACCGCAGGGCTATACAATCGGCGATATACGCACGGAATCAAGCATATGCACAGGAGAAACCACGATAGGCTTCTATGACGCACATGAGCGCCGCCTTATGTATGCCGAGCTGGTGAAAAGTGATGATGACATTACAGACTATTACGCAAAATATGGAGCCGAACGTCCATAATTTTTGGAAGAAAATAGCCAATTTTATTCATGCAAGCTATATATTTTAATTATAAAACATCATAGACAGAGAAGGGGCTCAACAAAACTTATGTTTTGCCGCAGCCCCTTATTGCTATTTTTTTCTTCCCTGATAAACATTGTCCCAAAGGGAATCAGTATCATAGTCCGCATTCAGATTTGCATCTATCGAATTATCTTCTTCCTCTATATCTTCAAGCCTTTGTACCTTTTTGCCTCTTCCCTGACTTACAGAACCCCATAATGCATCCGCAGCGTCGTCAACACTATTTTCCGTTGTTCTTTCATCCAAGATATCATCCAGGTCAAGAGTCCTTTGAGGAATACTGTCTTTGCTTCTTCCCTGATAGAAGCCGCTCTCCCATAATGCATCTGCATCATAATCAATCTTATCGTCATCCGAAGCATCTTCCTCGTCGGGATCCATAATATTTAACCCGTTGGCGGCATGTCTGCCCTGATATATGCTTTTATCCCACAATGAATCATCGTCCGCATCAGCCGTATCATAACTTTCCATTTTCTGCCAAACTGCTTCGCGCATATCCTCTTCCTCATACTCGGTAATAGGCTTTCCGTCCGCAGTACGTCCCGCATATATATGTCTGCTCCACAATGAGTCCCCGGAATACTGCATATTCTGCTCATACTCCTCTTGTGCAGCAGCAAATGCGTTAAAATCACCTTCAGTCAGATCATTATCCATATCTACAGCATCTACACGCTCAACCTTCTCACCGTGTCCTTTGGTTATCTTTTCTTCATCAAAAGTACCCTCCGGCATCATTTCCATTGCGCGTTTTTTTGCCTCAATCGCCTCATATTCCTCTTGATCTATATTCTCTGCAAGCTCTTCTATTGAAAGCGTTTCGACTATCTTGTCCTGCTGTACAGGGGTATCATCCGTAAGAATATCTTCCATTTCAACCTTATCACTGCCGTTTTTTCTGGTCCATTCAAGAAACTTATTGAATCTGATATGTGAGAATCGTTCGCAGCAGATAAGGATTAACACCATAATACCGTTTGAACACCATATGGAGTGAATTGTTCTCATTCCCCATATCTCAAACACTCTCAGATTTGCATATGTCATAGAATAAACAAGATATCCAAGCGTATAGTACCCTATTACCGATGATGCGAAATAGAGCAGGTACGTCAGACCGTTCATCAGATAAAATTCCTTAGGGCCGCTCTTCATAGCAGCATATTTCAGCCATAGCCTCCAATTGACATAAGCAGTCACCAAAAATGAAACAACCTTCATAACAGCCCATGATTTTTCATTAGGATTCAAAAAAATTATCAAGACACTGAGAACTGAAGGTACAACACTTGCCGCAAAGGTCTCAACTGTCTTAATCAGAAAGATCAGTGCAAGCTTTGCTTTTTTACTTCCTAGTTTTGAAAGCTTTGCGCGTCTTTCAATGCTCCCGCCTATAGTCTCATTGGGCCGACTATTTTCCTTTTTTTTAACCACCCCGCTGTCAAACGCGCCTGAAAGCTTAGAATTTTTCTTAGGCTTTGTTTTATTCATTATTATATATCTCCCATGCCTTGTCATCTGCCTATTCTGTTACGTATTCTGTCTTTGGCATTACTGTATTTATCCGTGATAACCTTGACTTTTTCCGAAAGCTTCTCATTTGCATTCTGGAACATTGACGTCTGCTCATTTACAAACCAAAGCTTACCGTCCTTCTTATCCATATCCCTAACCGTTACAAGAAGATCAAGAATGATAATTGCCATAAACAACAGTATTGTTATATATGTATATTTCTCTGTCAATCTTATTATAAACCCTGCAACAGACGGATGTAAAAGCTTCATCTGAGCTACAGACATCACACCGAATGCCAGTGAGGACAGTAAGCTTACTCTGCCGTTTATATTCGCCGGCCATCCGCTGTAATCCCACCATCTTTTTTCAAACAATGCTTCAAGCATCCATGAAACAAAGTATTCCAGCAGTGAAATCACAAGCATACTTGTAACAAATATAATCACACTGTTTTCAATGTTTTTAAACAATATCACGTTTCCAACACATGCGAAGCCGTATATAGGGCAAAAGCATACATGAAGGAAGCCTGTGTTGACCGGCTTTCTGAGCTGAACCGAATAGTACAGTGATTCGTATATCCAGCCGAAAAAGCCATATATAATAAAACATACAAAATATTGTGATAACGTCATTGTTATCCTCTCCTTTTTCCTACTAAAAACCTCTTCTGTCTGTTCATCATTCTGCGTATTTCCGGATAAGTATTCTTTTTTCCGGTTTCACGACAAGCGCATATCTTATCAGCCAGACATATAAGCCACGCTTCACGGCACATAGGAGGTATAATTGTAAGCGGAAACATATGCTTCTTAATTATATCTCTCTCAATATCAGTCAGATTAAAATCCATTTCGGCATTGCGCAGCGCCTTATGCGGATGTGTAAAGCCATGAATCCTCCGTTCCGGCTTTCCGTCATGCCAGTCATACAAAAAATAGTCATGAAGAATCCCGCCGCGTATAAGCTCACTCTTGCTTATGCTGATATTGAACCTTTCCGCAATATCAAGGGCGCAGTAAACCACCGCCAGAGTATGCGCAAGACACTCGGTATCTCCATGCTGAACAAACTCATACATCTGATAAAGCCGTGAGCCTTTAAGCATATCCCTTAAACACTCTATTACCTCACGCTCCATAATATTCTCCATTCTGCCATCCTAAATCAGTAACATCATAACGCGGAAAAGAAGCAAGCAGATTGCTGCCCGAAGCGACGCCGATGTATGTGTATACTTCAAGTCGCTGAGGGTAGTGAGATGCGCTGCTTATTTTTCGCGTTATCACCCCATAATTGGTTTACAATATTATTATACCCATTTTTGCCTGCCGTGTCAAGTAGTAAATTATATGCGGTCAAGGTTTTTACGGTTACCATTGACAAACCGCCGCATATATATGTATAATAAAGGTATAGATATATACATTCACAGGAGGGCTT
>JBJEIW010000032.1:0-3981 GCA_051877435.1 Candidatus Ornithomonoglobus sp.
AATGTGGGACTAAAGTATATGTAGAAAATGACGGCAAATGCGCTATTCTTTCCGAGATGTGGAAGGGCAGTCTTTCGGACTGCCGGAACGGAATTGTTATGCTTCTGGGAACGGGTCTCGGCGGCGGAATTATGATTGACAGAAAGCTTTATAAGGGCAGGCATTTCTCCGCCGGAGAGTTCAGTTATATCAATAACAGTATCGAGGGTTTCGGCAGAGAGGATAATATGGCGGGCTTTTCCTCCAGCGTTACGGGTCTTATAAAAATGGCGGAGCGTCATACCGGAATGACAAGCCTGGACGGAAGAAAAATATTCGCGGAAATAAATAACGGTAATGAAAAGATGCTTAACGTTCTTAAGGATTTTTCAATGAGAGTTGCTGTTAATATTTTTAATCTGAATATAATTCTGGACTGTGACAGGGTGGCTCTTGGAGGTGGAATAAGCCGCGAAAATCTGTTGCTGGAATATGTGAGGGAGAGCCTTGAAAAATGCGTTCATGACAAGACAATCATGAAGTATAATCCCGCACTTCCGATTCCGGAGGTGGTACAGTGCAGGTTTTTCAACGATTCGAACATGGTAGGAGCATTATATCACTATCTATTAAGAGAGGGGTTAGTATAAAATGAGATTCCCGGAAAATTTCCTATGGGGCGGCGCAACAGCCGCAAATCAGTACGAGGGCGCATATAACGAGGACGGAAAAGGCTTATCAACGCAGGATGTAACGCCGCATGGCCTGAAAACTCCGCCGACAAAGGGGCCCACGCCGGATAATATGAAGCTTGTCGGAATAGATTTTTATCATCGCTATAAGGAAGATATAAAGCTGTTTGCCGAAATGGGCTTTAAGGTTTACCGCACATCAATTGCATGGTCAAGGATTTTCCCCAACGGTGATGATGACGAACCTAACGAAAAGGGACTTAAATTTTACGATAAGGTTTTTGACGAGCTGCACAAATACGGAATTGAGCCTCTTATCACGATTTCGCATTATGAAACACCGCTGAACCTTGCGCGCAAATACGGCGGCTGGACAAACAGAAAGCTTATAGGCTTTTATGAAAAATATGTCCGTACAATATTTACACGCTATAAGGACAAGGTAAAATACTGGCTGACGTTTAACGAGATAAATTCCATTACTCATGCGCCGTTTTTGTCGGGCGCGATAGAGAAAATGGCGGATGAGCTGTCAAAGCAGGATTTGTATCAGGCAATTCATCATGAGCTTGTGGCAAGCGCGCTGGCGACCAAAATAGGTCATGAAATAAATCCCGATTTCAAGATAGGCTGTATGATTCTTGCAATGCCTGTGTATCCGTTTACACCGTCTCCCGATGATGTAATTGCTGCAATGGAGCGCGATCGTGAAAATATGCTTTTTGCTGACGTTCACGCAAGAGGAAAATATCCGTCATATGCAAAGCGTCTGTTTGAGGAAAACGGCATAGAAATTAAGATTGAGGACGGCGATGAGGAAATTCTGAAAAATACGGTTGACTTTATCTCGTTCAGCTACTATATGAGCGTATGCGAGAGTGCTGACAAATCAAAGCAGGCAGGAGAGGGAAATCTTCTCGGAGGCATTCCCAATCCATACCTTAAAGCAAGCGAATGGGGTTGGCAGATTGATCCGCAGGGACTCAGATATGTGCTTAATACACTTTATGACCGGTATCAGAAGCCGCTGTTTATCGTGGAAAACGGTCTCGGCGCGGTTGATGAGCTTGTCACGGATGCAGACGGCAGAAAGACGGTTAATGATGATTACCGAATACAGTATCTTAAAGACCATCTTGTTCAGGTCGGCGAGGCGATAAAGGACGGCGTAGAGATTATGGGATATACCACTTGGGGTTGTATCGACCTTGTATCAGCCTCTACAGCGGAACTGAAAAAACGCTATGGCTTTATATATGTTGACCGCAATGATGACGGCAGCGGAACTCTGGAGCGATATAAAAAGAAATCGTTTTACTGGTATAAAGACGTGATTGAAAGCAACGGTGAATGTCTGAAATAGGGTGAAAGTTCAAAGTCTGGGCTGTTATGCTCGGACTTTGAACTGAATTTATATAAACTCCTTTAGTGCATCCAAAAACTGAATAATATCCTCCGACGGATTTAATGGATATAAAATTCCGTATCATCGTCCGTCTTGCTGAAATAAGTTTCCATAATGTGCGATAAAATATCAAAACCGCCGGACGCCGTTTGCAGCTTTGGAACGCTCATTGTATATTCGGGATCCATAAGCGCAAACTTAGGATTGCATTTCGGGTAATCGCGTCCGGTTTTAATTTTCTTATCTTCATTCGTAATTACCGCACCACCGTTGCATTCGCTGCCCGTTCCTGTAACAGTTACGATTACACCGAGAGGAACAGGCTCAAAATAAATTACACCGTTCTTTTCCCAATAATCGCTCCAAATGTCGCCCTCATAAGCCGCCGCCAATGATATAGCCTTGCAGCAATCCATAACCGAGCCGCCGCCGACACCTAAAATAATATCAACATTGTTTTCTTTTGCGAGCTTTGCACCCTCCAAAACTTTTTTATATGTCGGGTTCGGCATAATCCCCGAAAATTCAATGATGTTTTTACCCTCATTTTCAAGAATACTTTTTACTTCGTCATAAATGCCGTTCTGTTTTATTGAATTTCCGCCATAAGCAAGCATTATATTATTGCCATAAGGGTTTAGTTTGCAGGCAAGAAATTCTTTTACACAGCCTTTTCCAAAACATACTTTTGTGCTGTTCTCAAAAATAAAATTGTTCATTTTGCTTCCCCTTTCTGTCATCTTGATTTTATTTTAACATGAGGTTTATAAAAACAGAAGTATCAAAAAGTTTATCAGTTATAACGAAAAGGTTTATACAAAAAAATAACACTTATTCAAACGGATAATTTGAATAAGCGTTATTTTATATTTATATGTATTACAAATTATATACCTTTGCTACAGCTTCTAAAACCTCCGATACAGCTTCAGATGGGGTAGGTGAATGTAAAATACCGAATGGGACGGTATGTCCCCATTCAACAGGTACAAACCTAAGCATAGGGTGAACATTTTCCCATTTAGGGAATCCTATCAAAATATTATTGCTGCTTTCGCATTGATTGAACACATCAACATTGAAAAATGGTACGTCTACTATATTTATCTGCGGATGTTCAAACCATAATTCGTCACGTATTACGTCACAGTATTTATTCCAGCCGCGATTTATAAGCATTACATTCTCGTCATATAGGTCAGATATTTTTATTTTTTCATTAAATGCAAGAGGATGATTGATTGACATTGCACAGCTTATCGGTTCGTCCTCTAACTTTAATGCCTGACAGCCGCTTTTATCTAAAAATCCCTCGTCAAACCAGCCTGATACTATATCAATATTCTTGCCAAGATTTGAAAGAATTTCCCGAGCATTTTCGGGTGTGTTTTCAAAAGGCACTATCCGAAACTTAATATCGGGGCAATATTCCTTTACTTTCGGCCACAGTTCAATTATAAACTGCGAAGGGGTCATAAGCGAGCTTCCTATTCTTACAACCTTTTCCTCGCCCTGCATTGCGTTATTCGCACGTATAAGCGAATCCTTTGAATATTGTATCAAATATTTTGCGTCTCCGTAAATAGAACGTCCCGCTTTTGTAAGGCTAATTCCTCTGTGCGTTCTGTCAAAAAGTTGTAAATTAAGTTCTTGCTCCAAAAGATTTATTTGCTTAATTACTGCGGTAGAGGATATGTATAATGCTTCGGCTGCCTTTGAAAAACTCCCCAAATCGGCAACACAAATAAATGTTTCTAAATGCCTGTTATACATATTGCTACCTCCTGAATATAATATACCAAATATATTATATCACACATAACGGCATCAGACAATATTTTTGGATAATTACCCAAGTTTGCCACTTATAAATGAAAAAAGTCCGCTCTGTTACACTAAAAAATG
>JBJEIW010000033.1:0-18004 GCA_051877435.1 Candidatus Ornithomonoglobus sp.
TGTAGCTCAGTCGGTAGAGCAAGGGACTGAAAATCCCTGTGTCGGCGGTTCGATTCCACCCGGAAGCACCAAATGCGGGAGTGGCTCAGTGGTAGAGCGTCACCTTGCCAAGGTGAACGTCGCGAGTTCGAATCTCGTCTTCCGCTCCAATCACAAAAGACGCGTAATTCAATATTTTCGCGTCTTTTGTTTTCAAAATGGCGGCATAGCCAAGTGGTAAGGCACGGGTCTGCAAAACCCTTATCCCCCGGTTCAAATCCGGGTGCCGCCTCCAATAAAGATGCTGTGGCTTAAGAAAACTTAGGTCGTGGCATTTTTTTTACCCTTTTCTATTAAGGAGTGAGATTGAATGAAACATATAAGAAGATTCTTTGAGATAGTTATACTCCTGCTGATTGCAGTTCTTATCATAAACGCAAAAACGCGTTTCTTTCAGGAAATAGGTACATATATACCCTATCTTGATAAGCATTATCCGTATGTTTCGGAATTTATAAGCAGCCTTTCCGATGATGTTAATGAGCAGCTTTCAAATATTCCGACACCTTCAGAGCTTTGGGCAGGCATCCGTCATACGGAGCTGCCTATCGATCCCGACGATATAGCGGCAAATGTATACTATTCAAGCGACTCGATGCTCAATTTCTATAACGGGCAGAATATTTCCGTCGCAGTGTCCGGCAATGAGCTTGATGTTTACGGCGTTACGCACAACGTAAATGAAAAATATCTGGTTTATCGTTTCCTTGACAGTAATGGCGAAATGCTTAATCAATATGTTGATTCGGTCGATGCCGACGGACAATACAGAAAAATTCTAAGGATCCCTGACGGCGCCTATCAGTTTGCCGTATTTTCAGGTCCGGAGCGCTTTGGCGAATTTGCAAGCATGGTATATAATTATATATATTTAACACAGGCTGCCGACGGCAGCTGGAGCGCTGTCATTTCTCCTGTCTACGAGGAAAACGTTGCCGCGTATGAAAAGGATAAATCAATAAGCACAGCGCTCAGAAGTACATATGCGATATGCTCCGATACCGACACGGTAACAGCGCTTGCGCAGTCTATCACCTCAGGCTACGCGACCGACTACGATAAGGCGCTTATCCTCCATGACTGGATATGCGACAACATATATTACGATAATGACAGCATAAACGGCTCAACAAACACCGCTCCCTATGTTGCAACAGAGGTTCTTTCCGCAAAGCGCGCAGTGTGTCTCGGATACTCAAACCTCTACGCCTCACTCTGCCGCTCAATAGGCATCCCCTGCAATGTTGTAACAGGTTATGCTCTTGGAGTCATTGACGGTGAAGATACGGTATGGAATGACACAAACCTTGCCGCGGATGAGGCAAATCACGCATGGAACGAGGTTTATCTTGACAACCGCTGGGTCATTGTTGACACAACATGGGATTCCCGCAATAAAATAAACGGTGGTACAGCGTCAAAGGAAGGCGATACCTCGCATCTCTATTTTGATGCGAATATACGTTTTTTCTCAACAAACCATAAGATTTTTGAATATATAAAAAGATAAACAAAAAATTTATGATAGATATTGACAAACTCAAAAAAAAGTGGTAAGATATGATTACAATAAAGATTATATGAAGCAACGGTGTTTCTCTTTGCAGAAACACCGTTTTTTATTGTATTTATATGGTAAGTACCGGCGGTTACAGAAAGGTGATTGATTATGAATGAGCTATATGAGCATACCGAACAGATAAACGAGCTTCTGGCGCGAAACGGCGTAAGATTCGGTATATATAAGAACGGAACCTTCAAAGAACAGTTGTTTCCGTTCGATCCTATTCCGAGAGTCATTGCAAAGCGGGAATGGGATGTTCTTGACAAGGGATTACAGCAGCGTGTTACAGCGCTCAATATGTTCCTTGAGGATATTTATACGGATAAAAAGATCGTTAAGGACGGTGTTATCCCGCCCGACTTCATTTATTCATCATCCGGCTACAGTGCGGTATGCGATGGCATTAAGCATCCCAAAGGGATTGCAAGCCACATATCCGGCATTGACCTTGTTCAGGCAAAGACCGGAGACTGGTACATACTTGAGGATAACCTCAGAATACCGTCAGGGGCAAGCTATCCGCTTATCGCAAGAGACCTCTGCAGAATAGTAAGCCCTACAACCTTCAGACGCAACTGGGTTTCCGACAACCGTGACTATGCCGCGCTTCTTAAGGAGACTATGGACTATGTAAACTGCGGCGGAATAAACGTAATTCTTACGCCGGGACGCTATAATGCCGCATTCTTTGAGCACAGCTATCTTGCCGAAAGAACCGGCGCTGAGCTTGTTACCGGCAAGGACCTCTTTGTTGAGGATGACATTCTTTATCTCGACTGCGGAAGCGGTATAAAGCAGCGGGTCGGCGCGGTTTATCGCAGGATTTCAGATGAATATCTTGATCCGATGAGCTTCCTGCCCGAAAGCGTTATAGGTGTTCCGGGAATATTTGACGCATACCGCAAGGGGAACGTTGCAATAATTAATACCCCCGGTAACGGTGTTGCGGATGACAAGGGCATATATTACTTTGTTCCGAAGATGGTCAAATACTATCTCGGCGAAGAATGTATCACCAATAACGCGCCCACATATCTCCCGTTCTATGAGGAGGATATGAAGTATGTGCTCGCAAGCTTTGACAAGCTCGTGCTGAAGGATGTAGCGGAGGCAGGCGGCTACGGCGTTGTATTCGGCAGCAGTATGTCAAAGCAGCAGAAGGAGGATTTCATTGCCCTGTTAAAGGCAGAGCCGCGGCGCTTTATTGCTCAGGAGGTCATTGACTTCTTAGATCTTGATATTCTTGAAAACGGCGAGCCGGTACCGCGGAAGGCGGATTTAAGAGCTTTTGTTCTCGCCGGCAGGGACGTTAAGGTATGGAAGAGCGGACTTACGCGCTTCTCGCGTAATCCCGATTCATTTATAGTAAACTCATCACAAGGAGGAGGCTTTAAGGACACATGGGTATTATCACAGTAGAAAAAAAGGAGCGGCTGTTCTGGCTCGGAAGATATATCGAAAGAGCCTACACCTCGCTCAAGGACTATATAAAAAGCTATGACAGGATGATTGACTCCGAAACGGACTATTACAAGGAGGTCTGTGAAGAAATAGGCTTTCCCGGCAACTTCCAATCAGGCGGAGAATTTGTATACAGCTACGCGTATGACGAATCGAACCCGTTTTCGATAATCAGCAACATCAACCACGCGTTTGACAACGCAATTATTCTTCGTGACGAAATCGGCACCGACACTCTCGCGTATATTCATATGGCTATTGACTTAATGAAATCGGCAAGCCGGTCTACATCGCCTATTTTTGACCTTCAGAAGGTCCTTGACAATATTCTGGCATTCTGGGGCTGTCTTGACGATGAAATCGCAACAGAAAACACTAGAAACATAACAAAATCGGGTAAGCGCTATGAGCGTCTTGATATGTACATCCGCTTAAAGCATCCGATTGAGGAGCTGAGAATACAGCTTGACCGCTTTGAATTTCGTCTGGTTCGCAGCACACTTACATATAAAAAGGCGCCGCTCAAGCACCTCGACGCGATGCTTGAAGAAGACGAAGTAAACTACAGCGATCTGCTTGCAATGGCAGAAAAAATCTTCTAATTTTATGATACTTGAATTTATCTACAGCATGAAGCAGACCTATAGTCTGCCAATAGTGAACCATCATTACGCACTGAAATGTATGCCCCCCGACACACAGCGCCAGCGCGTAATGAGCTCACAGCTTGAGATTCTCCCCGAATGCTCAAAAAGCTATAAATCAGATGTTTTCGGGAATAAAACTGTATATGGCTGTTTACGGGAGGCACACGCTGATTTCTGCGCGTGTCTTTCGGGTGTTGTTGAAACAGGCTTTGCCTGCAATGAGCATACAGAATCGGAAAACACGTTTTTTACGGATATTTTCCGCTGCCAGTCGGCATTCACCCGCCCCGGCTCTGAGCTTACGCGCTTATACAAGCTGCACGGCAAATGCGCCGAAGGACTTGACCCTTACACAGCCGCTCTGTATCTTATGCGCGCGGTATACCACACAATGAGTTACGCTCCGGGAGCAACCGATATTACCACTACCGCGGAGCAGGCGCTGCTCAAACGACGCGGTGTCTGCCAGGATTACGCGCATATTCTGATTTCCCTGTGCCGCATGGCAGGCATCCCTGCAAGATATGTAGTTGGAATGATGATCGGTGAGGGCGCAAGCCACGCATGGGTTGAGGTATACTGCAACGGCTACTGGTACGGACTTGACCCCACAAATAATCTGCTCATAGATGAAAGCTATATAAAGCTTTCTCACGGCAGGGACTATTCTGACACAATAGTCTCTAAGGGAATATTTCACGGTCTCGCGCGGCAGCATCAGGAAATCAGCGTAATAGTCAAACCGAAATGAAAGGAATTACTGATAAAATGATTGAAACAATAGTATCGGTCGAGCTTCCTGTCAACGAGAAGCTTGAACTGAAAAAACACAGAATTACACCCCTTTCAATGCCGGAGGGCAAATGTCCGAGAATAAGCATCGTAACAGGCATTCACGGTGACGAGCTTGAAGGTCAGTATGTCTGCTATGAGGTTCAGCGCCGCATACAGGAAAACATACAGGACCTTACCGGCATTGTTGACATATATCCGGCAATAAATCCTCTCGGCATCGCGTCAATACAGCGCGGTATTCCCGCGTTTGACCTTGATATGAACAGGATTTTCCCCGGCAATGAGGACGGCTCAATGTCGGAGTACGTTGCCGCGAAGGTTATAGAGGACGTCAAGGGCTCAGATGTGGCTATAGACATTCATGCAAGCAATATTTTTCTTACCGAAATCCCTCAGGTAAGAATTAACCACGCGTCAGCGGAAACCCTCGTCCCCTTGGCAGAAAAGCTCAATGTGGACTTTATCTGGGTACATGAAGCCGCAACGGTATTGCAGTCCACCTTTGCCCACTCCCTTAATTCGGTCGGAACGCCCGTTCTCGTTGTTGAAATGGGTGTCGGCATGAGAATTACACAGGAATACGGAAATCAGCTCACTGACGGCATTTTCTCGCTTATGAAGCGTCTTGGTATCTGGAGCGGCGAGGCTGCGGAGCCGAGAAAGCCGATCATCTCATATGATAAAAGGGTTCAGTTCATTAATGCAGCGTCATCAGGCATATTTATTCCCAAAGTCATTCATAACTCCTATGTGAAGACAGACGAGTATATCGGTGATATCGTAAGTCCGCTCACAGGCGAAATTCTGCACAAAATCAAATCACCGTGCGACGGACTGCTGTTTACGCTGAGGGATTACCCTGTGGTTGATGAAGGCTCGCTTATTGCAAGAATACTCGGAGGGATCGAAGAATGAACAGACAGACAATTTTTAAGCTAAGCACAATATACCGCGACGAAATGCACGTTGACGGCTTTGTATTCGGCAGCGGAGAAAAATCCGCCTGCATTTTAGGCGGCATCCGCGGCAACGAAATGCAGCAGATGTACGCCTGCGCCACGCTTATAAAAAAGCTCGCAGAGATTGAGAATACAGGCGGCTTTGCCGAGGGTAAATCTGTTATGGTCGTTCCGGCGGTCAATACATATTCAATGAATATTGAAAAGCGCTTCTGGCCTACTGACAACACAGATGTAAACAGAATGTTCCCCGGCTATAAGCTCGGTGAGACAACTCAAAGGATCGCGGCGGGAGTTTTTGACGCGGTTCAGGGCTACAAGTACGGTATTCACTTTGCCTCCAATTACCTTCCAGGTCGTTTTGCGCCTCATATAAGAATGATGCAGACAGGCTATGAGGATGTTGAGGCGGCAAAGCTGTTCGGACTCTCCTATGTTGTCCTCAGGAACCCAAAGCCTTATGATACGACAACCCTAAACTACAACTGGCAGCTGTGGGATACAAAAGCCTTCTCTGTATTCAGCAACTCAACCGACACAATAGACAAGGCAAATATTGACGTAATTGTGCGCGCAGTGCTTAACTTTCTCGCAAACGCAGGCATTATTAAATACAATGACCGCCGCGGCTATATTTCAACAGTATTCAATGAAAGCGCTCTCGTAACACTCAAAGCTCAGACGGCGGGTATATTTGAATGTCTCGTAAATGCGGACGATTTCGTAAACAAGGGGGACGTTCTCGCAAGGATAATGGATCCGTTTACAGCTGAGGTAAAAACTGAAATTACCGCTCCTGTTGACTCAACGGTATTCTTTGTTCAGTCCGGAACAATGGCATACGCAAACGCGTCGCTTTTCAAGCTTCTGCCGACAAAATAAATACATTCGTACAGAAATAATAAGATAAAAAAACACACCACAGAACAGTTTTAAACTATTTTGTGGTGTGCTTTCGTCAGCTTATATAATAATATTTGTAAAACATTAAACTATTTACTTAATAAATACATACTCTGCGCCTGCTGCGGCATTTTTGATTGTGTACTTGTTATTTTCGTCGAAATCAACATCAGCTCCGTTTAATGTCAGAGACAATTCTATTTCATATGTATAACTTCAATATTACTGCAAATATGCGTATCCAGGTTGCCGTTTGAATAAGATACCTTTATTTTTCCTCGTATGCTGTTGTATACACATTCAAAGCTGTCAATGAACCCGACGCAGCTTGGCTTGACGGTCACGCTTTTAAATCCGTCATTGCTTTTTATGCCTGCGATTTCCGAGAAGAACCACTCCATAATATGTCCCATCATATCGTGATTTCGGCTGCGCGCATCATCACGCCAGAACTCAGGCAGAGTAGTTTCTCCCATATTTACAAAACGCAGATATGACGGGTGTGAATCCTTTAAAATCATATCATAAATTATATCGTTTCTTCCAGCCGCAGACAGCGCGCGCAGAATATATACAAGTCCTATTTCACCGCAGGTTAAATGGCTGCCCTCGCATAAGCTTACAAGAGTTTCGGACACGCCATGCTCATATTCCTTCGGAACAAGCCCAAAACACAATGGTATAGCCTGATTTGTCTGCGTTACAGAGCCGCTGTCACAGTCACGGTAATATACGCCATTGTCCGTAGCAAGCAGACTTTTATTGTATCCTTGCTTTACTTTTTCCGCCTGAGCCGTAAACATACGCTCATCTCCCCTGCAAAGGATTTCGGAAATTTTCGCCATAGTCATAAGATCATGATAATAAAATGCCGTTTCAATATTTTTACGTCCTCTTCCCTTGTTCTGCTCAATTCCCCAGTCACCGAGCCCGGCGCAGATAAATTTTTCGTCGCCGTCTTTTCCGTACAGGCGGTTATAATCGTTATACTGGGCGGTCAGATATTCAATATACCTTTTCGCGCTTTCGTAATTGTCCTCCAGAACCTGTTTGTTGCCGTAAAAACGATACTGCTCATACGCCGCAAGAATTATCGAGCTGCCCCATGGTATAATATCCCAGAAGCTGCCCTCCTTCCAGTCCGTGGTAAATTTTGCGTATCTCGGCGCGATTGACGGTATCAGTCCGCTTTTATATTCATGGGGAAATGCGCCGTTATCAATATCCAATTCATTCTCCCCATACTGCGCGTCACGCATATCCATAGCTATTTTTGACCACAGCATATCAACATCCTTATTATACATAACCGAACACGCCATCAGGTGATTAGGCTCAAGCCAGCCGAGCTTTTCAATCGTCGGGCAGTCTGTGTGCGAATGATTTATATTGCTTTCGATTGCCTTTAATATTATATCGTAAATTTTATTTATTCTCTCGTCAGAGCAGCGGAAATATCCGCAGTCCTCCGCCGATGATGAGGCAAAATACGATTTAAACTCCGTAATCTGCTCAAAATCCGCGCCTTCTATTTTGTACCACCTTGCGCCGTTTACCGAAAAACGCTGTTCAAATATATCTTCTCCGCCGCTTAAGGTCAGTATTGAATAAGTATCGACCGTCTGTTCAATATCGCCGTTTTCTGACAGCTTTTCAGCCGGTATCAGCTTTATTTTCTGACCTTTTTCGCCTTTTATTTTCAAATAAAACTGTGAGGACATATTCTGTCCGAAATCAAATATCATCCGTTCTCTGTCAACGCTTTTCGGCTCATAACAGTATTTTCGTACTACCGGCGGATAATCGCACGGAATGAGCTTTCCCTTTGGCGGATTTACCGTTTTTGCCGCCGCCCATTCATACTCTACGGTGCCGTCAATGTCCTCGCTGCCGTAAATATCGGCAAGCACAGTTTTTGAACGGCTCACCTGCCATGTGTTGTCCGCAGCGATATATTCATCGCCGATTTTCAGCTGAGCAATTACCGCAAGATATTCACCGAACGGCTGATACCCTTTGTCCATCGTATAGAAATATCGCTTTCCGCCGTCATCATCACCGATATACCAGCCGTTTGCCGCCTCTATTGTGATTTCATTTTCGCCCTCAGAAATAAATTCCGTCACATCATATGTATGATAATGAATATGCTTGTTAAAATCGGTCTGACTTCCCTCGTATGTATATGGGCTTATATTTCTTCCGTTTATTTTTACCTCAAGCTGTCCCGGAACGCATACGGACAAAATTGCTTTTTCATGATTACGGACATTAAAGCTTTTTCGCGCAACGAACGGCTTTTTTGTATTGTTTCCTATCCACATACCGCGCCATTGCTTAACGCCTGTAATAAATTTTGCTTTATCGGAAATCTCCGAATTTCCATTCTCGTCCCATACGCGGACATCAAATTCATACTCTGTCTGTTCATTTAAATCAAGGCGCAGATGTATATTGTTCTGCTCGCCTGATTCCACTCTGCCGGTGGAATAAATCACGTTGTTATTATGATATATGCAAATCTGATATGCTTTCTGCCGGTGCTCACTCTCACCGTATTTCCACATAAATTCAATGTCATTTTCAATGCCTGTCTGCGTATAATAATTCTGAATTTTAGGGCTTATTGGTTTCATACTAATACTTCCTTTAAATTTTTTACTCAACATACACCTTGAACACCACCGGCGTATCCGCTTGTACATTAATCGTCTTTATTTTCAGTCCCTCGCTGCCGCGGCTCCATTCGGGAGCTTTGTCATACCCCAACACTTCCACAGCCTTAATAATGCCGCTGAAATCCGGTTTATTCGCATCAGCGGTTTGGGCAAGAGATTTTATACACACGCTGTCTTTTCCTTTCATATTAAGGCAGATCGCGTAAATGCAGCCGTTGTTCACTGTAAAGCGTATATCCTCCGAGGTGAACTTTTTTGCCTCCGCATCGGCAAACTGTCCCTCGACAATCTTTGTCGGTCCCTCTGCCGCCATTCTCCACGGTTTTGCCCCGTAAATCGCCTCACCGTTGATTTTCAGCCACTTTCCTATTTCAAGCAGTATATTTGCATCCTCATCGGGAATTGTACCGTCCGCCTTTGGTCCGATATTGAGAAGAAGTCTGCCGTTTTTGCTTACTATATCGACTAAATCGCAGATAATCTGAGTTGAGGTCTTATAGTCATTTCCCTCGGTGTAGCACCACGAATTTTTTGCCGCCGCCGTATCGGTCTGCCAGATATACGGCTTGCTGTCCGCAAACTGTCCGCGTTCTATATCCACCACTGCTGTGCCGAACGCGAATGCGTCATGCTTATAGTTTATCACAACGCCCTCGCCCCATTCCTCGGCGCGGTTATAATAATACGCGGCAAACCTCCTAAGATACGGCTTTACGCTGCTGTGCTGAATCCACCAGTCAAAATATATTATCCTCGGTCTGTATTTATCCACTATTTCGCAGCAACGGCAGAGCCAGTCCTCAAGATATTCCTCAGACGGTGTCGGCTCAGAAAATAAATCATGATGATTTTTCTCGGGCATTGCCGGCCAGTAAAAATCCCCGCACTTCATCGGTTCTTTTATATCCGAGTCAACCTCTTTTCCATGCCCCATAAAAAACCAATGCTCCACTCTGTGGCTTGACACGCCGCTTACCATCCCTTTTTCGCCGCACGCCTTGAAAATCTCGCCCAAAACATCGCGCTTAGGCCCCATTTTTTTCGCATTCCATTCCGACAGCTCGCTGTCATACATCTGAAACCCGTCATGGTGCTCCGCAACAGGCATAACATACTGCGCGCCCGCCTGCTTAAATAATTCCGCCCATTCGTCCGCGTTGAACTTTTCCGCCTTGAACATCGGAATAAAATCCTTGTAGCCGAAATCTTTATGCGGGCCGTACGTCTTTATATGATGCTCGTACTCACGGCTGCCCTGTATATACATATTCCGCGAATACCATTCGCTTCCGAACGCGGGAACGGAATACACTCCCCAATGAATGAAAATTCCGAATTTCGCTTTTTCGTACCATTCGGGAGCTCTGTACTGCTGAAGCGATTCCCATGTGTCCTTGTATTTTCCTCTGCTGATTACTTCATTAATTTTTTTTAGATATTCCTTCATTCTTATAATCTAAACTCCTTTCATCAATGCTGTTTGAGAGAAATTCTCTAAGCTCAATAAATACCGAGCAGACTGTCAATATCCGCCTCGTCCGTTACAACATTATTAAGCTTTCTCTGCTGCGCGCAGACCGTAAGAGCATAGCCGGACAGAAGCCTTGTGTAAAAGCCGCAGCTTAAGCTGTTATCCAGAACATCAAACGACGTAAGCGACTTTGACAGTCCCGTGCCAAGCATTTTTACATACGCTTCCTTTGCCGTCCATATTTTATAAAATTCCGTATCCGGCTCCGCGCTCTTTTCAATAAAGCTGCATTCATTTTCCGTAAAAAACCTTTTCGCTATTTTAAGCTTTCCCGCGCGGATACGCTCCAAGTCTACCCCCACCGGAGTATCGCAGCCCGCAAAGGCAATACAGTTACCCGAATGTGAAACCGAAAAATGATAATCTTTATTATTCAGAAGATACGGCTTGCCGTGCTCACCATAGCCGAACGCAAGCTCCTCAGGCTGAATACCAAGCTGCTCCGAAATCTCTTTTCTTATAAGCAGTCCGGTAAACAGCGACATTATTTTAGCTCCATCACGGCGCAGACGCGCTATTCTTTCCCGCCTCTGTGCCGAAACCAGCGGCAGATATTTTTCATAAACGCTAAACGGCTGCTCAGTGTCCGCGTATACTATCTTAATCTTCATTTAAATCCGTCCTGTACTCTGATATATCTATATTATACCATGCCCCCGCCGTTTTGTCCATATTTATATTTTATAACAAAACAAAGTGATTTCTGTTAAATGAAAGCAAACCTTCATCCCTCATTTTGCAAAGCTCGTTTGACATAGCGCTTCTGTCAACCGCCAGAAAATCCGCAAGCTGCTGACGGTTAAACGGAATACAAAAAGAGGTACTCCCCTCTTTTGCCGACTGCTCGGATAAATATGACAGCAGCTTTTCGCGCGTGGTGCGCTGTGACATATGCCCAAGCTTCCGCGCAAGCATTCTGTTCTTTTCGGCAAGCAGGGAAAACAAGTTCTGTATAAGCGCCGAATGGAATCGGCACGCGGAGCTACACACTGTAAGAATACGGCTAAAATCAAGAAATAATACGGTACTGTTTTCTGCTGCAATTACATTGTTCAGAGCCGCGCTGCTGCCCGGTACGGCATACGCCTCACCGAAAACCTCGCCTTCGGAAAGCTTGTTTAATATACTCAGATTTCCCCAGTAATCCTCTCGCTGAATATACACGCAGCCCTCTAAAAGCAGCGCCACCGCCGATATATACTCTCCGGCGCAGAAGATATATTCTCCCCTGACATAGCTTTGCGTTTTAGCGGACAGGCAGTCCAATATAGTCTCAATTTCATTCTCATTTATTCCGGCAAACAGCTTTGACCGCTTTAGAATCTGAAAATATTTTTTCATTTTGCTCTCCTCTTGTTGTAAATACAACAGACTTATTTGTTTTATTATATTATAATAAACCTGCAAAATCAAGATTATGCAAAAACAAATACAGGAGGAAAACATAATGATAAGAAGAATTATTCAGATAGATGAAGAAAAATGCAACGGCTGCGGAGCGTGCGCCGCTGCCTGCCATGAGGGAGCGATCGGCATGGTAAATGGGAAAGCAAGACTTCTCCGAGATGATTACTGTGACGGTCTTGGCGACTGCCTGCCGTCATGCCCTACAGGAGCCATTACCTTTACGGAGCGGGAGGCTGCCGCATATGACGAGGCCGCCGTAAAGGCCGCGCAGCAGGAGAAAAAGAAAGCCATGCCATGCGGCTGCCCCGGAACAAATATAAAGAAAATACAGTGTGAAAATCAAATTGAAAAAGATATTCCGGTAATAGGCAGCAGACTTTCACAATGGCCTGTGCAGATCAATCTTGTGCCGGTAAACGCGCCGTATTTTAACGGTGCAAATCTGCTGATCGCCGCGGACTGCACAGCATATGCCTATGGAAATTTCCATGAAAAATTCATTAAAAACCGCATTACGCTGATTGGCTGCCCCAAGCTTGACAGCGCGGATTATTCCGAAAAGCTGACCGAAATCATACGCGAAAATGATATAAAAAGCGTAACGGTCGTCCGTATGGAGGTCCCGTGCTGCAGCGGTATCGAGCATGCTGTTAAAACAGCGCTTCAGAACAGCGGCAAGTTCATTCCGTGGCAGGTTATCGTAATTTCCACTGATGGCAGTATTATAGATTAATAATAGATATATAGGGCGGATTGTCTGTGTTCTTCTATTATTAACACAGACAATTCTCCTATATGATGCACTTATATTTTACTCTGCACCATCTATAAGGTAATCGTATGAAACACCAAAAATCTGTTTTAACGCTTGTAACTCAAAATCGGTAACATATCTCTTATTTGTCTCTATTCTTGTAATCACATTCTTATCCATATCCATTCCGATAAGCTGAAGCTCACGCGCCAAGTCTCGCTGTGATAAACCTTTATCGGCTCTCAATCCCCTCAGTCTTTTACCGATAAGATTTTTACCGTTCGCATTGATTCTCTGTTTTATTAGTATCACCCCATAATTTGTCTCATTTTTTGCACTTCACATATTGATTTTACACTATTTTTATGATATAATCGGTTGTAAAAATGATACAAAATATAAAATACATAGAACGGAGTAAGTACAATGAATATAAAAATTGATCTTCTGAAAAATGTAATATCTGAACTCATCATAAACAATATTGAAAATCCTGATATTGATATAAATGAAATCGTGCAGACAACAGCCATTTCTGTATTATCTGATATTCAATCTGTTTTAAAAGATGATTCTCTTTCTGATTTTGAAGCAATTGAGAATATTGTTTTAATCTTCGAAAAATACAATATTCCCTGTGGTTCACGTCATGATTTTTAAATATGTATTCAGAGAAAACCGAAAGGTCGCATCAATCACTGCTGTGACCCTTCGGCTTATTATCTGCTATATTATTTCCCGTAATATGCCTTCTTCATAAGCTCCTCAATCTCGCTTACAAGCGGCAGACGCGGATTTGCGGTTGTGCACTGATCCTCGAACGCCTTGTTTGCAAGGTCGCTGAGCTTTGACATATACTCGTGCTCGTTTATTCCGCATTCGGCATAGGTCATAGGCATATTGCATTCCTGCATAAGCTTTCTCACAGCTCTTATGAGGTTATCAATGCTTTCCTCTGTTGTTTCGCCCTTAAAGCCGCAGTATTCCGCAATGTCGGCATACTTCTTGTCGGCTATGAAGCAGCGGTATTTCGGCCATGACACAAGCTTTGTCGGCATTGTGCTGTTGTAGCGTATCATATGCGGCAGCAGCACGGCGTTGGCTCTGCCGTGTGGTATATGATACTCTCCGCCTATCTTGTGCGCGATTGAATGGTTTGCGCCTAAGAACGCGTTTGTAAACGCCATTCCGGCAATACAGCTTGCGTTGTGCATTCTCTCCCGCGCTTCCCTGTCCTGCGCGCCGCTGCGGTAGGCTCTGGGCAGATACTTGAACACAAGCTGGCACGCCTTTATCGCGAGCGCGTCGGTATAGTCGGATGCCATAACAGAAACATATGCCTCTATCGCATGGGTAAGAACATCAAGACCTGTGTCGGCTGTCGCGGACTTAGGCAGCGAGAGAACGAACTGCGGGTCAATGATTGCGACATCCGGCGTAAGCTCATAGTCGGCAAGCGGATATTTCATGTTGTTCTTTTTATCGGATATAACCGCAAAGGACGTTACCTCCGAGCCGGTGCCCGATGTGGTAGGGATCGCGACCATTCTTGCCTTTACGCCCATTTTCGGGAATTTAAACGCGCGCTTTCTTATATCGAGAAATCTCAGATGCAGTCCCTTAAAGTCCACCTCCGGGTGCTCATAGAACAGCCACATCCCCTTAGCCGCGTCCATTGCCGAGCCGCCGCCCAGAGCTATTATAACATCCGGCTCAAACTTGCGCATCTGCTCCGCGCCCTTGTTTACCGTTTCCACCGACGGGTCCGGCTCAACCTCCGAGAAGATTTCAAAACGCACGTTTTCGGGGCGCTTTCTCAGATAATACAGTATTTTATCCACATATCCAAGCTGCACCATTCCCGGATCGGTTACTATAAACGCGCGGGATATATCCGGCATTTTTTCAAGATACTGAATTGAATCGTATTCAAAATAAATTCTGTCCGGAACCTTAAACCACTGCATATTAATCCTTCTCCTTGCAACTCTCTTTTCGTTTATGAGGTTCACCGTGGACACATTGCCGCTTACCGAGTTGCCGCCGTAGCTGCCGCAGCCGAGGGTAAGCGACGGCATATTTGTATTATACATATCGCCTATCGCGCCGTGGGAGGACGGAGAGTTTATAATAAGGCGGCTCGCCTTCATCCGCGCGGCATAGCGGTCTATCACATCCTTATCCTCCGCATGAATGACCGCCGTGTGTCCCATGCCGTTATATTCAAGCATTTTCTCGGCTAAATCTATTCCCTCGTCCTCGCTGTTGGCAACAATATAGCCGAGAACAGGACTGAGCTTTTCTCGCGAGAGCGGATAGTCCTTTCCGACACCCTTAATGCTGCATACAAGTATTTTCGTACCTTTAGGCACATTTTTAAGCCCCGCCTTTTCGGCAATCCACGCCGCGGGCTTTCCTACAATATCGGCATTTATCGCGTCCTTTTCCGCATCCACGCAGAAATCGGACAGCAGCTTGATTTCCTCCTCGTCCGGGAAATAGCAGCCGCCCTTTTTCATAAGCACCTCAAAGCCATCGGCGCATTCCTTGTCAACAATCGCCGCCTGCTCCGACGCGCATATCATACCGTTGTCAAAGGACTTTGAAATTATGAGGTCATTCACCGCCTGGGCAATATCACAGGACTTATGAATATAGCACGGCACATTGCCCGGACCTACGCCCAGAGCCGGCTTTCCCGTTGAGTATGCCGCCTTTACCATTGAGCTGCCGCCTGTCGCAAGCACGGTCGCAACGCCCGGATGATTCATTAGCGTGTTTGTCGCCTCAACCGACGGATGCTCTATCCACTGTATGCAGTGCTCCGGCGCGCCCGCCTTGACCGCCGCCTCATAGACAATTCTCGCCGCCTCCGCGGAGCATCTCTGGGACGCGGGGTGAAAGCCGAAAATTATCGGGTTTCGTGACTTGATTGAAATAAGCGATTTAAAAAGCGTTGTCGAGGTCGGGTTTGTAACCGGAGTTACGCCGCAGATTACGCCCACAGGCTCCGCGATAATCTCATAGTCCTCAAGCTCGTTTTCTGCAATTACACCGACCGTTTTTTCATTTTTTATCGAATGATAAATATACTCGGTCGCGAACATATTTTTCGTGATTTTATCCTCGTATACTCCCCTGCCGGTTTCCTCAACCGCCATTTTTGCAAGCTCCATATGCTTTTCAAGTCCGGCAAGCGTCATAGCCTTTACAATCCTGTCCACCTGCTCCTGATCCATTTTCAGAAATTCCTTAAGCGCCTTCTGCGCCCTGATGACATAACCGTCAATCATCTGTTTAACATCAATTTTAGCTTTTTCTGCCAAAGCAAATCGCCTCCTTACAAAACTATTATTCTCATAATTACTGTGTAATATCATTTTTGGGCGCTTCCTTTATCTTCGGGAAAACGCAGAATTTATTTCCGTCCGTAAACGCCGCGTAAACCTCCTCTATATCCAGCTTGCGGCACCTCAGCTCGGAATGGAGCTTTTCCAATGTTATGCCGGATTCGGAAAGATTTTCATTTAATATATGTCCGTCCGAGATTATGCAGTAAAACGGCCGCTCCGGTCCCGGTGTCAGGTTCATATCCTTGGGATTAACGGGACGGGAAACAGAGCGGGGCATAAATGAAATCATACCGTTCTGCTCAAGCAGCGCCGTTTCAATATCATCCATGTTAAAAAAGCCGTTCAGACGACATTGAGTGAGGAACTCGTTTAAATCGATTTTTGCCGTTCTGAAATTACCGTAATAAAGCTTTCCCTTATCCATAAGCGTTATAGTCTTTCCGGTAAGAATCCGCCGCGCGGCAACGCTCTTTGAGCCTATATAGCCTATCAGCGTGATTACACTCGTATACACAACAATCGCAATCAGCGGAAACAGAATGTTATTATCGAGATTTATTGCCATATCCGCCGCAATGGAGCCTATTGTTATACCGTTTATATAGTCAAACATATTCAGCTGCGACATCTGCTTGTTGCCTATGACCTTCGCGCTCACAAACAGCATCAGAAGCGACAGAAGGCTTGAAAGAAATATCCTTAAATAGTCCATATCAGTCTTTACCTTTCATTGTTTTTCTTAGTATTGCTCATTTTTTGAAATAAATTTATAAAAAATTTAAATTTGTTTATGAAAAGTTTATTCTTTTATTATATAATTTTTATTGTAAGGATTTATGATTATCTTGTAACCGGTTACAGTATAAACCTGAAAGGAAGATAAATATGAAAAGCAAGAAAACAATGGCGCTGATAAGCGGCGCGGTGGGCGTATGTATGCTCACAACAGCGGCAGTCGCAAGCTATCAGACGGCAAACGGCTATGACGCTCTGAAGAAATCAATACTGGGCACGATCGACTATACAAACTGCACCGTAAGCGCCGTGATGTCAATGGGGCTTGACGGTGAGGAAATACTGAAGCTGGAGGGATTGCATGAGCTTGCGCTCGACGGCGGCATCGCGCACACCTCCACAAGCAGCGCCTTATCCGGAGCGGAGCCGTACCGCACCGATGTTTATTACTGCGGCGGAAGGCAGTATTCACTCGCAAAATCAACCAATCCTTCGGCCGGAGAGAACGAATACTACAGCTACTCTTATCCCCGCACAAAGCCTAACCTGTGGGATGTTGAGACGGAGGACCGCGAAACGGCAAATAAGATGATCCGCTTTATGGAGCTTGCCTCCGACACGGTTGTGGGTGATTTAAGAAATAATTTTGTCTGCACCGATGACAGTGATGACTCCGCCTCTTACAGCATAACGCTTGACAGTGTACAGATTCCGGAGCTTGTAAACGCGGGACTGAGTATGCTTTTCTCAATGGAAAACAGCTACGCTCAGGGTTCTGTTGCCTACACTGATGAAAACGGAAATACCGTTACCGAGGATATCGACCGTTCGCAGGACCCCTCAGACAGCACATATTATACCGCGCTCATGGGCAATGATCCGATACTTGACAATATGACAATGAACTACACCGTAAACAAGGACGGCACATTCCGTGACGGCACAATGACGGTTGCATTTACCGGAAACGGACACACAATGACGTTTAATATAAGCTGCGATATTTCCGATGTAGGCACAACGGCAATTGCCGCGCCGCAGGAGCAGGGCTTTAAGATTATTGAGATGTCCTATGACGATTACGCCGATACAGAGGAAGCGGTTATAGAGCAGTAAATTATTATTTGTACAACTTGCCCCCCTTTTTTAGAATTGCCGTAGGCAATTATCAAAAAGGG